>JBBSKF010000085.1:0-16053 GCA_038256525.1 Mycobacteriales bacterium | reverse complement strand
GCGCAGAGGGCGAGGCGGGCGGCGTTGACCGTCCAGCCCTGCCGGGTCTCGAGCTCGGCCCGCGTCCGGGCGTCCTCCCGCAGGAACGTCGACAGCGTGCGCAGCAACCGGCCGAGGTCGGTGCCCCCGACCTCGCGGGCCATCCGCAGGGCCTCCACGACGCGGTCGCCGACCGGGTCAGCGAGGTTGTCCTTGCACCTGTCCAGGCTCTCCCCGAAGCGCCCACTCGCCCGGTAGTCCTCGCCGAACCGCCGGAAGGCCGACTGCAGCTGCTCGGGCCCACGCACCCCCAGCTGGGTCAGCGCCTCCGGGAGCGACAAGCCGGCGCGTACTCCGCTGGCCAGGTTGTCGACCGCCTCCGGCCAGACCTCGCGCAGCTCCCTGGTGCGCTGCCCGCGACGGCGGCGCACGAGCTGAAAGGGCAAGCAGGCGGCGAATCCGCCGAACAGCACCGCGATGACCGGGACCTGTGAGGTGCCCAGCACGAGCACGAAGGTGACCAGGGCAAGCCCGGCGCTCGCACCCGCGAGCTGACGTGGTGAGACACCCTCGACCCCGGCCTGCGCGAGCAGGTCGTGTGCCCTGTCGTCCCAGGTCTGCGTGCTGGTCGTACGCGGCGTCGGCGCCCGGCTGCCCGAACGCCAGATCAGCAGGCAACCCAGGCCGAACAGCAAGCCGAGCAGGGCCCCCATGTCAGGTGACGCGCTCGGGCGCGAGGAGCTGCACCAGGTCGATGTCGGCCCACTCGAAGCGCTCGGGGTGCGGCGGGAACCCGTCGGCCCGGACCAGCCGGTGAGCGCGGGTGGAGAACAGGTCAGCCACCTCGACGACGTCGCCCTCGACCCGGCCCGGGACGGCCACGATCTCGCGCACCCGGCGGTGACCGGCGCCGTCCTTGGCGATGTGCACGACGATGTCGACACAGCTGGCGACGGTGGGCACGACGAAGTTGTGGCCGACGTTCTCCCCCGCCAGCAGCGGCAGGGTGCACAGCTTGACGATGGCCTCGCGGGCGGAGTTGGCGTGGATCGAGCACATGCCCGGCAAGCCGCTGTTGAGGGCGATCAGCAGGTCGAGGCACTCCTCCTGGCGGACCTCCCCGACGATGATGCGGTCAGGGCGCATCCGCAGCGCCTCCTTGACCAGCCGGCGCAGCAGGATTTCGCCGGTGCCTTCCAGGTTGGGCTGCCGGGTCTGCATCGACACGACATCGGGGAGCGGGATGGTGAGCTCGAAGACCTCCTCGCAGGTGATCACCCGTTCCTTGCCGGGGATCGCCGCGGCCAGGCAGTTGAGCAAGGTTGTCTTTCCCGCCTGCGTCCCGCCGGCCACAATGATGTTGAGCCCGGCGGCGACCGCGCCCTCGAGGAAGTCGCCTGACTGCGGGGTCAAGGTGCCCAGGCTCAGGAGCTCGTCCAGCGAGTTCGCGCTCAGCACGAACTTGCGGATGTTCACCGACCAGTGCTTGCGAGTGATGTCGGGAATGACGACGTGCAGGCGGGAACCGTCCGGCAGCATCGCGTCCACGAACGGCGTCGAGAGGTCGACCCGCCGACCGGTGGTCTTGAGCATCTTCTCGACCAGGTCGCGCACCTGGCCGTCGGTGAGGATCGTCGTGGTGAGCTCGGACCGGCCGCGGCGGGCGACGAAGACCCGGCCGGGCTCGTTGATCCAGATCTCCTCGACGCTCGGGTCGTCGAGATGGCGTTGCAGTGGCCCAAAGCCGGCGACAGCGTCGTAGACGGCCCGAGCGGCTTGCCGTGCGTCGGTCAGCGGCGCGAGCGTGGAGGTCATCGCCCGCTCGTCGTAGTCGGTCACGACCTCGTCGACCAGGCGGCGCATCTGGGTGTGATCGGTGATCGGGTCGAGCCCCCGCCGGCGGACGAGCTCACGGACCTCGGCCTCGACCGTGTCGACCGCGCTCACGGTCCCCCCCCCCTGTCGTTTCGTCCCACTACGCCCGGTCGCGGCGTCGAACGTAGCGGGTGTCCAGCGAGCAGCGCCAGGGGTCGGTCGGGCCTGTGGAGGACGTTCACCTCACGCTCCAGACCCACAGGCGAGCGTCCCCTCACACCGCGTCGCTTGACAGGGGGTGGGGGATGTGCGCACTTTCGTCCCGAGTGTCCCCTGACGTACGTTTCGACGCAGCAGTCCGGACGAGCCCAACCGGGCGCGGGGGATTGCTCGAGAGGAGCAACACATGAGGAGAACGAGAACAAGGCGTCGAGCCGTGACCCTGACCGGACTGGTCGCGGCGGGTGGGCTCACGATGAGCCTGCTGGTCGCGCCGCCGGCTCTGGCCCACCCGGAAGCCTGCCAGGAAAAGGCAGGAGAAGAGGTAACCCGGTCCGAGTGCTTCACCGCTGCGCAGGTCGCCGAGTTCGATGACTCCGGTGCACCGCTGCCGACACCCGGCACGATGGCCAGCTCGGCGAACCTTCGCCTGCTGAGCAACACCCCCAAGACCGGGATCGCTGAGGGGGTGAGTGCCTTCAACAGCGACCTCGCCTTCGTCGACGGCTATGCCGTGCAAGGCAACTACAACGGCTTCTCGCTCTGGGACGTCCGAAAGGGCGGCGCTCCACAGCTCGTGAGCCAGGTTTCCTGTCTGGGTGCGCAGAACGACGTCTCTGCCTACGGAGACATCGTCATCACCTCGACCGACTCGCGGCGGGCCAGCGCCGCGTGCGATGCCCCTGGCCTGACGACGGCGCAAGCCCTCGACCCGACGACCGAGTACTGGGAGGGCATCCGCGTCTGGAGCATCAAGGACAAGGCGAACCCGGTGCTGCTCACCAGTGTCGAGACCGATTGCGGGTCTCACACCAACACCCTGGTGCCCGACCCGGCGAACGAGCGGATGCTGGTCTACGCCAGCTCCTACAGCCCCTCTGCGGTTCAGAAGGACTGCCAGCCCCCGCACGACAAGATCAGCATCGTGGCGGTGCCCGACGCGGCTCCCGCGACGGCGTCCGTGGTCGCTGAGCCGGTGCTGTTCCCGGACGGCGGGTTCGCCGGCGGCAAGGTGGCACCGACCACGGCCTTCCCCAAAGGCAGGGAGCTCAGGGCCACCAGCGGTTGCCACGACATCACGGCCTACCCGGCCAAGGGGATCGCTGCCGGCGCCTGCATGGGCCAGGGCGTGCTGATCGACATCAGCAAGCCCCTCGAGCCCAAGGTCACCGCCTCGGTCACCGACCCGAACTTCACCTTCTGGCACTCGGCGACCTTCGACAACGACGCGAGCAAGGTGGTCTTCACCGACGAGCTCGGCGGTGGTGGATCGCCCACGTGCAACCCCACGGTCGGTGACGAGCTGGGGGCTGACGCCATCTACGACATCGTCGGCGGACAGCTGCAGAAGCGGTCCTACTTCAAGATCGCGCGGACACAGACCAACGAGGAGAACTGCGTCGCCCACAACGGATCGCTCATTCCGAACAACCAGGGACGCGACCTGATGGTCCAGTCCTGGTACCAGGGCGGCATCTCGGTGATGGACTTCACCGACTCGGCCAACCCACGCGAGATCGCCTGGTTCGACCGTGGCCCGCTCAGTGCATCGGAGCTGGTGCTCGGCGGTTCGTGGTCGGCGTACTTCTACGACGGCCTGATCTACAGCAGCGACATCCAGCAGGGCTTCGATGTCCTCAAGCTCAACGACTCGGCTATCGCCGGGTCGAACGCTGACAAGACCCGCACGTTCAACCCGCAGTCGCAGACGGCCTACACCGTCGGCGCCAGCGGTCGCTCCCGCTAGCCGCTGACGCGCGTCTGGCCCGCCTCTCCACAGGAGGCGGGCCGGCCGTGCGGGGCAGGGCTGGTCAGGAGCGGCTGGGCGCAGACCCGCTGACGTGTATCGACGCGGTGCTGTCCGCGAGATGCCTCGCAGCACAGGCTGCAAGAACGCCGCAAGAGAACGGCAAGAGCGCGGCCCCATCATGTCCGCCCGCCCCGTCCTCCCCCACTGGCTCGTCGCCCCGCTGCTGTCAGTACTGGTCCTCGATGTCATGCCGGCCCTGCCCGCCGACGCTGCCGCCGAGCTGAGCGGGCCGCCACCGTGCAGGAGCCGATCGACGGCGGCGTCGCGCCCCTCGGGGACCCGCCCGCGAACGAGGTCCCGAACGTCCGGACCGCCGCGGCCGGGCTGCGTTCGTACTCGGTCGTCGACCTCGGCAAGGGTGTGACAAGCAACGCCCCCAAGATCAACGAGGCCGGCGCCGCCTCGGGGACGCTGTTCACCGAACTCGGCGACCGGGCCGTCTGCTGGCGCGGTGACAAGAACCTCAGGCTGGACCTCGACGTCACGACGCAGGTCCGAGCCATGGCCATCGGCAACGATGGCACCGTCGGCGGCTGGCGGCTCGACCCCGCCACCGGCAAACACCATGCCGTTGCCTGGACGTCCTACGCCGATGGCGGCTACGGCAACCTCCATCGCATCTCGGAGGTCACCAGTCGGTAGCCTGCGCCGCGCCGCCCGAGCACCGACGCCGGCGGGCGGGCTGCCATCCCAGACAACCGGCGAGCACCACCCGCGACTGCGGCCCGCCGAGCTGCTCGACACTGACTCCGCCGACGGTGACCCGCATGTCCCCCAGGACACCGGAGGCGACCTCCGAGGCATGCACGGACGCCATGCGCGGAGATGAGGTCGGGGTCCGGCACTCTGGCAACCGAATGCCGGTTGCACAGCCCAGCCGCCCAAGTGCTGGAGGCCGTCCTCGGGAGCCCGGTCGACCGCCTTCACCGCTGCCCGTCCCGGCCCACTCGCGGAGCTCGCAACGCCGGCGGCCGTTCAGGAGCAGCTCGGTCCCGCCCGATGGAGGCGACATGCTCATCCAGCTGGGCCAGATCGGCGGCTGCCGGCCCCAGCGGCATAGCCGCCCTGGTAACTGCTCACCGCGACGCTGCGCGCCACCGTCTCCGGAAACAGCTCCTCGCGGGCCCGGTCGACCCGTTCTCGGTCCGCGATCAGAACGGGCACCAGTTCGGCGCCCACGACGTCCTTCTCGACCACCTCGGCGGCGTCGGCCAGCCGCTCGCCGATCCGGATCCCGTAGGAAACGAGGAACGGCTGCCGGAAAGAGCGAGCTGCGCGACTATCCGTCAGCAGGTGCCGACCGACCCCACCACTGGCCTCCTGAGTCCCGACGATCATGACCTCAGACCTGATGTTGCGCTGACCCCTTGATTCCGCCCCGTCTATGCGTCCTACGGGCAGGGCGCCGCCGGCGGGTCGACCGGGACGGTCGGCCGGAGGTCGTCCTCGCCGCGGAGGTCGGTGATGACCACCTCGGCGGGAACGTCGGACAGGTTGCGGAGTGTGTGGACGTGCGGCTTCCGCGTCGATCCGGGATCGAAGAAGCCATCACCGACTGAGTACTCCGTGGGTGAGCAGTCCGTCTCGAGGACCGTCACGGTCCCGCTCTTGACGGAGACGATGTGAGGGCCTGGGTGGTAGTGCCACGGGGTGTGGCCACCTGGCTGGACGGTGATGTGGGTGACGATCACCCGCGCTCCCGCCTTCTGCTTGATGCGTATGGGTTCGTCCACCCGCACGTTCGAGTCCACCACCGGACTCAGACCGTGGGCCCCGGCGCCGTCGGCCTGCGCAAGGCCCGACCAGAGCGAAACCCCGCCCGCAGTCACCGCCAGAACCGCCGCTGCGCGGTACACCTTGTCTCGTTGCATGACGCGTCTCCTTCGCTCGTGGGAAATCCGGTGCCGGCATCGTCGACCGTGCGGATGGAGCCGCAATGGAGCCAGGGGTGGAGCAGCCGTGGGAGGATTCCGCCGCTCACCTCTGACGGGAGCCAGCCGTGGAATTTCGCGTTCTCGGGATGCTGGAGGTCTTCGACGCCGGGCGCCCGGTGACGATCGCAGCCAACAAGGAGCGCGCCCTGCTCGCCGAGCTGGTGCTGCGCGCCAACCAGATCGTGTCCCGCGAGCGCCTCACGGACGTCGTGTGGGGTGACAGCCCTCCCACCACGGCAGTGGCCACGCTCAACACCTACATCTCCCACCTGCGAGCTGTGCTCGAGCCGGGGCGGGCAGCGCGCAGCGCGCCCCGCGTCCTGCTGACCCGAGATCCCGGGTATCTGCTCGCGGTCGATCCCGAGCGCGTCGACGCCCTCCGGTTCGAGCGGCTCGCCGGCGAGGGACGTCGGGCCTTGGCGGCGGGCGACGCCGCCACAGCAGCAGAACGCCTGCGCGAAGCGCAGGCCCTGTGGCGGGGCGCGGCACTGGCGGACTTCGTCTACGAACCCTTCGCCCGGTCCGAGGCCACCCGCCTGGAGGAGCTGCGACTGGTCACCGTCGAGGAGTGCGTGGACGCCGAGCTCGCCCTCGGGCGCCACCACGACCTCGTCCCGGAGCTGCGGCGCCTGACCGACGAGCAGCCGATGAGGGAGCGCCTGTGGGGTCAGCTCATCCTTGCGCTCTACCGTTGTGGCCGCCAGAGCGAGGCGCTGCGGGCCTACAGCGAGTTGCGACGCCTGTTGGCCGAAGAGCTGGGCATCGACCCGAGCCCGGAGCTGCGCCGGCTCGAGGACGACGTCCTTCAGCAACGGTCGAGCCTCGACGTCCCGTCCGCGCCGGTGGCTCCGGTTCAAGCACGAGGGCTGCGGGCGCCGAACAACCTGCCGGCCCAGCTCACCAGCTTCGTCGGCCGGGAGGACGATCTCAGCGAGATCCAGCGCCTGTGCGCGGGGGCCCGGCTGGTGACCCTCGTGGGGGCCGGTGGGGTGGGCAAGACCCGGCTGGCGCAGGAAGTCGCCGCCCAGCTGCTGGACGATCACCCCGGTGGGGTCTTCCTGGTCGAGTTGGCGCCACTGTCCGATGGCCGGGCCCTCGGGCAGCAGGTCCTCGGTGCCCTCGGCCTCGCAGAGGAAGACCACCGCCCCGCGGCGGAGACGATCACCGCACACATCGCCGAGCGACGGATGCTGATCGTTCTCGACAACTGCGAGCACCTCGTCGATGCCTGTGCGAGCCTCGTCGAGCAACTGCTGTCCGAGACTCCCGCCCTGCGCATCCTGGCCACCAGTCGGGAGCTGCTCCGAGTCTCGGTGGAGACCGTCTGGCGGGTGCCCTCACTGGCAACACCACCTCCCGACGCCTCCCTCGCCGAGCTCGCGGGCTTCGAGGCGGCACAGCTGTTCCTGGATCGGGTCGGGACCCTGTGTCCGGGGCTTCGACTCGCGCCTGGCGACGCGGGTCACGTCGCCCGGATCTGCGCGCGGCTGGAAGGCATCCCCCTGGCCATCGAGCTGGCGGCAGCGCGCACCCGGCTGCTGTCTGTGCGGGAGATCGCCGAACGCCTTGACGACCGGTTCACGCTGCTGTCCGCCGGCACCCGGACGGGGCCGCGCCGCCACCGGACACTGCGAGCCGCCATCGACTGGAGCTACGACAGCCTGCCTGCAGCCGAGCGCCTGCTGTTCGAGCGACTCTCGGTCTTCACCGCAGGCTTCACCCTGCAGGCGGCCGAGGCGGTCTGCCAGACCAGCCACCCCGTACCAGCATCGATCCTCGAGACGCTGGGGAACCTCTGCGACCGGTCGATGGTGCTGGCGGAGATCGGACCGTCGGGCAGCCGGTTTCGGATGCTCGAAACTCTTCGCCAGTACAGCGCCGAGCGGCTCGTGGAGACCGGGGCCAGCGGGTCGGCGGCCGACCGGCACCTGGCCTGGGCGGTCACGCTGGTGGCCGAGGCGGAGCCCCATCTGGAGGCGACGGGGCAGGCACACTGGCTGCAGCGTCTCGCCGTCGAGCTTGACAACCTGCGCACCGCGCTGGGCTGGGCCGCGCACAACGCGGACGGGGCCGGGCTGCTGTCGCTAGCCACTGGCCTCGGGCGCTTCTGGGAGGTCCGCGGACACCTGAGCGAGGGTCGGCGGTGGCTGGCGGCCGCGTTGGAGACGGGACCGGCGCAATCACCGGCCCTGCGGGCCAAGGCCCACCGGTGGGCGGGGGTGCTTGCGCAGCGACAGGGTGACCACCCGGCTGCCCGTCAGCACCTCGAGGCGGGCCTGGCGCTGAGCCTCGACATCGGCGATCCGCGCGGGACGGCCTCGGCCCTGCACAGTCTTGGCAACCTCGAAGGTCTGGAAGGCCGGCTGGACGCCGCCACCGTCCTCTACGAGCAGAGCCTCGGCCTGGGCCGCGACGTCGGCGAGCCGCGGGTGGTGGCGGCGGCGCTCACCAATCTGGGCTGGATCGCCCAGACAGGAGGAGATTTCGTACGGGCACGGCGTTACACCGAGCAGGCGTTGACCGTCTGGCGCGAGGTCGGTGATGAGCAGGGCCTTGCCCAGGCGCTCACCGCGGTGGCCTACCTGGCCCTGCTGCAAGGTGACCATGACACCGTGCGGTCGTCCTGCCGGCAGAGCCTGGCCCTGCAGCGTGCGCTCGGTGACCGCTACGGCGTCTGCTGGTCACTGACCTACCTGGGTTGGGCCGCCCAGAACGAGGGCGACCTGGCAGCTGCCCGCTTGTTGCACAACGAGGCTTTGACGGTCCGTCTCGAGCTCGGCGACCGGTACGGGCAGGCCTGGTCGCTGAGCCACCTCGGCGATCTGGAGCGGGCAGCTGGGCATCCCGCGAAGGCGCGTCGGCTGCTCGCGGAGAGCATCGAGATCGCCGAGAAGGGACAGGACACCTACTGCATCGCCTGGTCGCTGCTGCGCCTCGCCAAGCTGGCCCGCACCCAAGGTGACGACCCGGGCGCTGCCGAACTGTTCGCCGAGGGCTTGGCGGTCGCCGGCGGTCGCGGCGACGGGCTCGCAGCCGCCGAGTGCCTGGAGGGCCTGGCTGCCACCCGGGGGGCCGCCGCCGCTGCGCTGGAGCAGGCAGCGCGCCTGCTGGGGACCGCCGACGCGCTGCGCGAAGCGCTTGGCGGGCCGGTGCCACCGGCCGAGTCGCCACGACACGACCGGGACATGGCCGACGTGCGGGACGGCCTGGGTGTCCACGCCTTCACGGCTGCCTGGGAGGCCGGGCGGACCACCGCTGCCGAGGCCGTGATTCGCCGCTACGCCCGGGCGCCGCGCGCGGGCAGCGACCTCCGCCCGTCCGGGGCGAGCGGCTCATGAGACCAGGGCGAGATCCGACGGTGCGGGCACCGCCGGCTCCGTGACCCGGGACAGGAAGCGGTCCAGCTCGGCGCCCGCGAGGCTCTCGACCGCGATCAGCTCCGACGCCAGCTCCTCCAGCACCTCGCGATGCGTCGAGACGACGAAGATGGCACGCTCGGCTGCACGGGTCACGATCGCCCGCGTCTCGGCATCGATCGCGGCCAACGTGACGTCGGACCACGCCGGAACCGAGCCATCCACCAGGCCCGCGGGGGGGATGGCGAGCGGGCCGAACTGCTCACCCATGCCGCATTCGCAGACCATCCGGCGGGCCAGGTCGGTCGCGCGTACGAGATCGTCGTTGGAGCCGGTCGAGCTCTCACCGAGGAAGACCCGCTCGGCGGCCCAACCTCCCATCAGCACACAGACCCGATCGACGAGCTCGCTGCGGGTGGCCAGGACCCGGTCGCCCTCGGGCACCTGAAGGGTGAACCCGCCTGCATGTCCGCGCGCCAGGACGGAGACCTTCGTGACAGGTGCGGCACCCGGCTGACCTGCGGCGACCACGGCGTGCCCGGACTCGTGGATCGCCACCCGTCGACGGTCACCAGCGGTCAGCACCCGGCTGCGCCGGGACGGCCCTGACACGACCCGTTCGACTGCCTCGTCCAGGTCGCTGCTGGCGATGAGCGGGGACGAGCGCCGGGTGGCCAGCAGAGCGGCCTCGTTGACCACGTTCGCCAGGTCGGCGCCCGAGAAGCCGGCGGTCGACGCGGCGACTGAGCTCAGATCGACGCCTACGTCCAGTGGCTTGTCCTGCGTGTGGATCGTGAGGATGGCCTCCCTGCCCCGCCGGTCGGGGGGGTCTATCGTCACCCGGCGGTCGAACCGACCGGGACGCAGCAGGGCGGGGTCGAGGATGTCCGGCCGGTTGGTGGCAGCGATCACCACGACCCCGGACGCTGCCGCGAACCCGTCCATCTCCACGAGCAGCTGGTTGAGCGTCGCCTCACGTTCGTCCGATCCCCCGGCGGCCGAGGCGCTGCGGGCGCGACCCACGGCGTCGATCTCGTCGATGAACACGATGGCCGGCGCCTCGGCGCGCACCTGCGCGAACAGGTCCCGGATACGGGCGGCACCCACCCCCACGTACATCTCGACGAAGTCCGAGCCGGAGATCGTGAAGAACGGCACCGCTGCCTCACCGGCGACCGCCCGCGCAAGGCGGGTCTTGCCACAACCGGGCGGGCCGGACAGCAGCACCCCCCTGGGCACCAGCGCCCCCATTGCCGCAAATCGGTCCGGAGAGCTGAGGTAGTCGGCGATCTCGCGCAGCTCCTCGACCGCCTCGTCCGCTCCGGCCACCTCAGCGAAGGTCAGCTGAGAAGCGTCGTCGACGCCGCGGGCCCCGACCCGGCCGAACGCCGCGAGCGGGGCGACGCGCCGGCCGGCCAGATACAGGATCACGAACAGATCGCCCAGGATCAGCACCGGCAGGATCGCGCTCACCGGCCCGACCACGTCCTTGACCGACTGGGCGTCCACCGACGTGGGCACCCTGGCGGCCTCGAGTGCGCTGGTGAGCCGGGCGAACAGCGTCTCGTGGCCGCCGGAGAAATCGATCCAGTACCGCTGCCCCCCGCCGTACGTCCCCACGATGCGGTCATCAGCCGACAGGATCGTGGCGGAGCCGACCTGGCTACTATCGACCAGGGCCAGGTACTGGTCGATGCGCAGCTCGTCGCCGGGGGACTGCGGCCGCACGCCGTAACCCAGGAGCAGGACATACGCGCCGAGAAGGACCGGCAGGGCGAGCGAGCAGAGCACCAGGCCCAGCCGGCGCGGATCCTTGCTCGTGGTGGCGGAGCTGTTCGGGAGGCTGCTTCGAGAAGTCATGCCGACATCTTGAGCTGTAGATGTCGAGCCGCAGTGGAGCAGAAGTGGAGCCGGTGCAGGCCGCGCGAACGGCCCTCAGCGCAGCAGAAAACGCACCAGCGTCAGGCTGGAGTAGGACTCGAGTCGCCGGGCGGCGACCTGCTCCGCCCAGGTGGCCTCCTCCAGGTCGTCCTGCGCGCCGAGCACCATCCGCCGGGCCGCGGCCGCGGCGTTCTTGCTGTCGTTCTGCCGCGCTCGCAGCTGACCGTTCGCAGATCGATGCTTGGCCATCCGGTTCTCCTGCGAGATGCGCTTCATCAGGCGGGCCTGGGCCGACTTCAGCTCCCGCCGCTCGACGTCGATGCCCTTGCGTATCGCGGCCGTCTCGGCCGTCGACAGGGCGATGGGGGCCGAGGCCTGGGCCTTCGCCAGCTCCCCGAGATACCACGACCGAAGGCTCTCACCGTTGGCCGCAGTGAAACCGTCGATCTTCACGCGCCGGCCGCTGCGCAGCACCACCATCGTCTGCCCCCGAGCCGCCCGACCGCCGCCCTCGATGACCTCGACGCCGGTGAGATCGGCTGCCGTGAAAACGCC
The DNA here is from genome assembly GCA_038256525.1 of Mycobacteriales bacterium. GTDB lineage: Bacteria > Actinomycetota > Actinomycetes > Mycobacteriales > SCTD01 > SCTD01. The sequence goes on along the minus strand of JBBSKF010000085.1, from coordinate 4,504 downwards.
TCGGGATCCCAGCTGCCGGGCGAGGGTCCGGTTGACACCCAACAGGATCGCGCGCTCGATCTCGTTGGCCTTCAGCAGGGCCTGCACGTGTGTCTCCTGGCGCCGGGACAGCGCGTCACGGAGCCGGACGGCCTCGGTGCTCTGCAGCTCCTGCAGCGCGTCGTGCATGCGCGCGCGCTCAGCCTCCAGCTCGCGCAGACGGTCCGTCTCCGAGCGCTGTTGGCTGGGATTGGCAGCCGGCGGGCCGGGCACGACCGTCCGACCCGGTCCTCGGGACCCGCCGGCCCGCTCGCCCTGCTGAACCTCGTCCAGCCGGTCCTGCGCCACCTCGCGGTCACGCTGCCTCGCTGCGAGCTCAGCCGCGGCGGACTGCCGGTCGTCGTTCTCCGGCTGAGCCCGGTAGGCGGGCACCGCGATGAGCCCGGCGGTGAGCAGGCCCACGACGGCGACGGCCGCTCCGACGGCCGGAAGGAACACGGCCAACGGCAGGCCGAGCAGGCCCAGAACCGCGAGGGTGAGCGCGATCCGGGACAGCAGCAGTCCCCCGCAGAACTCGAGGTCCCGGACCGGCGGCAGCGGCTCGGCGGACCGGGTCCGCCGAGGGGCGCGCGACACAGCCGCCGGCGTGGTCGAGACGGCGAAGTCGCCGCTGAGCATCTCGCTCGGTGTGGGCAGGGCAGCCGGGTCGAACGGTGGCACCTGCGTCAGGTCGTTCGCGTCCCAGCAGGAGCGCAGTGAGTCCAGAGCAGGATCGAACTCCGGCGGTCCGCTCAGCGCCTCGAGGACCTCCTGGTCGACGAAGTCATCCCGCCCGAAGAGCAGCTTCTCCTCGCCGTCGTCGTGGAACTGGATCCACAACCCGGGGTCGTCGACGAGAAGCAGCAGGCTGACGTAGATGAGCCAGGCCGCGAACCGGTCAAGGGTGTGGTCGAAGTCGTCCATGGTCCGCAGCGGCGACTGGTAGTTGAGATGACCCATCTCCGCGGCGCCCCGGTTGGCAAGGCTCTGCACGAACATCCCGTCGTAGTCGATGACCCGGAGCCGTCCGGCGCGATCGACGAGCAGGTTGCCGTGCTGCAGGTCGCCGTGTGCCAGACCCGCCGACTGCAGGTCGGAGACGGCCGCTCCGAACTCGGCCGTCACATCGGCGATGGCCTCCGCGTCATCCAGGTGCTCCTCCAGCCACGGCAGCAGGCCCTGCGCCTCGATCCACTCCATCTTCAGCAGCGGATACCAACGGCCTTGCACGAAGATGCCGAATTCCTGGTAGTCGAAAGCGACCTGCCACGGCCGGTCAAGCTCGGCCAGAGCGGTGGACACGGCGATGTACCGGTCCTGCTGGTCGAGGATGTGACGGGTGAAGCACTTGATGGCGTAGCGCTTCCCGCGAGGGCTGGCGATGCAGAAGACGCTGGCGAAGTTTCCGGAGATCGCCCGCGGCATGCCGAGCGGAGTGCTCTGCACCGTGCCGCCGGCCAGCTCGGGGTCGCGGAAGCAGGCGGCCGTGTTCTGCAGCGCCTCTGCGTAGTCAGCTCCGCTGGGATACTTCACCGGACCTCCCGTCACACCATCTGCATGATGAGCAGGGTGACGTCGTCGTTCTTCAGACGACCGGCGGAACGCTCCGCAGCCGTCCAGTCGCGAAAGGCTCCGGCGTCGGCGAGTCTGCGCCAGATCGTCCACGGCTCGCCGCCGCGCTCGGCCTGGGACAGGAACCACGCGGCCAGGGCATCGGTGCACAGGAAGAACGTGTCACCGCTGCGGTAGCTCCCGGCAGCCCGCCGGCAGTGCTTGTCCAGCAGTCGCCGGTTCCGCAGACCGGTGTGGACGAGCGCCGGAGACGTGTCGAACTGGGCGGACTCGGTGAACGGGAACGCACCCACCAACGTGTCTCCGGTGATCTGGAACAGGCAGCTGTCGCCCACCGTCTCGGCCGTCCACAGGCCCGGGTCGCTTCCCACCCTGGCCCGGAACTCCGCCACGAGAAGCGTCGCATGCGCCCCCCGCTCCAGGCCGGGCTCCTCGTACCACGCGATCGGCTTGGATGCCTGCTCGCGGGCGACCTTGTATTCGTGCAGGACTCGCGGCCAGCGGTCCTGAGCCCGGCGGATGGACGTGCGCATGTGCGCACGGGAGGAAGCGGTGTACTGCTTGACCAGAACCCCGGCCCACCGCCCGGACAGCATGCTCTCGGTGGCGCCGTCGGACACCGCCACGCGCAGCCGCCTGCTCGCGTCCGACAGTGTCCATGCATCTGACTCACCCAGAGCGCCTACAGCGAAGGCATCTTCGTACTCTCGTGGGTCACAGCCGTGCTTCTGCCCCCAGAAGGCAACCGCATCCACCTGCACAGAGATGTCCCGCTCAGCGCAGGTCGGACGCACGAGTGCCGATGTCGAGGAACTGCACGATGGACGTCACATCCGCGTTGTAGACGAAGCCGCGCGTGCCGTCGGAGGTGGCCAGGCCCTGTTGCTTGGCGTAGGTCTTCATGTGCTCCGGGAGGTAGGAGGAGATGCTGAACAGCAGCTTGGCGAACTGGTCCGGCAGCGCGCCGTCGTTGTCCGGGAAGGTCGCCGGTGTCCCGCCGGCGCTGGAGACGTGCAGGTTGAACAGCAGCGCGTTCCCGTCGGTCGACAGCAACGACATGATGCCCTGGGTGGCGGTGGACGGATCCCCGTCCGTGCTCTCGCCGTCGGTCAGGTGCAGGACGACGGGCGGGAAGCAGGAGGGGTGCGCGTCCACCCAGTCCGAGACCAGCCGGCGGGCTTGAGCGAGCGCCTGCGTCATGGGGGTGCCGCCGTCAGCGACCGGGTCCAGCCACACCGGGAACTTCACCGTCTGCTCGACGAGACCGCCCGCGCCGTCGGGCGTCTTCTTCGTGCGCTCCTCCAAGCGGGCCGGGTTCGTGGCGATCTCACTCAGCGGCACCATCTCCCGGCCCTTGAGCGAGCCGGCGAAGGCGCTGCCGACCGTCGCCCCGTAGCCGAGGCAGGCGACATGGAAGTAGTCCCGGACGCCCTCCTCCTTGGCGCACTTGAGGGTCAGCTCGTACAGCAGCCGGTTGATGGCGTCGGAGACGACCTGCGCCTTGCGCTGGACGACCTCACCGCCGCCGATCTGGTCCTGCATGCTGCCGGACTGGTCGACCACGAAGACGAAGCAGGTCGGATTGGCCCGGCTGATCTCGGCGGTGTACGGCATGCGTGGTCTCCCCAGGTCGGCGGTGCGACGTCGTGCGGGACGGGGCCCGCGGTGGCCGGCCCGGCGTCACGCCAGTATGTGTCCGGCACATCGTGGTGCCTCACCCGCCGCGGCGCAACGGCAGTCGGCCTCGCAGCGTCCCGGCAGCCGTCAGGCCGAGGGCTGCGGCACGTTGCAGTCGTCGATCTTCGGGTTGACGCCGAGGTAGTTGAGCGGCCCCGCGAGGACCGTGACCACCACCGTGCCGAGTTCGGCGCAGTCCCCGCCGTCCTGGGCGAAGTAGTTGCGCTGGTAGGCCGCCAGCACGCCGATGAGGACCCAGATGACCACGAGGAGCGAACCGATTCTCATGCGGGAGATCTTCCCCACGCCGGGGCCGCGTATGCGCGCAGCCCGTCACCCGCCGCCATGGCCCGGCCGCAGGGCGGCCACCTCGGCCTCCAGCTCGGCGATCCGATCGTGCAGGGGGCCGACGGCGGCCTCGATCTGCTCACCTGTGAACCGTGGGGTGATGTGCTGCGGACAGTTCCAGTCGTACGCCTCGACCGTCAGGACCGCTGCCCGCTCCACCCGTGCGTCGTAGCCCGCGACGGTGAGCGTCCGGGCGAGCACGGGGTCCTCACGGGCGTCGCGGAAGCTCAGCCGACCAGCGACCTTCAGCCGCTGCTGGCGCGCGTGGTCGAGCACGAGCAGAGCGACCCGGCCCTCGCCTGCGGCGTTGCCGACCGACAGGTACTGCCGATTGCCGCGGAAGTCGGCCCAGCCGAGGGTGCGGTCGTCCAGGACCCGCAGGAACCCGGGCGGACCACCCCGCCACTGCACGTACGGCCAGCCGTTGCTGCTGACGCTCGCCAGCGAGAAGCCGTCCTGCACGGCGAGGAACTCGCGTTCGGCTGCACCGAGCGGCTTCGGGCCGTCGTCCTGGTCAGCCCAGCGGGACAGCCCGGCACGACTGCCGTACTGCTCCTGTGCGGCGCGAACGGCGGGGGTGAAGGCGGTGGCCAGGTAGTGCGACACGGGCAGACCGTGACACATCGCGTCTAGCCCCGCGACTGAGGGGTAGCGCCTTCAGCGTGCCCCCGCCGCTGCCCGCCTGGTTGACCGAGGCGGACCTGCCGGCGACACCGGAGTCGGTGGGGCGGCTCCTGCGCGCTGCACAGGCGACCGGAGCTCTCGACCTGCCGCTGCCGGGTTCCGGGCGCACCATCGACCGCTGGCTGATCCTGGCCGAGATCGCCGCGGCGGACCTCGTGCTCGGGCGGCTCGCGGAGGCGCATGCCGATGCGCGCGCCATCTGTGC
>JBBSKF010000084.1:0-16079 GCA_038256525.1 Mycobacteriales bacterium | reverse complement strand
GTGAGTCCGGCGAACGACATCGTGCTCGCCGCGAGACCGGCAATGAACCTGCGACGCCTCACAGGTGGCGTCTTGCGCTGCTTCCCTGGCAGGACTGTGACAAGCATTGTCGTGCTCCCCCCGAACTGTTCATCCGCCCCGCCGCACCGTGCGACGACGACGCCCCCATACGCACGTCAGGTGAGCCTTTTCTCCCTCACGGCCAGATCGATGTACTGCGTCTCGCGCCCGCCCAGCACCTGGTGCTCGACAACCGCCACGATGCGAAATTGGCCTGCTTGCTTCCAGCCGGGACAGGCCCGATCGATCGCCGCGGACTCGGGACAGGACAGGAAGCGCCCGCCCTCAGCGAGTTGGATCGCCCCTGGGACGTCGCTCTCCAGCAGGTCATTGCGACCGGGGTCGGCAAAGTAGCCGTTCAGAGAGCACTCACCACCGGCCTGTGGCGGCGGACAGCGCGACACGAAGAACGCACGACCGGTGACCGCGACGGTTGTCCCGACCAACTCCTGCTGGCGCCGGAACAACTCGGCGAAGGTCATGTTGTCAGCGACGGCTGCGGCAGTGGCAGCGGATGGCGTCGGCGATGGTTCGGGCGGGGAGTTCACCGTGCTCCGAACCGCCGCTGCCGCGGAAGAGGATGCCGGTTTCGGTGAGCCGGCCGGAATTGTCGTGGTGGCAGGGCTGCTGCCTGGGCTGCCGCTGGCCGAGGCGGATGCCGTCGGGGGCGAGGTGTCGGCCGTAGCTGACGGGGCGGCCGAGACACCACTGCTCGCCGAACCCGGGTCCTCGCTCGAGCAGGCAGCGACCGTGACGAGCAGGGCGAGCAGCCAGAGCGCAGGCAGACAGCGTCGTTGCCGCTCATGGCGGGGCACAGCATCGGCTACCCCCATCGAAACCCCATCGAAGACCCCCATCTTCGCGGTGGAACGTAGTCCCAGTCAGCGCGGCTCGTCAACATCAGCAGCGAGCGGGCCTCATAGACCTCAGCCGACCGGCAGCGCCTGCTTGACCTTCTTCGCACTCCGCTTCGCGCTCTTCCTCGTCGACTTCGCCGCGCCCCGGGCACCGTCACTCAGGCCGTCGAGCATCAACGCAAGACCGGCGCCGAGCAGCCAGACGTCCTTGGCGATCGCCGTTCCCGCCTGGGTCGGGCGGATGCCGTCCGACTGGGTCAGGTTCGGCGTCTTGCGGTACATCTGGAGCATCGCCGCACTGAACGCGGTCAGCGCCGCCCCCGCCTTGAACGGAGAGACGAACGGCGTCAGCAACGCCGCACCGAGCGCCATCTCACCGGTCGACAGCGCCTTGCCGAACTGCGCCGGCTCCATGGAGGCGACCTTCGGGATCGCGCCCGCCGCCATGCCCTGCAGACCTGCGGCACTGTCGGCATCCAGGCCGCGCTTGTCGAGTCCGGCGTTGAGGATGAAGGCGCCGGTCGCAAGGCGCAGGGGTACGTGACTGATTCGCATGCTCGTCCGCTACCCCGCTGTCCGCTCCCGGACACCTCCCGATCAACGGCTTCCGCCAGACTGGCCCCATGAGCGTCCACGATCATCGCGTCCTGACCTCGGACGTCGTCTACGAGGGACGGGTCATCGCCGTTCGCAGGGACGTCGTCTCGATGCCGGGGGACACCAGCTCGCAGCGCGACGTCGTCGTGCACCCCGGCGCGGTCGGGGTCGTGGCGCTCGACGACCGGGGCCGAGTCCTGCTCGTCACGCAGTACCGCCATCCGGTGCGCCGACGCCTCGAGGAGCTGCCTGCGGGCCTGTTGGACGTCGACGGGGAGCCGGCGCTCGAGGCGGCAAAGCGCGAGCTTCGCGAAGAGGCGGGGCTGGCGGCGCGTACCTGGCATGTTCTCGCCGACACCCTCACCAGCCCCGGGATGACCGACGAGGCCATTCGGATCTACCTGGCCCGCGACGTTGACGTCGTCGACCGGGACCTGCAGGAGCACGAGGAGGTCGACCTGACGATCGAGTGGGTTGAGCTGGAGCAGGCCGTACGCCGGGTGCTCGCCGGCGACATCGAGAACGCCATGTGCGTGGTCGGACTTCTCGCCGCGGACCGGGCGGTGCGCGACGGCTTCGAAGGCCTGCGGCCGGCTGACGCGGTGTGGCCGGCCCGCACGTAGCCGGGAGTCGATGTATCAGCATCGCCGGACGGCGCTCTGAAAGGTGTCGTCGTGCCGCAGCCGTCCGGAGGATCCATGTCGCCCCGTGCCCTGTTGGCCACACGCTTCCCGGCTGTAGCAGACTGGCGCCCCGACCCTGAGCGAGGACCCGTGCAGCAGGAGAGCGTCACCGCGCTTCTGCGCGCGGCCGAAGCCGGCGACCAGGATGCCTGGGGGGGCATCGTGAGTCGGTTCGGCGACCTGCTCTGGTCGGTCGCGCGCGCCCACCGGCTGAGCGCCGCCGATGCCGGTGACGTCGTGCAGATGACCTGGCTGCGCCTGGTCGAGAACCTCGGCCGGATCGAGGACCCGGAGCGGCTGGCCGGCTGGCTTGCCACCACGGCGCGGCGCGAGTGTCTGCGGACGCTGCGCCGATCCGGCCGCGAGCAGCTCAGCGCGGACGGCGACGCCACCATCGACCTGCAGGATCACGCTGAGCCGCTCGACAGCCGGCTGCTCAGCGAGGAGCGTGACGCCCAGCTGTGGGAGTCCTTCGGCGGGCTGCAGCCCCGCTGTCAACAGCTGTTGCGTGTCCTGATGGCGGATCCGGCACCGAGTTATCTGGAGGCGGCGGCGGCGCTGGACATGCCCATCGGCAGCATTGGTCCGACCCGGGCTCGGTGCCTTCAGCGACTTCGTGTGCTCGCGTCGAGCCGGGGTCTGTCGTTGTCGGGACTGTCGGCGACGGGACCGACGGGAGCGAGCGCATGAGCGAGGACGACGTCGTGCTGGACACCCCCGAGGACGACGTCCTGCTCGCGCACCTGCGACGAGTCGCCGGCGATGTCGACCCCGCACCCGCGCTGGTGCAGGAGATGGGTCGCGGCGCCTTCTTGATGCGCGCGCTCGACGCCGAGCTCGCCGCACTGGTCCACGACTCGGCCGAGCCGGGCCAGGACCTCGTCGGTGTGCGCGGCGGCGATCGGGTGCGCCTCATGTCGTACGAAGTGGCGGCAGTCGGATTGGAACTGCAGGTGGTCGCCCGGGGTGAGCGCCGATCCCTCACCGGACAGGTCGTCGGACCGTCTGCGGGACCGGTGCTGGTGCAGACGGGAACCGGCGAGCATGCGGTGAAGCCGGATGAGACCGGTGTCTTCTGCCTCGAGGATCTGCCTGCCGGCCGCGTGCGGATCAGCCTGACGCGCCCCGGCGGCGTGACCGTCGTGACCCCCTGGACGGTGCTGTAGGGGGCAGCGGAACTGGGCGAGCACCAGGTGGGTTGCGTCTGCTTCCACGCCCGACGTAGGTTCGCAGCAGGCTCGACGTCACCACTGGGTTCATCTTGCGTTAATTGGCCCGTTCATCTTGCACGCGGGGGGGTTCGATGACGTCGTTGCCTCGTCAAGGGACCGGCTCACCGGCGGGCCAGGACGACGGCGCCATGCGAGCCGCGGTTCGCGGAAGTCCGCTGCCGGTGCTGCTGCTTCGGGTCAGCGACAGGCGGATCCTCGAGGTGAGCGACTCGCTGGCCTCGATCTTCGGGGCGGAGCGGTCCGAGATGCTGCGGCACGACGTGTCCGAGTTCGTCGATGACCCCGATGCCGCCCGCTCGCCCCTGGTGCTGATGTCGACCGGGGCCATCGACGGCTACCGGCGGGTTCACCGCTCGCTCCGACGGCTCGATGGGACGGCGCTGAGAGCGGACATCTGGCTGAGCGCCTACAACGATCCGCCCCGCGAGTTCGCGATCGCCATCATGCTCCCGGCGGATGCTGGTCTGCTCGACCCAGCCCCGGCGGAGTCCGCCGACCTCGACGACCCGCTGCTGGCGGTCGGGACGGTCGACGGCCAGTGGCAGATCGACCGGATGAGCACCGACATCGACCAGCTGCTCGGCATTCCCGCCGAGGCGTTGATCGGATCCTCGATCGTGCCGCTCGTGCACCCCGCAGACCTGGCCGCGCTCCGGATCGCCGTCGGCGAGGCGGTCGAGGGGACCGGCGGCATCTCGATCCGCATCCGGCTCCAGGACATGCGTGATACGGCAGACAGCGGCCAGTGGCGGCTGTGCCGAGCCGTCATCTCGCCTTTCGGGCAGGACCCGCCGGCGTTCGGTTTCGCCGTCGCACCCGTGCTCGCCGTCGTTCGGATCGCCCCCGAGCAATCGATGGGGCTCGAGGAGCAGCTGCGGCTGATCGCCCGGGAGGTCGAGGCAGCCGGAGTCACCGCCGGCCTCGGGCGGATGCCGACCGCCCTGGAGCTTCCGATCCTCGCGGAGCTGTCGTCACGTGAGCTCGAGATCGTGGCTCGACTGCTTCAGGGCGACCGGGTCCCCCTCATCGCCCGATCGCTGTTCCTGAGCGAGAGCACGGTGCGCAACCATCTGACATCGGTTTATCGCAAGCTGAACGTGGCTTCTCAGCAAGAGCTGCTCCTCGCTCTGCGGGCTGCTCCGGCCGGCCCGGAGTAGTCAGGAGTTTCTGCCTACTTCGAGATGTGCAACGAGCGCCGATGATGGGGCATGACCTGTGCTGGCGGCTGGGTGGGGCAGCGCGGATGACGAGGGACGCGCTCCACGTGGTGGCGGGGAGCGAGGTTGACATCTGCGCTCCTGACCGCTTGGCCCTCATCGCCAAGATGGACCTCACCGGGCATCTGAGCCATCCGGACCTGGATGCGGTCGTGTCGACGCTCGTCACCCACTGCCGGGTCCCGATCGCGGTCGTCAACATCGTCACGCCGGACCTGCAGACCTACCCGGCGGAGATCGGTGTCGGAGCCCCCAGCACCCAGCTGCCCGACGATCTGAGCTTCTGCGCCGAGGTCGTCAGGACCGGACGAGGGCTGCTGGTGCCCGACGCTGCGCAACACCCGGTCTACGCCCGCAACCCGCTCGTCCTGGCCGGGCACATCGGCTCCTACGCCGGGGAGCCGCTCATCCACGGCGGCCACGTCATCGGTGCGGTCTCCATCTTCGACTCCCGACCGCGCCGGTTCACCCCGCTCGAGCAGCAGGAGCTGAGGACGCAGGCCCGCGTGGCTGCCTCGATCCTCGGCCAGCGGTCGTCCACGGCGGTGGACAGGCTCACCGGACTGGCCAGCCGGACGGCCATCCTCGACCTCGCCGGGGACGCCTTGACCGCGCAGCGTGACGCCGAGGGCGGGGCGAGGATCGCACTGATGGTCCTGGACGTCGTCGACATGGCCTCGGTCAACGAAGCCGTCGGGTCCGACGGGGGTGACCTGGTCCTCTGCGCTGTCGCGGAGCGGATCGCGGGCGCCTGCGGGCCTGCCGACCGGGCGGCCCGGATAGGCGGGGACAGGTTCGCCGTGCTGTTCGGCCCGGTGCCGTCCGAGGCGCAGGCCCGCGCGAAGGCGGCCGACGTCGTCGAGGCTGCCTCCACCACACCGGTGATCGTCACGGCCGGAAGCGTCGTCGTCGCGTGGCGGGCCGGACTGGCCGTGTCGCCGAGCAGCAGCGCGGATGCGCTGCTCGCGGCAGCCGAGCGCTCTGCTGCGGAGCCTGCTCCCACCGGCGGGTCACCGTCCGCGCAGATCGATGAGTTGCGCTCCGCCATCGTGAACGAGCAGCTCGTCCTGCACTACCACCCGGTCATCGATCTGTCCTCAGGTCGGGTGACCGGTGTCGAGGCACTCGTGCGGTGGCAGCACCCGCATCGCGGTCTGCTGCCACCCGTCGAGTTCGTTCCGCTGGCGGAGGAGGGCGGGCTGATCGGCGAGCTCGGCGAGTGGGTCATGCGTACCGCTGCCCGCCAGGCCGCGACCTGGCGGACGGCCGGTCGGCCTCTGGAGGTCGCCATCAACCTCTCGCCCCGTCAGATGTCTGCGCCAGGATTCGCGAGTCGGGTCACCCGCACGCTGCGCGAGCTTGGCGCCGCGGTGGACTCGCTCATCTTCGAGGTGACCGAATCCGCGATCATGGACCAGCCGGGCGCAACGGAGACCCTGCGGCAGCTGCGCGACAGCGGTATCCGGCTTGCGCTCGACGACTTCGGGACCGGCTACTGCTCGCTGGCCTACCTGCGCCGCTTCGCGGTCGACATCATCAAGATCGACCGCTCGTTCGTCTCCGGCCTGGGACACCATGCCGACGACGACGCCATCGTGGCCTCGATCGTCAGCCTGGCCCACAACACGCACAAGGGCGTCATCGCTGAGGGCGTCGAGACCGCGGAGCAGGCGGACCTGCTCCGCGGGCTCGGGGTGGAGCAGGCCCAGGGCTTCTACTGGACTGTTCCGTTGGCCGCCGACCGGCTCGAGGCGTGGGTCGACGGTTTCGCGCCGACCCCCGGTCCGCAGCGCAGTGACACGGTGATCTGGACGATGCATGAGCAGGGCGCCTCCCGGCACACGATCGCCTCAGCGCTCAATGCCGCGGGCCTGCGCACCAGCAAGGGTCTGCGCTGGAGCGGTGGGTCGGTGGCCGGCGCGATGCTGTGCCGAGCGAAGGACGACACGCCGTGATCGGCCGGGAACGGCTCTCCCCTGCGGTCACAGCGGCGCAGCGCGGCCGCGCTCGCGGCCCATCGACCCAGCCGCCGTCTGAGCGGTCCTACCCCGCGGTGGCAGCCGTCGAGGACCACGAAGCCCTTGCCGCAGTCCTTTCCGCAACGCGGGCCCTGCTGACCGCGGCGCGTCCGGAGCAGGTCGCTGGCATCCTGAGGACGCTCGTGCACGACCTCGGCGGGGGGCTCGTGCCCGCCCGGCTCGCTGGCCACAACGCACTGCAGATGGACCTCGCACTGGGTCTCGGCGAGCCGTTGCTGCCCTGGGCGGAGCCCGTCAGCCTCGCCGCCATGCGCCTGACGAGCGTTCTACCAGGCTTCCTGGAGGATGCCCTCGTCGTGCTGGACCGTCTGCACGGTGAGCAGCAGCGGACCGAGGAGGCCGAGACCGACGTCCTGACCGGCTTGCTCAGCCGGCGGGCCTGGATGCGCCGCCTCGGCTCGGCCGAGCCCGGTGACGCCTTGTGTCTGATCGACCTCGACTACTTCAAAGTGGTGAACGACCGGGCCGGACACGCCGCCGGCGACGAGGTGCTCCGTGCTGTCGGTGTGTTGCTCCTGAACATGTTCCGCTTCCCGGATGCCTGTGGCCGATACGGCGGCGACGAGCTCGTCTGCCTTGCCCCCCAGATGGCTGTCGCAGCCATGGTCGACAGGATCGCGGCAACTCGTCTGGCTTGGGTGCAGGCCCGGCCGATCGCCGGCGCCTCGGTCGGCCTGTCCGTGGGCGTCGCCGCGGTCGGCTCGCTGGGTGGGCGAGCAGCCCTGCACGCCGCAGACGCCGCTGTCTACCGGGCGAAGGCCGCTGGACGCGACCGTACCGAGATCTCCGTCGGAGATCAGGACAGGAAGATCTCGTGACCACCCACGTAGCCCTGGAGAGCTACTTCAGTGCCTTGACCGACGCCGACCCCGCTCGAGCCACCGCCATCGTCATGGAGCTGCTCGATGACGGAACTCCGCTGCGCAGCATCACCGAGCAGGTTCTGGTGCCTGCCCAGGTCCGGGTCGGGGAGTACTGGCAAGGCGGGCAGTGGAGCGTCGCTGACGAGCACGCAGCCACGGCGGTCACCGAGACGGCCCTGGCCGCGCTCACCCGAGCCGCCACGCGGCCGATCCGTGGTGGCACGCACATCGTCGTCGCCTGCGCGGAGGGGGAGTGGCACACGCTGCCTGGGCGGACGGCAGCCGCGCTCGCTGTCGCGGGCGGTGTGCGCGTCACGATGATGGGACCGTCGATGCCCGCCGAGCACCTGGGGCGGCGGCTGGCTGCCGGCGACGTCGACCTGCTGGCCCTGTCGTGCACCATGCCGACGAACCTGATCGGTGCGGTGCGCTGCGTTGTGGCCGCTCATGAGCGGGGCGTTCCGGTGCTCACGGGAGGCAGCGCTTTCGGCCAGGGTGTTGCGCGGTCGGAGGCCATCGGTGCCGATGCGCATGCTGACACCCCCATGGCGCTGCTCGGGCCGGTCCCGCCCCTTGCCGGGCGCGCTTCGACCATCCCGCTCGAGGCGCTGCTTCTGGACGGTGTCGGACAGGGCGCGATCTGCCTCGCCTACGACCGATGTGCTGCGGCCTTCCCCCAGCACACGGGCACGGCGGGCGGCGGGGCGGCCCTGTCGCACGAGGACTTCCGATCGATGGCCCGCTTTGCGGGGGCGGCGCTGGTCGTCGACGACCCGACGCTGATCGAGGACCACCTCGACTGGCTGGTGTCGGTGCTGGGGGGTGGCGTGCCCGCCTCAGTGCTCGCGTCGGCGGCTTGTCTGGTCGCGGAGGCCGTGGAACCGGACGCTCCTACTGGCGCTCGCCTGCTGCGAGCGGCCGCCGACCGCTTCGTCCCCTGACCCGCGGCTGCTGCGCCACGTGGTCGCTCAGCGCAGCCGGAGCATCCCCTTGCCTGCACTGACCGTGCCGACGACAGCAGCTTCGTGTCCCGACTCGCGCAGGTCTACGACTGCCTGAGCCGCGGCCTCCGGGTCGGCGCCGAACAGCAGCCCCCCCGAGGTCTGGGCGTCCGCGAGCAGTTGCACCACTACCTCGTCGGTCGAGCCGACCTCGAGCTGAGGGCGCGCCCACTCGAGATTGCGGCCGGAGCCCCCTGGCACGAAGCCCTGCTCGGCGAGTGCGCGTGCGCCCGGCAGGAGCGGGACGTCTGCGACCTGGAGGTCCACGTCGACGCCGGACTCCGTCGCCATCCGGCCCAGGTGTCCGAGCATCCCGAAACCGGTGACGTCGGTGGCGCCGGTCGCGCCGGCGGCGAGCGCCGCGCGGGAGGCGGCGGCATTGAGCCGGACCATCGAGCCCACGGCCGCCGAGACGGTCTGCTCGTCGGCGACGCCGCGCTTGAGGGCGGTGCTGATGACCCCGATGCCGAGCGGCTTGGTCAGCACCAGCGCCTGGCCCGGGCGCAGGCCCGCGTTGGTGAGCATCCGGTCCGGATGCACCTCACCCACGACCACGAGGCCGAACTTGGGCTCCGGGTCGTCGACGGTGTGTCCGCCCACCGTGAGCCAGCCGCCATCGACGCCGGCATCCTGCGCCCCCAGGAGCACGTCGGCGAGCAAGTCGGTCGACAGCTCTGCGGTGTTCCACCCGACCAGGTTGAGGGCGAGAAACGGCGTGCCACCCATCGCGTACACGTCACTCGCGGCGTTGGCGGCAGCGATGCGTCCCCAGGTGCGGGCGTCGTCGACCACAGGCGTGATGAAGTCCGTCGTCAGGACAAGGGCGCGGTCCGCCGAGAGCCGCCAGACCGCGGCGTCGTCGCCGGTGTCCGAACCCACGAGCAGATCCGGGTGGGTGACAGGTGTCAGGCGGCGCAGGACCTGCGCCAGCTCGCCAGGCGCGAGCTTGCAGGCTCAACCAGCACCGTGGCTGAACTCGGTGAGGCGGCGGTGGGAGGACTGGGTCATGACGCTCCTTCGCGTGGTCCGCCCTAGCCTACGGTGGGGCGCGCGGCCCCCCTGCCAGAGGAGCGCCGGTGCGACCTGACCTGTCGGCCACTGAGCCGTTGACCGCCGAGCAGCTGTCCGAGTGGGTGCACGACGCGCGACAGCGCACGATGGACCTCGTCGCCGACCTGACCGACGAGCAGCTCGTCGGCCCGATGCTGCCGACGGTGAACCCGCTTCTGTGGGAGATCGGGCACCTGTCGTGGTTCTCCGAGCGGTTCGTCCTGCGCGAGGCGTTGCAGGAGCCGCCGATCCTGCCGTACGCCGACGCGGTCTACGACTCCGGAGCCATCCCGCACGACACCCGGTGGCGGCTCGCCCTGCCTGCACGGGAGCAGACGCTCGCCTACATGGCCGAGGTCCGGGACCGCACTGTCGAGCGGCTGCTGGACCCCCGCTGCACCGACGTCGTGCGTCACCTCGCGCTCTACGCCGTCCTGCACGAGGACGTCCACACCGAGGCCATCACCTACACCCGGCAGACTCTGGGCTATCCGGCGCCGCAGTTGCCGGGTCTTTCGGGTACGACGGTCGCGGCCATCGACGCCGGGCCGCTGCCCGGCGACGTGGACGTCCCGGGCGGCACCCACCTGCTGGGTGCGCTGCGGGCGGATCCGTTCGCCTACGACAACGAGAAGTGGGCCCATCCGGTGCCGGTCGCGCCGTTCTCGATGGCGGCGGCGCCCGTGACGCAGGCCGAGTTCGCTGCCTTCGTCGACGACGGCGGCTACGCCCGTCCGGAGCTGTGGGGCGCCGGTTCGAGCTGGTTGCGGGATTCTGGGGCCGATGCGCCGATCTCCTGGCAGCGCTGTGAGAACGGCTGGCAGCGAAGGCACTTCGACTTCTATGTCGACCTGGAGCCGCACCGCCCGGTGAGCCACGTCTGCTGGTGGGAGGCCGACGCGTACTGCCGGTGGGCCGGGCGACGGCTGCCCTCCGAGGCGGAGTGGGAGGTCGCCGCCGGCGCCGAGCCCGCCGGTGGCTCGTTTCACGACGCGCGGCGCGAGCGGCCTTGGGGCGGGCGGCCCACGACTGCCGCGCATGCCAACCTCGAGTGGCGCGCCGACGGGCCGGTCGATGTGGCGGCGCACCCCGAGGGGGACAGCGCCTTCGGCGTGCGCGGGTTGTTCGGGAACGTCTGGGAGTGGACGGCGTCGACGTTCTCCCCGTACCCCAACTTCGAGTCCGATGCGTACGGCGACAACTCCGTCCCATGGTTCGCCGAGGGTCGCAAGGTGCTGCGCGGGGGTTCGTGGGCGACGCGCGCCCGCTACGTACGCGTTCCCTACCGCAACTACTTCCAGCCCGGCCGCCGCGACGTGCTCGCCGGCTTCCGGACCTGCGCCCCCTGACGGCCATGCACGTCGAGGTCGTCACCCCCGCGCCGCCGGGCTCGCACCACGGCAACCGGGTCACGGCGGAGCGCTGGGCGGCGCTGCTGCGCGATCTCGGTCACTCGGTCGCACTGACCACCACCTGGTCGGGGCAGGCCACCGACCTGGTCGTGGCACTGCACGCACGGCGAAGCGCCCAGTCGGTGAGGGACTTCCGTGCAGCCTTCCCGGACCGGCCGGTCGTCGTCGCGCTGACCGGAACCGACCTCTACGCCGACCTCGCCGACTCGGAGGAGGCGCAGCAGACGGTGCAGGCAGCGACCGCGTTGGTGGTCCTGCAGGACAAGGCGATCGACGCCCTGCCGGCATCGCTTCGTGGGCGGGTCCATGTCATCCACCAGTCGGTGGTCATCCCCGCTCGGCGCGTCCCGCCCGGAGAGCACCTCGAGGTGCTGCTCCTCGCCCACTTGCGGGCCGTGAAGGACCCGTCCCTGGTGGTGGAGGCGCTGGGCCTGCTGCCCGCGTCCTGCCGCGTCCGGGTCACTCACCTCGGCGCCCCGATCGACCCCGGAAGCGGGGACCTGGCGACCGCAGCAGCCGCCGAGGACCGCCGCTATCGCTGGCTCGGGGACGTGCCGCGCCACGAGGCGCTGCAGCGGCTGGCCGACAGCGACCTGCTCGTGCTGACCTCCCGGCTCGAGGGCGGTGCCAACGCGGTGTCAGAGGCGATCGCGGCCGGCATCCCGGTGGTGTCCACCCGCGTCGACGGCTCGGTCGGGCTGCTGGGCGAGGCCTATCCCGGCTACGTCGAGGTGGGCGACGCCGCCGGTCTGGCGGGGCTACTCGGGCGGTCGGCTCGTGACGGGGCCTTCCTGGCCGAGCTGACCCGGCACGTCGCGACCCGACGGCATCTCATCGTGCCCGAGCGTGAACGGCACGCCTGGGCCGACCTGCTGACCGCCGTTGTCCGGTAGCGGCGCCTGCGCCGGCGCAGGGGCCGGTGCGCGCGAACGCACTGGCCCCTTCGTCCCCGCGATCAGCGCTGCAGGGTGACCGGGCCGCTGAACTCGATCCCCGCAGGACCGTCAGGGAAAGTGAACGTGCCCAGCTCGCCGCGGGTCGCGGCAACTCCCTTCCTGAAGGCCTTGCCACCGGACTGCGCGGAGAACAGCAGGGTGACCGACTGGGGCGCACCGGTGCATTCGACGGTGTCACCGGCGAAACCGTCGGCCACGCCGTTGCCGACCCGTTGGGTGAGCGAAGCCGACAAGAAGGCGCTGGACCCGGCGGGACATTGCACGAGGTAGGTGACCTGCGCCTGGGCCCCGCGAGCGACGATCTGGCCGTCTCCGATCTCGACGGAGAAAGCGCCGGGGGGACTGCTCTCGCCGACAGCGGGCAGCGCCGGGACGGCGAAGGCCAGGGCGCTGCCGCCGACGAGGGCGGCGGCGAGACGGGCGGGGGTGCGGTGCTTCACAGGTCCTCCTGGGACGTGGGTGGTGCGGGTGCCGAAGTGGCGACCCCGATCAGCACGACGCCGACCAGGGGGATCAGGGGCAGGTGCCACAGGAAGTCCAGAGCACTTGCCGTTGCGAGGGCCGCGAGAGCCGCGAGGCAGCCGGCGTGCAGCGCCGTGCGGTCGCTACGCAGCAGGGGCAGGAGCAGGCGGCCGAGCCAGATCAGCAACAGCCCGAGGCCGACCAGCCCGGTCTTCCAGAGCACCTGTAGGTACTCGTTGTGCGCGTACCGGTCGAGCTTGGTCGTCGTACCGTCCTGCCAGCGCAGCCACTGTTGACCGGGGCCGACCCCGGTCACCGGGGAGTCGCCCCACTCCCGGGCTGCGGCCTCGATCATCTCGACGCGATCGCCCTGCGCGACCGTCAGGCGCTTGTCCAGCAACTCTCCACCGGCGTTCCGGAGGGCAGCGTTGCCGAAGGTCACACCCCCGACGAGCAGGGCCGCAGCCACGACCAGCGCGGTACGGCGCGTGACGCCCGACACGCTGGGTCCACCGGTCGCCACGGCAAGCCCCAGCAGCAGACCGGCGACCGCGACAAATGGGCGTGGAGGAGCCGTCTCGGGAACCGAGGGAAGCAGCCCGAGCACGGCGATCACCGCGCCGGTCAACGGCCACACCAGGAGACGCCGAGCGGCGGTATCGACGAGGGCAAGCAGTACGACCAGCCCGACCAGAAGGGCGAGCAGGCCGCCCCGACTGAGGGTGGCTCCGGCACCGGCGAGCAGCAGCACGGCGGCAGCGCGGCGCAGGTGTGTGTGACATAGGGCAAGCGCGACGAGCGCGAGCGGGACGAGCAGACCTGCGGCGGCGTTCTCGTACGTCAGCGTGGTTGCCGCGCGCCAGACGCCACTGTCGAGATGGCCCAGGGGTGGTCGGTGCAAGGCCACCCCGACCATCCCGAGCAGGGCGAGCACGGCACCGACCACAAGGAGTCCGTCGACGAGCGTGCGGCGCTGCGTTGTCCCGAGGCCGATCACCAACGTGTACGAGAAGTGCAGCCCGATCACGAGCGCGGCGCCCGAGGCGCCGTCCTGCACGTCACCGGCGATTGCTGCGGAGAGCAGCGACCACCCGGCCAGCAGTCCCGCCGCGACCACCGGCCAGCCAGGCCGGCCGATGCGCAGCCCGCGCAGTGCAGCGACCAGCACGAGCGCGCCGATCAGCAGTTGGCCGGCGGGGTAGAAGCCACCCTGGGCCTTGGCCCCGGCTGCGACGGCGGCGAGCAGCGCCAGGCAGGTCAACGGAAGACCGGAGTCCTGGTCGGCGTGACGTGGCGGCGACGTCACCTCGCCCGTGGAGCGCAAGGCTGCAGGGGCCGCACGGCTACTCGGCGCATCTGTCGCAGCCGTCATCAATCCCCCGGAGTCCCGCGGGGACCCCCGTCCCCGCCCGCGAACCTAGGGCTGGCGGCCGATGCGCGCAATGGGTCGGTTGGGCCTAATTCTGCTGTTTTCCGAGTTGTCGAGTCGCGGCACCGACCCCACCCATGCATGGCGACAAGTGAGCCTCAGGACATCTGCGGTGCCAAATCCCCGTATCTCGCCGATCGTGCCCAGGGATCCAGCGGTAGCTACTTCCTGAGAAAATCCCTTGTCCCGATTGGCCTATCCACCATCAAGAACGAGTGTTACGTTCCCGGGCGAGCAGGGTTAGCGCTCTGCCAGTTCCGTCCTTTGGCGGGCTGCTGTGGGGGGGCCACGATGAGTGATGGCGTTGCGCAACGAAGGCTCCGGACGGGCGTATCGGGCCGGCGTCGCCTCCTGTTGCTCCTTGTGCTTGTCACCGGGGTGGGTCTCGCGTTCGCCTCTCCGGCTCGGGCCGTGCCCTTCGCGGCCGAGGCGTCGGTCAGCCCCAACATCCAGTATTTGAACGACCGGACCGGGACCACGTTCACCGTCACTGTCGACAACTCCGGCGATACCGCGAGCGTCGGCGCGGTTCAGGTCACCCGCCCTGGCAAGGAGTGGAACATCACCGCCTGCCCCGGGGCGCCGGCGGGTTGGTCCGCGAGCCGTAGCACGACGATGTGCCGCTACACCAGCGCGACGGGGCCGGGCGACGACATTCCCCCTGGTGGCTCGTCGTCGGCGTTCCAGGTGAGGGCGACCACCCCGGCCGGCAAGGTCGACCGGACAGGTACGTGGAGCGTCGTCGTCAGCCGATCCAACAAGCTCGACTCTCCGAGCCTGATCACCCCGGCCTCTGCCGCGCCGGCTGCCCTCGACATCACGGTCCACTCCTTCGAGGTTCTCGACGCGGTCGTCGTCTCCGGCCCGGCCACGCCTGGTGCTGCCTGTCCGGCCGGCGGCCATGTCGCCGACGCGGGCACCACCCAGACGGTCGTGATCTGCGGTCGGAACCGCACCAGCCGGACGCTGACGCCGCTAGCGTCCCAGGCTTTGCTGGGCGGGTCGTTCGTTGCTGGTCCCGGAACGTTCAGCTCGGGCCCCGTGCCGAGCACCAACGTCGCCGACAGTGTTGTGCTCGGGGCCTGGAGCGGGGTTCAGGTCAGCGCTTCCTCCGTGTCGGATGGGACGGTGGTCGCCAAGGTTGGCTCGGCCTCGAACCAGACCTCGCCGCTGACCACCCTCGGTGGATACGAGGCCCAGAACCCACCGGGTGTCGCCAGCCCCGAGTCGGTGACCCTCGACGAGGACACGCCAACCGTCATCACCCTGTCGGGGAGCGACGAGGAGGACCAGGCGCTCACCTTCTCCATCGTGTCGGGGCCGAGCAACGGCTCCCTCAGCCCGGTCGGGTCACCCGACTGCTCCGGGGTGGACACGTGTACGGCCGACGTGACCTACACCCCCGCCGCTGACTTCCACGGCCTCGACGGTTTCACCTTCAGGGTCAACGACGGGACGGCCGACTCCGCCCCGGCAACCGTGTCGATCACCGTCGATCCGGTCAACGATGATCCCGTCGCCGATGCCCAGAGCGCGCTCCTGAACGAGGATGGCACCCTGACGATGACGCTCTCGGGGACCGACATCGACGGTAACGTCCTGTCGTACCTGGTCACCACCCTGCCCGCCAACGGTGTTCTCTTCGACGGCCAGGGCACCACCGGTACCATGCTGACCCCGGGCGCCACGGTCGCTGACGCGCAGCACCGCGTCACCTACCAGCCTGACGCCGACGTCAACGGAGCCGACGGGTTCGACTTCCACGTCGCTGACGGAACCGGCGTGTCGACGGACGCGACAGTCGACATCACGGTGACCGCGGTCAATGACGCCCCGAGTTTCGCCTTGCCGGTGCCTGCTGATCAGAGCGTGCTGGAGGATGCCGGCGCCCAGACGGTGCCCGTGTTCGCGACCGTCATCAGCGCCGGCCCGGCCGACGAGTCCGGCCAGGCCCTCACCTTCTTGGTGGGCAACAACAACCCCTCGCTGTTCGCCGTCCAGCCCGACATCGACGAGGCCACCGGCACCCTCACCTACACCCCGGCGCCGGACGTCAACGGCGCGGCGACGGTGACGGTGGCGCTCGGCGACGACGGTGGCACCGCGGACGGCGGGACTGACACCAGCGGCGACCAGATGTTCACCATCGAGGTGACCGCGGTCAACGACGCCCCGAGTTTCACCCTGCCGGTGCCTGCTGATCAGAGCGTGCCGGAGGATG
>JBBSKF010000083.1:0-16228 GCA_038256525.1 Mycobacteriales bacterium | reverse complement strand
GCTCACATCGGCAGGCCGGCTGTGGTACTGCCCTGACAAGGACACGCGGACCGTGTGGGTCACGCGGGTCGACCTACAGCATCCGAAAGCGACAGACTGACGGCGCCGTTGCGAGACGGCCACAGAGGCTATGGGCCGCTACTCGCCTATCTCGCCGTCACCGCCGCGGCGCTAGCCGTGTTCCGTCGCCCGCCTCTATCGTGGGCCCGTTGGGGTCTGCCAAGGGAGCCACAGTGCCGGAATGGGTGAGCGACGGGGGTCTGGAGACGGACCTGATCTTCCACAGGGGACTCGAGCTCCCGGAGTTTGCGGCATTCCCCCTCGTGGAGCGGCAGAGCACCGCGCAGGTGCTGCTCGACTACTACGCGGAGTACGTTGCGATCGCCGTACGAGCAGGCGCAGGTCTCGTGCTGGAGACGCCGACGTGGCGGGCCAACCCCGATTGGGCGGCGCGGCTGGGCTACGACAGCGCCGGGCTCGCTCGCGTGAACGCAGCCGCGGTCGACCTTGTACGACGTGCCGGCGCCGGTATGGACCGGGTGCGCATCAGCGGCGTCATAGGGCCGCGCGGGGACGGCTACGTCGCCGCAGGCAGGCAGGCGGATGAGGCCGCGGAGTACCACCACGCGCAGGTCGCAGCCTTCGCCGAGTCGGGCGTTGACATCGTGCACGCCATGACCCTCAACGAACCGGCCGAGGCGATGGGGATCGTCCGTGCGGCACGATCGGTGGGCGTACCCGTGGGGGTCTCCTTCACCGTCGAGAGGGACGGGCGGTTGCCGGACGGCACGACGCTGCGGGGGGCGATCGCCGAGGTCGACGCCGCGGCCGCGCCCGACTGGTACGGGGTCAACTGCGCCCACCCCCTGCACGTCGCAGAGGCGCTCGATGGGGGGGCATGGCAGTCGCGTGTGCAGGTGTTCCGCCCGAACGCCTCGACGATGACCCATGAGGAGCTTGACGCCATGGAGGTGCTCGACGAGGGCGACCGGCCGCTGCTGCGGTCCTCCACTGACCAGCTGCTGCAGCAGCTCCCGTCCGTCACCACCCTGGGCGGGTGCTGTGGCACGGACGCCTCGCACATCGCGGACCTGTGGGGGCTGCCGGGCCGAGACCGCTGAGCAGCAGCGGGGAGCGTCAGCGGGTCCGGCGTAGGCGCAGCAGGCCGAGCACCGGCAGGACCAGCGGGATGAAGCCGTAACCCGCGCCGAACGCCGACCACACCGTCTCGTCCGGGAAGGCGTCAGGCAGCACCAGCGAAAGGGTGCCGACGACCAGTACGCCGGCCAGCTCGAAGCCGCAGGCGGCTACGGCGAGCCGGCGCCGCGAACGGGCGAGCGCCACGGTCGCGACGACGTAGACCGCGGCGGCGAGCGCCGACAGCAGGTAGGCGACCGGCGCCTCGTCGAACCGGGTCGCGAGCTGGAGGGCGGCCCGCGACGACGCGGCGACCGCGAAGATCCCGTAGACCGCGACGAGCAGCCGGCCCGGGCCGGCTGCGACCGGCTCAGGCAACGGACGCCCACAGCCCGACCAGCCGCTGCTGCAGCACCGCGACCACCAGGCACACGGCGGCAAGGATCAGCGTGCCGTAGCGGCTCTTCTCCTCGAGCGACCAGATCGCACCACCGGGTACGAGCAGGGCCGACACGATCAGATAGCCCGCAAAGGCGCCGACCTCCTCTGGCCGGTCTCCTTGCAGCAGCCGGGTCACTGCGATGGCCGCCTGCGCGAGCAGCAGCAGCTGAAGCAGCAGAATGCCCTGCAGCAGAGGCTTTCCAGGGCGACGGTCACGAGCCGCAAGAACGAGGCCGACCACGCCGAGCAGCACCGCGACAGCTGCGATCCCGACCGCCAGCGGGTCGATCACGGCGAAGCGACAGCGGTCACTGCTGCTCGAGCCAGCCGGCCGCCTCGGTCGCCCAGTAGGTCAGCACCATCCCGGCCCCGGCCCGTCGGATCCCGGTCAGCTGCTCGAGGATGATGCGTCGCCGATCGATCCAGCCGTGCGCCGCGGCCGCCTCGACCATCGCGTACTCCCCGGAGACCTGGTAGGCCGCGACCGGGACGTCGACGGCCTCGGCGACCGCCCGCACGACGTCGAGGTAGGCGCCGGCCGGCTTGACCATCACCGCGTCGGCGCCCTCGGCGATGTCGAGCAGTGCCTCGCGGACGCCCTCCTGCGTCGGACGCGCCGGGTCCTGCTGGTAGGCCGATCGGTCCCCGAAGGAAGGCGCGCACTCGGCCGCGTCACGGAACGGCCCGTAGAAGGCGGAGGCGTACTTCGCGCTGTAGGCCAGGATCGGCAGGTCGAGGAAGCCGGCTGCGTCCAGGGCGGTACGGATGGCCGCCACCTGTCCGTCCATCATCCCGCTGGGCGCGACCACCTGCGTGCCGGCGCGGGCCTGCGCGATGGCCGCGGCGGCGTACCGCACCAGCGTCGCGTCGTTGTCGACCTCCCCGGTCGCGGTCAACAGCCCGCAGTGGCCGTGGTCGGTGTATTCGTCCAGGCACAGGTCGGTCATCACCACGAGGTCGTCGCCGACCTCGGCCACGACGTCGGCCAGCGCGAGCTGCACGATCCCGGCCGGGTCGTCGGCGCCGCTACCGCGGGCATCCTTGACGGCCGGGATACCGAACAGGATCAGCCCCCCGACACCCGCCGAAACCGCCTCGTGCGCAGCCTTCTTCAGCGAGTCCCGCGTGTGCTGGACGACACCTGGCATCGAGGAGATCGCCCGGGGGGCCAAGAGCCCCTCCTTGACGAACAGGGGTAGCACGAGGTCGGCCGGGCACACCCTCACATCAGCGACCAGCCGGCGCAGCGCCGGCGTCCGGCGCAGCCGGCGAGGACGCGCGGCCGGCAGACCAGTCACCGTGTGGCCGGTCACCGCTTGGCAGCCGCCGCCCGCGCCACCTTGCGGCGGTGGGCCGCACTCGGCAGCGGGGCCACGCCCGGCAGCGCCGCTGCCCGCCGCTCGGCGGCAAAGGCCGCGAGCGCCTCGACCAGGGTGGTCACATCCGGCTGGGGGGAGAGCACGTCGACGCGCAGCCCGAGCTCCCGGGCGGTGGCATCGGTGACCGGGCCGATGCAGGCGAGGATGGTGCTGTCGTGCGGCTTGCCGGCGATGCCGACCAGGTTGCGGACCGTCGATGACGAGGTGAACAGCACCGCGTCGAACCCGCCGCCCTTGAGCGCCTCCCGGGTCTCGGCCGGCGGCGGGGCCGCGCGCACCGTGCGGTAGGCCGTGACGTCGTCGACCTGCCAGCCGAGCTCCTTCAGGCCGGCGACCAGGCTGTCGGTGGCGATGTCGGCCCGCGGCAGGAAGACCCGGTCCAGCGGGTCGTCGCAGGCGTCCCACTCGGCGACCAGGCCCTCACCGGACTGCTGGCCGGTCGGCACCAGGTCGGGCCGGATGCCGAAGTCCAGCAGCGACCGGGCGGTGGCGTCCCCGACGGCGGCGACCCGCACGCCCGCGAACGCGCGGGCGTCCAGCCCGAACTCCTCGAGCTTCTCGCGTACCGCCTTGACGGCGTTGGTCGAGGTGAAGGCAACCCAGCTGTACCGTCCGTCGACCAGCCCCTTGACAGCCCGCTCCATCGGGGCAGAGGTGCGCGGCGGCTCGACCGCGATGGTCGGCACCTCGACGGGCACCGCGCCGTACGAGCGGAGCTGGGCGGACAGGGCGCCGGCCTGGTCGCGGGTGCGCGGCACGAGCACGCGCCAGCCGTACAACGGTCGGCTTTCGTACCAGGAGAGCTTCTCGGCCTTCTTGACCGGATCGCCGACGACGATCACGACGTCGCCGGACAGCTCGGCGGCCGCCGCGACGGCCTCGACGCCGTCGAGGGTCGACACGACCGTGCGCTGCTCGGGCGTGGTGCCGTTGATCGTGACCGCGACGGCCTCGCCCGGTCGTCGACCGTGTTCGAGCAGGGCGGCAGCGGACTTCGCCACGTCACCGGCGCTCCCGAGCAGCACCAGGGTGCCGGCCGAGCCGGCCAGCGACCGCCAGTTGGTGTTGTCCTCGACGCGGGCGACGGTGCGCGGCAGGCCGACGGCGACGCCGGCATAGCCAGGCACGGCGACGGCGAGCGGCAACCCCGGGACGACCTCGAGCCGCTGCTTGCCCCGCAGGACGGCCTCGGCCTCCTTGGCGCCTTCGGGCTCCACGAAGGGGTCGCCCGGCAGCAGCCGGACCACGCAGAGTCCGTCCCTGCTGGCAGCGACGAGGGCGGCGCCCTGCAGCTCGCCGGGTGCGGTACGGGTGACCGTGGCGTCCTGCCGTACACCGGCCAGGACCGCCTCGCCGCAGCGCACGTCGGCGACCACCAGGTCGGCGGCGGCGATCAGTGCGGCGGCCCGGACGGCCAGCAGCGCCGGGTCGCCGGTGCCGGTGCCGATGAGGGCGACCTGGCCGGCCGCCTTCTTGGTCTTGGCTCTCGGGCTCATGTTCGGTTCCCTCCTATCAGGTCCGCGGCGCCGAGGTCGAGCAGCTCGGCAGCGAGCCGGCGTCCCACCTGCTCGGCCTCGGACGTCGGACCGGTCGCCGACAGGCGGACCTCGTCTGTTCCGTCGACGGCGGCCACCAGGCCGCGCAGGTAGAGCTCCGGGCCGTCGTCTCCCTCGGCCACCTGGGCGAGTGCCCCGACCGGCGCGGTGCAACCGCCCTCGAGCGCGGACAGCAAGGCCCGTTCAGCCGTGACGGCGGTCCGGCTGTCGGCGTCGTCCAGGGCCGCGAGCAGCCCCACCAGGTCGGCGTCGCCGGCCCGGCACTCGATGGCGAGCGCGCCCTGCGCCGGAGCGGGCAGCATCGTCAGCGGGTCGATCACCTCAGTCGCCTCACCGAGCCGGTCCAGGCGGGCCAGCCCGGCGCGGGCGAGCACGACCGCGTCGAGCTTCCCCGAGGCGACCTTGGCGATCCGGGTGTCGACGTTGCCGCGCACCCCGACCACCTCGAGCCCGAGCCCGAGACCGAGCAGCTGCGCCGTACGGCGCGGCGAACCGGTCCCTATCCGGGCTCCGGCCGGCAGCTCGCCGATCGTGAGCCGGTCGCGCGCGACGAGCGCGTCGCGCGGGTCTTCGCGCAGCGGGACGGCGGCGACGACCAGGTCGTCGGTGGGCGCGGTCGGCAGGTCCTTGTAGGAATGCACCGCCAGCTCGATCTCGCCGGCTGACAACGCCTCCCGCAGCGCCGTGACGAACACGCCGGTGCCGCCGATCTGGTCGATGGCCGCGCCCGAGACGTCACCGGCCGTCTGCACCTGGACGAGCTCGACGTCGCAGCCGAGGGCGGTCAGCGTTGCGGCCACGCCCCTCGACTGGGCCAGCGCGAGCGGGCTGGCCCGGGTGCCGAGGCGCAGGAGGCGGCGGGTCACCGCTGCGTCCCGTCGTCACGGGGCCGGTCGTCGAGCCGCCGGTCGTCGAGCACCGTGGTCACCGGGCTGGCCGTCACGGCGGCGGGCGCTGCTCGGTCGAGGCAGAACAGCTCGCGCAGCGCGTCGTCGTAGGACAACCCCGCGGGGGCCTCGGCGAGCTCCTTCACCCGAACGGTGGGGGTGTGCAGCAGGGTGGAGACGACCCGCCGGACCGCGGCCTGCACTTCGCCGCGGGTCTGCGCGTCGAGCCCCGGCAGCCGCGACGCAAGCCGGACCAGCTCGGCCTCGACCACCTGGTCGGCCCGGCTGCGCAGCGCGACCACCGTCGGCGCGACCCGCGCGGCGCGCTGCCAGGCCAGGAAGTCCCCGACCTCGGACGTGACGAGCGCGCGGACGGCCTGGACGTCGGCGCCGGCCTCGGTCGCGGCGAGCTGCTCCTGCAGCGACGCGAGGTCGACGAGGGTCACCCCGGGCAGGTCCCGCACACTCGCCTCGATGTCGCGGGGCAGGGCCAGGTCGAGCAGCGCCAGCGGCCGGCCACCCCGATCGGCCATCGCCCCGGCGACCAGGTCACGCCCGACGACCAGTCCGGTGGCGCCGGTTGACGACACGACGACGTCGGCCCGGCGCAGCGCCGACTCCAGCTCGTCGAGGCCGATGCCGGTGCCGTCCAAGCCGACGGCCAGCCGTCTGGCGTTGTCGGCCGTACGGTTCGCCACGACGATCTCGCCGGCGCCCGCCCGGCGCAGCGTGGCGCCGGCGAGCGCGCCCATGGAGCCGGCACCGATGACCAGCACCCGTCGGCCGTCGAGCGGACCGACGGCGGCAACCGCGCGCTCGAGCCCTACCGTGACGAGCGAGCGGCCGGCGGCGTCGATACCGGTCTCGCTGTGCGCCCGCTTGCCCACGCGCAACGCCGTCTGGAACAGCTCGTGCAGGGTCGGCCCGGTGGCTGCACTGCTCGCCGCGGTGTAGGCACGGCGCAGCTGGCCGAGGATCTGGGACTCGCCGACGACCATCGAGTCCAGGCCGCAGGCGACCTCGAACAGGTGCAGGACCGCCTGGCCCTCCCAGTGCACGTAGAGGTGGCGCTTCAGATCGTCCAACGGCACCCCGGACAGGCGGGCCAGCAGGTCACTCACCGCGTCCACGCCGGCATGGAATCCCTCGGTGTCGGCGTAGACCTCCACCCGGTTGCAGGTCGACAACACCACGGCCGCACCGACCGGACCGGCCGACCTCAGCTCGGTGAGCAGGTCGTCCGCCGCCGCGACCCCCAGCGTGACCCGCTCCAGCAGTGCCACGGGTGCGCTCTTGTGGGACACGCCGACGACCAGGACGCTCACGCCGACACCTCCCCGGACAACGGCTCGTCGAGCAGTGACGTCACGGGCAGGGGGTCCACGAGTGCGAGGCCTTTGCGGTGCTCGTGGAAGCACAGGATCTGCAGCTCGTTCGACAGATCCACCTTGCGCACGGTGACCTGCGGGGGCACCCGCAGCAGCGTGGGGGCGAAGTTGAGGATGCTGGTCACCCCGGCAGCGACCAGCCGGTCGCAGACCTCCTGCGCCGCGGGCGCGGGCGTGGCGATGACCCCGATGCACACCCCGAAGACGCCGATGACGTCGTCCAGGTCGTCGAGGTGACGGACCAGCTGCTTCCCGACGCGCTCGCCGATGCGGGTGGTGTCCACGTCGAACAGGGCGGCAATCGAGAAGCCGCGTTCGTCGAAGCCGCCGTACCCCGCCAACGCGTGCCCCAGGTTGCCGACCCCGACCAGGACGACCGGCCAGCGGCGCCCCAGCCCGAGCGCGCGGCTGATGTGGAAGGCCAGCTCCGCCACTTCGTAGCCGACCCCGCGGGTGCCATAGGAACCCAGATGGGACAGGTCTTTTCGTAATTGGGCGGAGCCCACCCCGGTCGCCGTCGCGAGGGCCTCGCTGCTGACGGTGGTGCGGCCCACGTCGTCCAGTGCCCGAAGCGCTCGCAGGTAGCCGGGCAGCCGGGCGACGGTGGCGTCCGGGACGCCGGCGCGCAACCGATCCGGCGCCGACGACTGCCCCCTGCCCTGCTCGGCCACGCGACCTCTCGCCTCTGTGTCTGCCGTACTCGGGGGGTGCCTGTCTCGGGACTGCCGAGGTACGACGTTACGCGCTTGTGAACAGATGCACAAAGTCGGGCGCGTGGATCACCGTTGGGGGGCCGGAGCCAGGTGCAGGGCGCGGCGCAGCGCCTTCTCGCCGATCCGCCAGTAGGCGTGCTCGACCCCGTCCAGGAGCACGACCGGGACCTTGTCGGTCCACCGCGCCCGAAGCGCCGGGTCGTCGTCGACGTTGCGCAGCTCGAAGCTCACGCCGGCCTCGGCCGCGGTCCGCTCGACCATCGGC
This sequence comes from Mycobacteriales bacterium, assembly GCA_038256525.1. Lineage (GTDB taxonomy): Bacteria > Actinomycetota > Actinomycetes > Mycobacteriales > SCTD01 > SCTD01. Next base: position 8,462 of record JBBSKF010000083.1, on the reverse strand, counting down.
TCCGCCAGGTGGCACAGCGAGCAGCCCGGCCGGCTGAGCAGCACGACCGACGACGGCTTCGGCCGCGTACGCCGTCCGGCTCTCGAACCGAAGATCAACGGGAGGCGGAGGCGGTCGGGGGGGCGGGCGGCTCAGGCGGACAGCTCACGCAGCTGCCCCTTGCTGACCTTGCCGGTCGCCGTGCGCGGCAGCGCCTCGACGAACTCGACCGACGTCGGGCACTTGAAGCGCGCCAGCGACGCGGCGCAGTGCGCGCCGAGCTCCTCGGCGCCCACCTCGGCTCCGGGCTCGCGCACGATCAGGGCCCGCACCGCCTGCCCGGTGTCCGGGTCGGGCACGCTCAGCACCGCGGCCTCGCGCACGCCCGGGTGACCCAGCAGCACCTGCTCGACCTCGTGCGGGGCGACCGAGAAGCCGCTCACCAGCACGAGCTCGCCGCGCCGGTCCACGAGGTGGAGGTCGCCGGCGGCATCGGCGTAGGCGACATCACCGGTGGCGAACCAGCCGTCGCGGTCCGGACCGCCGGACCGGTCCGGCCAGTAGCCGAGGAACACGTTGGCGCCTCGGACGTACATCTCTCCCGGGTCGCCCTCCTCGACCGTGCGTCCCTGCCGGTCGAGCAGACGCAGCTCGACACCGGGGATGGGGCGGCCGATGGAATCCGGGGTGGACACCTGGCCCGCCAGGGTGACCGTGAGCACCGGGGCGGTCTCGGTGAGCCCGTAGCCCTCGAAGATCGACAGGCCGGTCAGGTCGTGCATGCGCTGCCGGACCTGCGCAGGCAGCGCCGAGGCGCCGGACAGAGCGAGGCGTACGGAGTCGAAGGCCGCTCCGGTCGTCGGCATCCTCGACCAGGCGAGGTACATCGGCGGGGCGCCGACGATGCTCGTCACCGCGTGCCGGCGGATCGCCTCGAGCGACCCGACCGGCTCGAAGTGCTCCAGGAGGACACCCGTCGCGCCGTGGGCAGCCACGGCGCCGAGGCCGGTCGACAGTGCGTAGACATGGAACAGCGGCAGGACCAGGAGCACGACGTCGTCCGCGGAGACGACGGGCGGGTCGATCCTGGCGGTCTGCTCGAGATTGGCCAGCAGCGCGCGGTGCGGCAGCATGGCGCCCTTCGGCCGGCCGCTGGTGCCCGAGGTGTAGAGCAGGACGGCGAGGTCCTCACCACCGCCGCGGGCTTCGACCCGCCCGTGCTCGGCGCCGGTGCGCAGCAGCTCGTCCCAGCTCGCCGGGCCGGCCGGTCCGGCCGGCCCGGTGACGAGCACGTGCTCGAGCCCGCCGCCCGCGGCCACGGGCTGCGCCGCCGCCGCGAGCTCGGGCGTGCTCACGATGGCCCGCGCGCCGCTGTCGCCGAGCGCGTGAGCCAGCTCGGCGGGGGTGTAGCGCGGGTTGAGCGGGACAGCGACCAGCCCAGCGCGCAGGACGCCGAAGTAGCCGACCACGAAGTCGGGGGTGTTGCCGAGGTGCAGGCCGACGCGGTCGCCGGCCGCCAGATCAAGAGCCTCGAGCCCCGCTGCGGCTGCGTCGACCAGCGCGTCGAGCGCCGACCAGCTCGTCGCCGCACCGCCGAAGTGCAGCGCCGTCTTGTCCGGCGAACGGCCGGCGGACCGGCGTACGAGGTCGGCGAGGTTGTGCGGGGCGCCGGACGTCACGGCGGGGCAGCAGCCGGTCCCGGCGCTCCCAGCAGCGGTCGACGGCTCGGCGTCGGTGTGGGCGACGGACGCGCGCTTGCCGTCGAGGGCACGACGAAGGGCGTCGGCGCGAATGCCGGTGGCGAGAACTCGGTCAGGGGGGCAGCGGGACTCGGGAGGCGAGCCTCGGGCGACGGGCTCGACCTCACCGTGGGGGCGGTCGGGGCGACCACCGCTGCCGACGGCGTGAGCGAAGGCACCGGCGACGGCGGCGGAGGCACACCGGTGAGCGCCAGCTGCTTGGCCGCCTGGATCTCGGCGAGGATCTCGAAGGTGCGGGCGAAGATCGTCGCCGGCAGGGTCCCGCCGAAGACCTGCGGGACACCCTGGATGTCCTTCATCTCCCCGCAGGCCCGCCCGACGATGCCGGTGCAGGTCTGATCGTCGTAGCCCATCCAGGTCGCGATGCACAGGTTCTGCGGGGCCCTCGCGCAGCCGACGAACCACGCGTCGGTGCTGCCGTTGGTCGTCCCGGTCTTGCCGTAGACCGGGAACGGCTGGCGAGCCCGCGGCGCCGTGCCGGCGTCCTCGGTCACCCCGGCCATCGCCTCAGCGACCTGGTTGGCGATGTTGGTCGGCAGCGCGCGCCGCGCCGGCGCCGGCGTGGCCGGCTCCTTCTTCAGCACCTTGCCGTCGACGTCCCGCGTCTCCAGCACGAAGCGGGGGCTCATCACGGCGCCGCCGTTGACCAGCGTGCCGTAGGCGTTGGCCATCGACAGCGGCGTGACCAGCGCCGTGGTGCCGAGGCCGAAGGACTTCTGGGTGGTCCCGAAGGCGGCCTCGTTGGCGACCACCCCCGCGTCCAGCATCAGCTGCTTGACCTCCTTCTGGCCGACCTCGATCGCGAGCGGGGTGTAGACGGTGTTGACCGAGCGTTGCAACGCCGACTTCAACGTGATGCTGCCGCGGCTGATGCTGCTCTCACCGGAGGCGTTGCAGTATCGGTAGACGCCGCCCGGCGCGGTCGGGTCCTTGATGTTGTCGCAGCCGGGGGCCGGGCGGGTGGTGTCCAGGGTCAGCCCCTTCTGCAACGCCGCGGCCAGGGTGAAGGGCTTGATCGTCGAGCCGGTGGACCGGTTCGCATTGGTGGCGAGGTTGAACCCGCCGCGCTCGTAGTCGGTGATGGCCGCCCGTGGTGGTGGCCCGGCCTTCGCGGGGACCCGCCGCAGGGTTGTCATCGCCTTGACGTTGCCGTTGGTGATGTCGATCGCTACGACCGCCGCCTGCGGGTCGTCCGGCGCCGGCAGCACCTCCCGGACGGCCCGCGTGACCGCCTCCTGGAGGTCGGTGTCGAGAGCTGTCTGCACGCGCAGGCCACCGCGATCGAAGGTGTCCAGGTCGCCCTTGTAGGCCTCCTTGAGCTGCGCCTTCACCAGGTCGGCGTATTCCGGGGCGGTGCTGGGCGGCTCGGGGCCGAGGTCCCGCACTGGCTGCACGGCGTCCACGCGCTGGAAGGCGGCGCTCGCCTTGGCGGTGGAGATGTAGCCGTTGAGCACCATCTGGTTGAGCACGTACTTCTGGCGGATGCGCGCCGCACCGAAGTCGGTGACCGGGTTGAAGTCCGAGGGCGCAGGTGCGATCCCGGCGAGCATGGAGGCGCGGGCCAGCGCGATGGAGTCGCTGGAGAAGGCACCTGGCTCGGCGGTCTCACGGTCGATGTTCGTCACGGGGACACCGAAGTAGTACTTCGACGCCGCCTGCACGCCGTAGGTGCTGTTGCCGAGGAAGAGCACGTTGAGGTAGTCGGTGAGGATCTCCTCCTTGGTCTTGCGCTCCTCGAGCCGGACGGCGAGCCCCGCCTCGCGAAGCTTGCGCATCAGGGTCCGCTCGTTGCCCACATAGGCGTTCTTGACGTACTGCTGGGTGATCGTCGATGCGCCCTTGCGCTCGCCCTCGGTCACGTCGTAGTACGCGGCCCGGAGCGTCGCGAGCGCGTCCACCCCGTTGTGGTCGAGGAACCGGGCGTCCTCCGCCGAGATGATGGCCTGACGCATCACCTCGGGGATGTCCTGGGGCGAGATGATCTCGCGCCGCTCAGCCGGCCGGATCAAGCCGAACTGGGTGCCGTCCGCGGCGAGCAGCAGGATCGACTTCGGGGCGGGCGGGATGGCCTTGAGATCGAAAGGCGCGGCCAACAGGCCCTTGATGAAGGTCGAGAGCGCAACCACCAAGGCAAGGACGAGCACGAGAAGGATCTTGAAGATCAGCCAGCTGATTCGCCGAGCTCGGGAGGGTGATGAGTCGCGCCGCGCCTGGGCCAGCGCCGACAGGGCAAAGACGCCCCCGTATGCCCCTTGTCCCGCCATGGTGCCAGCGTACGACTTCGGGCGAGGGAGGTTCCTGCCGATCTGCTGACCGAGTGGCCGAACAGCCACCGAACATGCCCCGAACACCTAGCATGGCTTGACGGACAACGCGCTCCCGGCACGTCGGGGCCACCGTGCGTGTCCTGCCGATGCCGACAGGAGACCCCGTGCGCCGCGCCTCGCGAGCCGTGTCGGTGGCCCCGTGCGCCCGGGCATGAGTCGGCCGACGGCCGTCACACCGGGACGGGCCGTGGCGCTGCCGTCGCCCGCAGCAGCGTGGGACGACAGCACCACGCCGACGTCCAACGGACAGGTGCACCCACCGGCCGAGGGGGACAGCGCCGTCACCCTGGCGCTCGTCCAGCGCGCGCAGACCGGCGATGCGGACGCCTTCGGTGAGCTGTACGACCGCTACGTGGACCTGGTGTACCGCTACGTCTACTACCGCGTCGGCTCGGCGCAGGTAGCCGAGGACCTGACGAGCGAGACCTTCCTACGAGCCCTGCGCCGGATCTCGTCCTTCACCTGGCAGGGCCGCGACGTCGGCGCCTGGTTCGTCACGATCGCCCGCAACCTCATCGCCGACCACTACAAGAGCAGCCGCCAACGGCTGGAGCTGACGACCGAGGACGTCAGCACGGTGACCGGCGGCCCCACCCTGGTGCAGGACGGGCCGGAGAACGCCGTGCTCGAGTCGATGCAGAACAAGGTGCTCCTGTCGGCGGTCAAGAAGCTCAACGCCGAACAGCAGGAGTGCATCATCCTGCGTTTCCTGCAGGGCCTGTCGGTCGCCGAGACGGCGCGGGTGATGGACAAGAACGACGGGGCGATCAAAGCCCTGCAGTATCGCGCGATCCGCTCGCTCGGCCGGCTCCTGCCCGAGGGCGTGGAGCTGTGATGCCGACGTCGTGCACCGCCTGGCCGCACCCGTCCGGTCACTGCGCGTCAATGTCAGTGCGAGCCCGTCACTCCTGCTGCATCACCGTCGTTGGCTCAATCAGAAGTCGTCGCTGACGGCTGTCCGGCGCGCGACGTGGAGAGGAGCGGCTGTGGAACTGACGACAGTTCGTGACCTGCGCTCCCGCGGCCGCTCGAACGACTTCGCGTCCGCTCTCGACGCCCTGGATCGTCCTGGCTGGGGCCGGATCCCGCACACGCCGATGACTGGCCTGGCCGGCCGGCTCGCCGCCGCGGGCGACACGCTGGCGCCAGCCGCCGCCACCCGACCGGAGTTCCGGGCCGCCCTGCGCACCCGGCTGGTCGCGATGGCCGCCGTCCAGGCTCCCGTCCCGGTCGGCGCACCGACCCGTACCCCCAGGATCGTCCGGGGCGGGCGGGCACAGCGCACTCTCGGCGTCACCACGGGGGCGTTGGCCTGCGTCGTGGCCCTCGGCGGTGTCGCTGCGGCCGGCGACCAGTCGTTGCCCGGTGACCCCTTCTACGGAGCCAAGCGCGGCACGGAGGCGCTCCGGCTGACGCTCGCCAGGAGCGAGATGGACCGCGGCCGGCAGCACCTCGAGTTCGCCACCACCCGCCTACGGGAGGTGCGCGGCCTCACGCTGGGCCGGGACGCCTTCGAGAACGGCTCCACCGACGCCGCCGACATCGCCAGCCTCGACCCCGGGGTGGCGGTCCTGGTGCGCCAGACCCTCGCCGACATGGATGCCGAGACCCGGAGAGGGACCGCGCTGCTCACCAGTGCCTTCCGCAGCTCACAGGCCGATGCCCCGCTGCGGACGCTGTCGCTGTTCGCCACCCGACAGAGCGACAGCCTCGAACGGCTGCTGCCGGCTCTGCCGCCGACCAGCCAGGACCGCGGCGAGGCCTCGCTGGCCCTGGTTGCCGATCTCGCCGACGAGACCGGGGAGCTGCTGGAGCTCGGGACCTGCACGACGGACTGCGAGCCGGCCACCTCGACGGCCTCACCCTCACCCTCATCTTCACCGTCATCCTCGCCGTCGCCGTCCCCGACGGTCGAGGCGACCCCGACCCCGACCGTGACGCCCAGTCCGGAGGCCTCCCCGTCGCCGGGCGGGGACGAGCCGACCTCGCCCGGACCGTCCAGCCAGCCGCTGGACCCGGTTCTCCCGGCAACGTCACCAGGCGCTACAGGGACCGACCCGCTACCACTGCTGCGCATGCCGAGTCGGCTGACGTCCCCGCTCGGTGGGCGATAAGCCTGACCGCACCCCGCGCCGGGTCACCCGTCACCACGACTGCCGTACGTCGTTAGGTGAGCGAGACACTGATCATGGACTGCGTGTCCGAAATGCCCCGAACGACCCCGGTCCGAGTTCGTCCCACCGATTGTGCTGTACTTCCACCGTCGATCGTCCGATGCACCACACTGACCCCCAGAACCTGAATTCCTTCCTCCCCGCGCGCGGGGTAGGTCTGTCACCGGAGGACCGCATGCACCGTCCAGCCCCCGCCGCCCGCTCCCGCCGAGCGGCGCGCAGCGCCCTCGTGGTTGCCGCGGCATCCGCCCTGCTCGTCGGCGGCGCCGTTCCGGCATCCGCCCAGGCCGCCGGTCAGGACGTCGCCGGCGCCACCGCCGCCACGGCCATCACCGTGACCGTCAACCTGCCTGAGCCGCTGGGGCAGATCAAACTCATCGTCGACCCGGTGACCGGGACCGTGAGCCGAGTGGGAGGCACGCCGCAGGCCTTCGGCCAGGCCGAGGTGCTCACCGGCAGCCTCGGCGGGGAGGCGCTGGGCTCCGGCGCGTCCACCGCGATGCTGCCCACGCCCTTGACCGACATGGACAGCCCCGCGCCGCTCGGCTCCGGCCCGATCGCCGACCTGATCACCCTGGAGCTGCTGACGTCATCGGCGTCTGTCACCGAGGCGCCGAACAGCGCCTCCAAGGCCCAGGTGGCAAGGCTCGGCATCGGGCTGCCCCCCATCCTCGCGGATGCGCTCGTCGATCCGGTTTCCGACGCGGTGGACACCGCCATCGAGGCGCTCACCCCGTTGGTGGGGGACACTGCGGAGGCGCTCTGCGACCTGCTCCTGCCGACGGTCCCGGTCCTTCCCCTGGGTGTCGACGCGACCGTTCTGGGCCTGCTCTGCGGGCTGCGGACCACTGTCGATGAGATTCGAACCGAGTTGCAGGCCTCGCTGGACACCCTTGCCGGTGACAGCGGTGTGCTCGGCACTGGGATCATCACGGGCGAGCAGAGCATCACCAACGCCGGTGGGGTGATCACGTCCCGCGCCACCGCCTCCATCGACGAGCTCACCTTGCTGGGCCAGGACGCCCTTGCCGGCGCCACGGTGCTCAAGACCACGTCGACGGCCAAGGTGAGCGGCACGCCGGGCTCGGCCGACGCCACCCTCGAGTCGACCGTGGCCGATGTGACCGCGGGGGACGCGCTGGACCCGTTCGCGGCGGTCCGGGCGACGATCAACGGCATCAGCGGCAACCTCGGCGAGGGCCCCCTCGGCCCGGAGCTCGGCACGGTGCTCGACACACTCTTTGACACCCTCAACGGGGCGCTCGCCCCGCTCGGCATCACGCTGATCAAGAGCGATGCGACGCCGGAGGCTCAGCCGCTGGGGGCTTGCCCGGATCAGCTCAACGGCCTGCAGACCGGCACGTTCGAGGCGCAGGACGGCACCTGTGCCGCCGCCGCGACCCGAGGTGTCGGCCTGGCCGTCACGCTGCCGGCGGCCCTGGCCGACGCACTGATGATCGACGGCCCGCTCGTCGAGATCCAGATCGTGCCGAGCGCCGCCGTCGCCCGGGCGCAGAACATCGCCGCGCCGCCGCCGCCGGCCGTCCCGCCGTCGGCTCAGCTTCCCCGCACCGGCCTTGACTCCGCCCTGCTCGGTGGCCTGGGTGCCGCCCTGCTGATCGGCACCGCGCTGCTGCGCCGCCGCCGGGCAGGCAGCATCGTCTAGCCCTGCCGACACGCCGGAGCGCCCCCGCTGTCTCAGCGGGGGCGCTCTGTCGTTGTCGGATGCCGGACTACCCTGGACAGGAACGCCAGCGCAACCGGAACGGAGGCAGGCTCGTGCCGAAGCCGCTTCGCGACCCGCGCCCACTGTTTGCCGTGAAGGACGGGGGGGCCACCAAGGCCACGCCCATCAGACCGGGCCCGTTCACCACACCGAGCAAGCGTCGTCGCGCGAAGTCTGAGGCAGACCGGCTGGCGATCCTGGCCGGAGCCGCCTCGGCGGCCGTGGCCGAGGTGGAGGAGAGCCTGTCGGTTCCGCCCGATCCGACCGCGGCGGCCTTCTTCGATGTCGACAACACCATGATCCGCGGGGCGTCGATCTACTTCTTCGGCAAGGGCATGGCGGGGCGCGGCCTGATCACCACCTCAGACCTGCTCCGGTTCGGTTGGCAGCAACTGGCGTTCCGGGTCCGCGGCGAGGAGGACCTGGACGCCGTCGCGGAGGCCAAGGACAAGGCGCTCGGCCTGGTGGCCGGCAAGTCCGTCGTCGAGATCGTGGC
>JBBSKF010000082.1:0-16309 GCA_038256525.1 Mycobacteriales bacterium | reverse complement strand
CTCGAGCTTGTCCTCGACGACGCCGGCAACGGTCACCGTCGCACCCGCGTCGTCGTCCGGCACGACGACAGGCCTGCTGAACCGCACGCCGTACTCGAGCACCGCTCCCGGATCGCCGACCCAGTCGGTGACGACCCGGCCGGCTGTCGCCATGGTGAGCATGCCGTGGGCAATGACGTCCGGCAGGCCGACCGACGTCGCGATCCGCTCGTTCCAGTGGATGACGTTGAAGTCGCCGCTGGCGCCGCAGTAGCGCACAAGATCGGCCCGCTGCAGAACGAAGTCCTGCGCGGGCAGCTCGTGACCGACCTCGACCTCCGCATACGTGGGCATCGTCAGGCGTCCTTCGGGGCAGCCGTGCCGCGACTGACGATCGTGGAGCTCAGGGTCGCGACCCGCTCGCCGTCCGCGGCGGTCACCTCGGTCGCTGTCACCAGGAACTCGTTGCGCCCGACGTCCTTGATCTCGGTGACGGACTGGGTGCTGCTGAGCACGTCACCCGCGCAGACGGGGCGGTGCAGCTCGAAGCTCTGCTCGCCGTGCACCACGAGCGAGTAGTCGAGCCCGAGGCCGGGATCGGCGAGGGGGCCCTCCAAGGCGTACCGGAAGTTCAGGACGGTCAGGAAGGTCGGGGGCGCGATGACGTCGGGATGACCGAGCGCCCGTGCGGCGTCGGGATCGAGATAGGCCGGGTGCAGGTCGCCGATCGCCTCGGCGAAGCGCCGGATCTGCTCGCGACCCACCTCGAAGGTGGCCGAAGCCGGGTAGTCGCGACCGATGATCTCGCGGTTGAGGGGCACGGCGTGCGGCTAGCGCGTCTCGCGGTGGCCGGTGTGGGTGCGGCAGGTGGGGCAGAACTTCTTCAGGTCGAGCCGGTCGGGGTCGTTGCGCCGGTTCTTGCGGGTGATGTAGTTGCGGTTCTTGCACTCCTGGCAGGCCATCGTGATCTTCGGGCGGACATCGGTGGCTGCCATTGCGGGAATGCCTGCTCTCTGGAAGGACGACGGTCGACGGTCAGCCTACTCGGCGCGGACGCCGAGGCCGGTAGCGATGACCGGACTTGAACCGGTGACACAGCGATTATGAGTCGCTTGCTCTGCCAACTGAGCTACACCGCCGCAAGATCCGTCCGATGCGGACGGAGCAGAGCCCCCTTACGGAATCGAACCGTAGACCTTCTCCTTACCATGGAGACGCTCTGCCGACTGAGCTAAGGGGGCGGCCTGAAGCACCGGGGAGCCTACCCGATGCGTTCCGCTGCGCAGCCCCGGCCGAGCGTTCCGGACGACGGCCGCACCAGGGTGGCGGGTGAAGGGTTCGAACCTTCGTAGGCTGAGCCGGCAGATTTACAGTCTGCTCCCTTTGACCACTCGGGCAACCCGCCTGGTGCGTGACGCAGGATAGCGGACGCGCCGTATCCCCCCGACGAGGCAGGAAGTGAGACCGCAACCGTGGCAGACCCGTCGTTCGACATCGTCAGCAAGGTCGACCGGCAGGAGGTGGACAACGCCCTGAACCAGACGGCCAAGGAGGCCGCGACCCGATACGACTTCAAGGGTACGGGGGCGGAGATCTCCTGGTCCGGCGAGACCATCCTGCTGCGCGCCGGCAGCGAGGAGCGGGTCAAGGCCTTGCTGGATGTGTTCAAGGAGAAGCTCGTCAAACGGCAGATCTCGCTCAAGACCCTCGACGCCGGCGAGCCGCAGCAGTCCGGCAAGGACTACCGCCTGACGGCGACGGTCAACGAGGGCATCTCGATGGACAACGCCAAGAAGGTCGCGAAGCTCATCCGCGAGCAGGGGCCGAAGGGGGTGCAGCCGCAGATCCAGGGCGAGCAGCTGCGGGTGTCGGCGAAGAAGAAGGACGACCTGCAGGCGGTCATCGCCCTGGTCAAGGGCGCCGAGCTGGACTTCGCGGTCCAGTTCACGAACTACCGCTGACGGGGGGGCGGCGCCCGCTTCTACGGCGATCATGAAGTTTGTGCCCAGATGTCACGCTCAGCGGGCGAGCATCAACTTCATGATCGCCGCAGGGCAAGGGGAGCGGGCGCGCTGACCGGCGGCCGGCCCCGTGGGGGGGGCCCGGTAGCCGGCCGCCGGGGATGCGAGGCTACCGAGAGTAGCCGGCCAACTGCTCCAACCGGGCGATGCGCTCGGCCATCGGAGGGTGGGTACTGAACAGTTTCCCCAGCCCGCCACCGCGAAACGGGTTGGCAATCATCAGAGAACTGGTGGGGGCGAGCCGCGGGTCCTCGATCAGGGGGCGGGCCGCGGTGCCGCGCTCGAGTTTACGCAGCGCACTCGCCAGCGCCAGCGGGTCACCGGTGACCTGCGCGCCGGTGGCGTCGGCGGAGTACTCCCGGCTGCGGCTGATCGCCATCTGGATCAGCCCGGCAGCGATCGGGCCGAGCAGGATCAGCAGCAGGCTGGAGACGACGTTGGTGCCCTCGCGGTCGCGTCCGCCGAACAGCATCGACAGCTGGGCGAACTGCGCGAGGAAGGTGATGACGGTCGCGAGCGCGGCCGCCACCGAGCTGATCAGGATGTCGCGGTTGCCGACGTGGGCCAGCTCGTGACCGAGCACCCCGCGCAGCTCCCGCTCGTCGAGCAGCTCGAGGATTCCGGCGGTGACGCACACGGCGGCGTGCTGCGGGTTGCGGCCGGTGGCGAAGGCGTTCGGCGCGGAGGTCGGGCTCAGGTAGAGGCGGGGCATCGGGATCCTCATCGAGCTGGCCAGCTCGGCCACCATGGCGTACAGCTGCGGCTGCTGGACCTGGCTGACCGGATAGGCCCGCATGCTCTTGAGCGCGAGGGTGTCGCTGTAGAAGTAGGAGTAGCCGTTGACGCCGAACGCGACGACCAGCGCGATCAACAGGCCACCACGGCCGAACAGAGCGCCGACGAACAGGATCAGCGCCGACAGCAACCCGAGCAGCAGGGCGGTCTTCAACCCGTTGCGGTGCTGTCCGGGGTGCATCGTCTCCCTCGCCAGGTCTGCGCCGTGCGTGTGGGGTAGAACGCCGACCGGGTGAGGCCCGTTCCCGCCCGGCGTCAGGCCTGTTCCCGCGCAGCGGCAACAGCATCCGCTCGGCTCGCGGCCACCGCCTCCTCGGACGGCTCGGCGCCGGCCTCCAGCGCGGGTGGGGGCGGCACCGAGCAGATCCAGTCCTGCAAGGCGTTGCGCTCCTCCACCAGCCGAACCCGGGACGGCTCGGCCTCGACCAGCGCCGGCGCCCAGAACAGCGCGTCGAACGGGCAGACCTCGACGCAGATCCCGCAGTACATGCACAGCGAGAAGTCGATCGCGAAACGATCCAGGACATTGACCGTACGAGGTCGTCCGCCCGCCTGCACGGGGGGCGCGAGCTCGGTGTGCCCCTCGAGAAGCAGGCACCAGTCCGGGCACTCCCGGGCGCACAGCATGCACACCGTGCAGTTCTCCTCGAGCAGCCCGATGGTGCCGCGACTGCGTGGCGGGGGGCCGCTCACGCCGGGGCTCCCGGCGGGCGCAGCGGTCGGCGCGGAGGTCGGCCGCCCTCGCCGCTGTAGGCCGGGTCGACCGCGCCGGGCCAGGCGACGTCGCGGCTGGCAAGCCGGTGCTCCTTGCGAAGTGGATGCCGGACCCCACCTGCGGGCAGCAGCAGCGGTGCCGGGTCGGGATGGCCGGCGAAGTCGAGTCCGAACATCTCCGCCGCCTGGCGTTCGTGCCAGGCGGCGCCGGCGAACACGCCGCGCAGTGAGGGCACGGTCGGCGCCTCGCGGGGACAGCTCGTCCGCAGCAGGAACCCGCGTCGCAGCGACACCGACCACAACCGGACGACGACGTCGAGGCCGCGCGGATGGTCGTCAACCACCGTGAGCAGGTCGAAGAACGAGCCGTCCAGCTCAGGGTCGTCGCGGGCGGTCGTGGCGGCGCTCACCCACTGCTCGCGTGGCACGACGGCGGTCACGACGCCGTACGCCGAGTGGGCCTGGACGCCGAGCACCTGCTGCAGGCGGGGGCCCGGCCCGGTGCCGACGGTCGCCGTCATGCCCACGCCATCATGAGAGCGGCCGGGCGCGCAGCTCCTGCGGCCCGACGATCGGGGCCGGACGCAGCAGCGGATGCTGAAGGTCGCGGGCGCGACTCGGGGCCGGCCGGGCGCCGGACGCCGTCAACGCGGCAAGAGCCCCCAGCAGCGCCTCCGGCCGCGGTGGACAGCCCGGGACGTAGGCATCGACCGGCACGACCAGGTCGACCCCCTTCGTGACGCAGTAGGAGTCCCAGTAGGGCCCGCCGCTGTTCGCGCACGCACCGAAGGAGAGCACCTTCACCGGTGCGGGCAGGGTGTCGTACAGCGCTCGGACCAGCGGCGCGAGCTTGTCGGTCACCGTGCCCGACACGAGCAGCACCTGGACCGTCCGGTCCGGGGAGGCCAGCGGCACCACGCCGGGCGGGTCGGACTGACCGAGCGAGGCGACCATCGCCTCGACGGCGCAGCAGGCCAACCCCACGTTGAGCACCGTCACGGCGCAGCGCTGCCCCCGGTCCAGGACCAGCGCGGCCGGTGCGGGCGCCGGGTGTGCTGGCAGAGGGTGTGCTGGCGGAGGCGGCGGCACGGCTCAGCCGGTGCGGGCCAGGACGAAGTCGGTCAGTGACGACAGGGCCTCCCGGGCCGGGCCGGGCGGCAGCTCCCCGACGACCCGGCGCGCCTGGTCGACGTAGTCCCCGAGGCGCTCCCGGGCCTGGTCCATCGCCGGGTGGGCGCGCAGCAGGCCGAGCGCCTCGGCCAGCAGCGCGTCGTCGGACACACCGCCTGCCAGCAGCTCCCGGAGCCGGGCCGAGGCGTCGTCCGCGCCTGCGAGCACGAGCAGGACGGGCAGGGTACGGACGCCTTCGCGCAGGTCGGTGCCCGGCGTCTTGCCGGAGTCACCGGTCTCGCTCAGGACGTCGATGAGGTCGTCGGAGAGCTGGAAGGCGACGCCGATCACCTCGCCGAAGCGGGCCACCGTGTCGACGTGCGCCGCCGGCGCCCCGGCGATCAGGGCGCCCAGCCGGGCGGAGGTCGCGATCAGCGAGCCGGTCTTGTCGGCCACGACCTGCAGGTGGTGCGCGACCGGCTCCTCGCCCTCACCCGGCCCGGCCGTCTCGGCGATCTGACCCTCGACCAACCGGGCGAAGGTCTGCGCCTGCAGGTGCGTCGCCTCGGTCCCGAGCCCCGCCGTCAGGTCGGAGGCGCGCGCGAACAGGAAGTCGCCGGTGAGGATCGCCACCGTGTTGGTCCATCGCGAGTTGGCGGACTGGGCACCCCGGCGCACGTCCGCCTCGTCCATGACGTCGTCGTGGTAGAGCGTCGCGAGGTGGGTGAGCTCGACGACGACGGCCGCATCCACCACGCCGGGGGCAGCCGGGTCGCCGAGGTGGGCGGCCAGGAGCGCCAGGAGGGGCCGGAAGCGCTTGCCGCCCGCCGTCACCAGATGGCTCGCCGCCTCCGCGAGCATCGGGTGGGCGCTGCCGACGACCTCGCGCAGGCGGGACTCGACCGTTTCGAGTCCCGCGCGCACGGTCACCGCGAGCGCAGGGTCGGCGGCCTCGAAGACCGCACCCTCCCGACTGCCGGACTGCATCAGTAGACGAACCGTGCGGCGTTCTCGGCGAGGTCCAGCACCGGCTGCGGGAGCACCCCGAGAAGGACGGTCACGGCCAGGCCCAGCGCGATGGTCCCCGCGGTGTAGCCGCTGGGCACGGCGACCGTCGGCCCGTCGACCGGCGGCTCGCTGAAGAACATCAGCACGACCACCCGGGCGTAGAAGAACGCCGTGACCGCGCTGGCCACCACCCCGACGATGACCAGTGCGGTCGCTCCGCCGTCGACACCGGCGGCGAAGACCGCGAACTTCGCCATGAAGCCGCTGGTGAGCGGGATGCCGGCGAGCGCGGCGAGGAAGAAGGCGAAGGTGCCGGCGACCAACGGGCTCTTGCGCCCGAGGCCGGCCCACTGCGACAGGTGGGTGGCCTCGCCGCTGCTGTCCCGCACGAGGGTCACGATCGCGAACGACGCGAGCGTCGTGAAGCCGTAGGCCAGCAGGTAGAACAGCGTCCCCGACAGCCCCTGCGGGCTCAGGGCGATGACCCCGACGAGGATGAAGCCGGTGTGGGCGATCGAGGAGTAGGCAAGCATCCGCTTGACGTCGGTCTGCGTCACGGCCAGCACCGCGCCGACGACCATCGTGAGGATGGCGATCCCCCACATCATCGGCCGCCAGTCCCACTCGGTGCGGCCGAAGCCGACGTAGAGCACCCGCAGCAGCGCGCCGAAGGCGGCGATCTTGGTGCAGGCAGCCATCAGGGCCGTGACGGGGGTGGGCGAGCCCTGATAGACGTCCGGCGTCCAGGCCTGGAACGGCACCGCGCCGACCTTGAACAGCAGGCCGACGGCCAGCATCGCCAAGCCCACGAACAGCAGTGCGTCGTTGGTGCCGGCCGTCCCGGTGGCGACGAGGATGTCACCCAGGTCGACGCTTCCGGCGTAGCCGTACAGCAGTGCCACGCCGTACATGAAGAAGGCGGAGGCGAAGGCGCCGAGCAGGAAGTACTTGACGGCGGCCTCCTGCGAGAGCAGGCGGCGGCGGCGCGCGAGGCCCGCCATGAGGTAGAGCGGCAGCGACAGCACCTCGAGCGCGACGAACATCAGGAGCAGGTTGTTGCAGGCTGCGAACAGCATCATCCCGCCGAGGCTGAACAGCGCCAGCGGGTAGATCTCGGTCTGGACCTCGGTGGCCTCGGCGAGCGCGGCGTCCTCCCGCGAGCCGGGCAGCACCGAGGCGCGGGCGACCACGGCCCCGCCGGAGCTGTCGAGTGAGCGCTCGGACAGCAGCAGGATGGCGGCGAGGCCGAGCACGGCGAGCGTGCCCTGCAGGAACAGCGCCGGCCCGTCGACGGCGATGGCTCCGCTGAAGGTCAGCTCCTCGGTTCCGGCCAGCAGGATCACCGCGGCGAGCGCGAGGACCAGACCGATGGCGCACACCCAGATCTGCACGGCACGGCGGGAGGCGGCGGGGACGAACGCTTCGACGAGCACCGAGATCAGGGCGGCGGCGAAGACCAGCAGCAGCGGCGCAACCGGGGCGTAGGACAGAGCCGGGGACGGGATGTCGAGTGGCATGGGCTCGTCCTCAGCGAGCCGGGGCGGCGGTCTCGCCCCGGCCCTGGGTCGGGGCCGGGTCACTCCGGCCGGCGTCCTGCATGGTGGCGTCGACGGCCGGGTTGACCACGTCGGTGAGCGGCTTGGGATAGAACCCGAGGAAGATCATCAAGGCGAGCAACGGCGCGACGGCGAGAACTTCGCGCAGCTGCAGGTCCTTCATCTTCGTGAGTCCGGCCGGCAGGCGCAGGGGGCCCTGCATCGTGCGCTGATAGGCCAGCAAGATGTAGATCGCGGCCAGGATCACCCCGAGCGCCCCGAGCACCGCTGCGACGGGATAGCGGCTGTAGGTACCGATCAGCACGAGGAACTCGCTGATGAACGTCGACAGGCCCGGGAGCGCGAGCGACGACAGCCCGGCCAGCAGGAACGTTCCTGCAAGGATCGGTGCGAGCGCGGCGACGCCGGAGTAGTCCGGGATGAGGCGGCTCCTGCCGCGCGCGATCAGGAAGCCCGCGACGAGGAACAGCGCGCCGGTCGACAGGCCGTGGTTGACCATGTAGAGCACGGCGCCGGTCTGCCCCTGCGTCGTGAACGCGAAGATACCGAGCCCGATGAAGCCGAAGTGGGCGACCGAGGTGTAGCTGATCAGCCGCTTGAGGTCCTTCTGCCCCATCGCGAGCAGCGCGCCGTAGATGATGCCGATGACGCACAGCACGATGATGTAGGGGCCGAGGATGCGCGAGGCCTCGGGGAACAGCGGCAGGCAGTAGCGCAGGAAGCCGAAGGTGCCGACCTTGTCCAGGACGCCGACGAGCAGCACCGCGCCGCCGACCGGCGACTCGGCGCCCGCGTCCGGCAGCCAGGTGTGGAACGGGAACAGCGGCGCCTTGATGGCGAAGGCGATGAAGAAGCCGCTGAACAGCGCGATCTGCACCGGCGTGCTGATCTCGAGCTCGGTGAGCTGCTCGAAGGCGAAGGTGCCCTCACCTTGGCTGGCTGACACGACGTAGAGCCCGATGACGGCGGCGAGCATGAGCAACCCGCCGGCCAGGCTGTAGAGCAGGAACTTCATCGCCGCATAGGACCGGCGCGGCCCGCCGTAGAGGCCGATGAGGAAGTACATCGGCAGCAGCATGGCCTCGAAGAACACGTAGAACAGGAAGACGTCGGTGGCCGCGAAGACGCCGATCATCATCGTCTCGAGCACGAGCACCAGGGCGAAGAAGGTGCGTACGCCGCGCCTGGGCGCCGGGTCGGAGTCCCCGGCCGCGCCGGCGGACGACCCGCCGCCTGTCGGCTCGGTCCTGACGCCGGCTGTCGGCGACCCGGTTGTCGAGGCCACCTGCGCCGCGGTCGAGTTCGCCGCCGTCACCTGCGTTTCCGGCGGAGCGTCGGCGTCGTGCCAGGACGCGAGGATCACGACCGGCACGAGCACTGCGATCAGCGCGATGAGCACCAGGGCGATCCCGTCGGCGCCGACGGCGTACTGCACACCGAAAGCCGGGATCCAGTCGTAGGCCTGCACGAACTGGAAGCGGTCCCCGGTCGGGTCGAAGACCGCACACATGACGATGGTGAGCGCGAGCACGACCAGCGAGGTGCCGAGGGCCACCATCTTGTGCAGGGAGTGCGCGCCCCGCGGCAGGACCGCGAGCACCAGGGCGCCGAGCAGCGGCACGAGGCCGATCACGGTGAGCCAGGGGAAGGAGGACATCAGGCGACCCGCACCACGAGCATGGCGGCGACCACGACGGCTGCTCCTCCGAACATCGACAGCGCGTAGGAGCGGACGAAACCGGTCTGGATCCGGCGCAGCCGTCCCGACCCGCCGCCGACCCCGGCCGCGAGGCTGTTCACCGCGCCGTCGATGCCCCGGTTGTCGACGAAGACCAACGCCCGGGTGAGGTACTGGCCGGGCCGCATGAGCACGCTTTCGTTGAGGGCGTCGAAGTACAGGTTGCGCCGGGCGGCCACGGTCAGCGGGCTCACGGCGACCGGAGCGGTGGTCGGCACAGCCTGCTTGGCGTACTTCGTGTAGGCCACGAACACACCCACCGCGACCACGGCGAGCGTCAGCAGGCTGACGACGATGGGGGCGAGCACGTGCTCCACCTCGTGGGTCCCGGTGACCGGCTCGAGCCAGGCCTCGATGTCGACGACGTGCAGGAGCACGAAGCCCGAGACCACCGAGCCGATCCCGAGCAGGATCATCGGGCCGGTCATCACCGCGGGCGACTCGTGTGGGTGCACGTCGTCGGTCCAGCGCTTCTGTCCGAAGAAGGTCATGAGCATCAGCCGGGTCATGTAGAACGCGGTCAGCCCGGCCGCAAGCACCGCCGCCGAGCCCATCAGCCAGCCGCGCACGCCGCCCTGGTCGAAGGCCGCCTCGATCACGAGGTCCTTGGAGAAGAACCCGGCGAACGGCGGCGCGCCGATGATGGCGAGGTAGCCCACGAGCATGCAGCCGAAGGTGACCGGCATGACCGTGCGCAGCCCGCC
This sequence comes from Mycobacteriales bacterium, assembly GCA_038256525.1. GTDB lineage: Bacteria > Actinomycetota > Actinomycetes > Mycobacteriales > SCTD01 > SCTD01. Next base: position 6,684 of record JBBSKF010000082.1, on the reverse strand, counting down.
GTAGCGGCGCATGTCGACCTGGTCGTTCATGCCGTGCATGACCGACCCGGCCGACAGGAACATGCAGGCCTTGAAGAACCCGTGGGTCAGCAGGTGCAGGATCGCGATGGCCCCTGCGCCGGGGATGCTGACGGCCAGGAACATGTAGCCGATCTGGCTGACGGTCGAGTAGGCGAGGACCTTCTTGATGTCGTCGTAGGCGCAGCCGATGATCGCACCGATGAGGATCGTGATGACGCCGATGATGCCCACGACCAGCCGGGCGGTGTCGGTGACGTCGTAGATCGGCGTCGCCCGCGCGATGAGGTAGACCCCGGCCGTCACCATGGTGGCGGCGTGGATGAGCGCCGAGACCGGCGTCGGGCCCTCCATCGCGTCCGGCAGCCAGGTGTGCAGCGGGAACTGGCCGGACTTGCCGCAGGCGCCGAGCAGCAGCAGCAACCCCAGCGCCGTCGCCGTCCCGGCGGTGAGCAGCTCGGCCTGGGAGAACACCCCGGCGAACGAGGTCGTGCCGAGCGCCGCGAACATCACGAAGATCGCGATCAGCAGACCGACGTCACCGACCCGGTTCGCGATGAAGGCCTTCTTGGCCGCGGTCGCCGCGTCCGGCTTGTAGAACCAGAACGAGATCAACAGGTACGAGGCGAGGCCCACTCCCTCCCAGCCGAGGAACAGCCCGAGGAAGCTGTCGCTCAGCACCAGGATGAGCATGGCCGCGACGAACAGGTTGAGGTAGGCGAAGAACAGCCGCCGGCGCGGGTCGTGCGACATGTAGCCGAGTGAGTAGACGTGGATGAGCAGCCCGACCCCGGTGATGAGCAGCGTGAACGTCGCGGACAGCGGGTCGAACAGCAGCCCGAAGTCGACCTGCAGCTCCGCGACCGGGACCCAGGAGTAGAGGAACAGGTCGGCGGTGCGGTCCTCCAGGCCGATCAGGGCGAACAGCGCCACCACGGCGTACAGGAAAGAACCGGCGCAGGCACCGATCGCGAGGTAGGGGCCCCAGCTGTTGGTGCGCTTGCCGCCCAGCATCAGGATCGCCGCACCGAGCAGGGGCAGGGCGATCAGCAGCCAGAGCAGGTCGAGCGTCCCGGTGGCGGCGGCGTACTCGCCGGCGGGTGGGCCCTCTGTCGCAAGCGGCAGGCTCACGGGGTCGCTCCGGCACGGAGCTCGCGTCGCGATGTCGCCGGCACAGGTCGGTCCTCGTTCTCGTCAGGTCGCACGGTCAGAACTTGAGCAGGCTGGCGTCGTCGACCGAGGCCGACCGGCGGCTGCGGAAGATGCTCATCAGGATGGCGAGCCCGACGACCACCTCGGCGGCGGCCACGACCATGACGAAGAACGCCATCACCTGGCCGTCCAGGGTGCCGATCGTCCGGCTGAACGTCACGAGCGTGAGATTGACCGAGTTGAGCATCAGCTCGACGCTCATGAAGACCAGGATGGCGTTGCGGCGCACGAGCACGCCGAGCCCGCCGATCGTGAACAGCAGCGCCGCCAGCAGCAGGTAGTACGACTCGTTCACGAGGGTCGCTCGATGCTCTGCGTGCCCTCGCTGTCGGCGCCCGCGGCCGGCTTCCCCGAGGTCGGTGTGAGGATCGGGCTGACGCTCTGCTCCGCCTCCGAGCCGTCCGGCAGCAGCGCCCGGGTGGCGCTGGAGTTGGTGCCGGCGAACACTCCCGGCCCGGGCAGGGCAATCGGCGAGTCGCCGGCGAAGCGTCGACGGGACATCTCACGCTGGCTGAGCTTGGGCTCGGTGCGCTCCTTGTGGGCGAGCACCATGGCCCCGAGCGCTGCCGTGATCAGCAGGGCGCTGGTGATCTCGAAGGCGAACAGGTAGTCGGTGAACAGCAGGCGGGCGATCCCGACGACGTTGCCCTCCTCGTTGGCCCGGTCGAGCCCGACCGCCGCGACGGTGCCGTCGTCCTGCAGGACAGCACTCGCGATCGTGCCCATGAGCAGGGCGGCGAAGCCAAGTCCCACGATCGCCGCCCCGACCCGCTGCCCGCGCAGCGTCTCGACCAGCGAGTCGCTCGCGTCCACCCCGACCAGCATCAGGACGAACAGGAAGAGCATGAGGATCGCGCCGGTGTAGACGATGACCTGCACCGCGGCGAGGAACGGCGCGTCCTGCGCCGCATAGAGGCCGGCCAGCGACAGCATCACCGCGGCGAGGAACAGCGCCGCGTGCACCGCGTTCTTCGACAGCACCATCATCAGCGCCGCGATCACGGACAGCGGACCGAGGATCCAGAAGGTGACCGCCTCGCCGGTGGACGTCGCGGCCAGGACCGCCTCGGACGCGGCGAGCTCCGGGCTCACGCGGACGTCCCCGTCGAGCCGAGGTAGTAGTCGGCGTCCGTCGTGCCGGGGGGCATCGGATGGGGCGGCTCGTCCATGCCCGGGAGCAGTGGCGCGAGCAGTTGCGTCTTGGTGAAGATGAGGTCCTGGCGACTGTCGTCGGCCAGCTCGTACTCGTTGGTCATCGTCAGCGACCGGGTGGGGCAGGCCTCGATGCACAGTCCGCAGAAGATGCACCGCAGGTAGTTGATCTGGTAGACGGCGGCGTAGCGCTCACCCGGGGAGAAGCGGGCCGCGTCGGTGTTGTCGGCGCCTTCGACGTAGATCGCGTCGGCCGGGCAGGCCCAGGCGCACAGCTCGCAGCCGATGCACTTCTCGAGCCCGTCCGGATGCCGGTTGAGCACATGCCGGCCGTGATACCTCGGCGCTGTCGGGGTGACCTGCTCGGGGTACTGCTCGGTGGTCACCTTCTTGAACATCGTGGCGAAGGTGAGCCCGAACCCGCGTACCGGATTCAGCATGTCGGCCATGTCAGGCCTCCGTCGTCGAGTCGGGGGCAGGGTGAGGGTCAGGGTCAGGAACGGGGGGAACGGCGGCCTGGACACCGGCCCGGGTGAGCGAGCGCGGCGTGGCCGGCACGGCCAGGTCCATCGGCGGGGTCGGGAAGCCGCCGTCCGACAGCGGCGTCAGGTCGGTGCCGGGCCGGTCGGGCTCCTCGTCCTCCGGGCCGGCCGGGATCAGGTAGAACACGACCAGCACGATCGCGAACAGCACACCCACCGACAGCAGCAGCGTGCTGCGGTCCTCGATCTCGAGCGTCGCGGTGCGGATCGCGGCCACCAGCAGGATCCAGATGAGCCCGACCGGGACGAGCACCTTCCAGCCGAAACGCATGAAGGCGTCGTAGCGCATCCGGGGCAGCACGCCGCGCAGCCAGACGAAGAAGAAGATGAACACCAGCGTCTTGGTGAGGAACCACACGATCGGGAACCAGCCCTCGGACAGGAACTCCACCCGAGAGAAGGGGAACGGCGCCTGCCACCCACCGAGGAACAGCGTCGTCGCGAGGGCCGACACGGTGACGATGTTGATGTACTCGGCGAGAAAGAACATGGCGAACTTCAGCGAGGTGTACTCGGTGTGGAAGCCGCCGACGAGCTCGCTCTCGGCCTCCGGCAGGTCGAACGGCGCGCGGTTGGTCTCCCCGGTGATCGCGATGACGTAGATGAAGAACGAGACCGGCAGCGTGAGCACGAACCAGCGGCTGTCCTGCGCGGCGACGATCTCACTGGTCGACAGCGAGCCGGCATAGAGGAAGACGGCGATCAGCGCGAGCGCCATCGCGATCTCGTAGCTGATGACCTGCGCGGCCGAGCGCAACCCGCCGAGCAGCGGATAGACCGAGCCACTGGACCAGCCGGCCAGCACGATGCCGAAGACGCCGAGGCTCGCGCAGGCCAGCACCCACAGCACACCCACCGACAGGTCGGTGAGCTGGAGGGCGGTGCGGGTGCCGGCGACGTCGACGGCCGGACCGAACGGGATGACCGAGAAGGCGAGGAACGCCGGCACGGCCGACAGCACCGGTGCCAGCAGGTAGACCGGCCGGTCGGCGAGCTTGGGGATGATGTCCTCTTTGAACGCCAGCTTCAGGCCGTCGGCGAGGGACTGACCCCAGCCGCCCGGGCCGACCCGGTTCGGTCCGCTGCGCTGCTGCATGCGCGCGACGACCTTGCGCTCGAACACGATCGTGAACAGCGTCATCAGCACGAGCAGGACGAAGACGAACAGCGCCTTGGCGATCGTCAGCCAGAACGGCTCGTTGCCGAAGCTGGTCAGCGGGAGCTGGGTGCCCGCGCCCTCCTCCTGGGCCAGCACCGCGAGCACGCTCATGCGGGAGCTCCGGCCGGCTCGGCCGAGATCCGGACCACCGCGCCGGGACCGACGCGAAGATCACGGCGTACGGCGGCGCTCGCCGTCCGCATCGGCACCCACACGACCCGGTCGGGCAGGTCGGCGACCACCAGCGGCAGCGACAGCGATCCCCGGTCGGAGCGGACCGTGACGACGGCGCCCTGGACCGCGCCGATCTCGGCTGCGGTCGCGGCGGACAGGTGCAGCCGGGGCTTGCGGGCGGTGCCGGCCAGGAACGGCTCCCCGTCCTGCAGCGAGCCGTCGTCGAGCAGCCAGTGCCACGAGGCGAGAACCGCCTCACCGGGCTGCGGGTCGGTCGGGGTGACCGGGTCGTACGACGGGTCCGGCGGGCGGGACGCGCGGGCGCCCAGCCGGGCGATCTCGGCGCGCGCCGACGGCACGTCCGGCAGGCCGAGCCGGACGTCCATCTCGTCGGCGAGGGTGTGCAGCACGCGACCGTCGGACAGCTTGCCCGAGCTGCGCAGCACCTGCTCGAACGGCCGGGCCCGGCCCTCCCAGTCCAGATAGGTGCCGGACTTCTCGACGGCGGCCGCAACGGGGAACACGACATCGGCGCGGTCGGTGACCGGTGTGCGGCGCAGCTCCAGGCTGACCAGGAACGGCACCCGGTCGAGCGCGTCGAGGGCGAGGGCGGGGTCGGGGCAGTCGGCCGGGTCGAGCGAGCCGACGACCAGCGCCGAGAGCGACCCGGCGGCGGCGGCCGCGAGCAGTGCGTCGAGGTCACGGCCCGGCGACTGCGGGACCGGCCCCCAGACGGCGGCGACCTCGGCGCGGTCGGCCTCGGCGGACAGCAGGCGCCCACCGGGCAGCAGGGTCGGCAGCGCGCCGGCGTCGACGGCTCCGCGCTCGCCCGCGCGACGGGGCACCCAGGCGAGGCGGGCGCCCGTCGTCCCGGCCAGCCGCGCGACGGCGCTCAGCGCACCGGGCACGGCGGCAAGTCGCTCGCCGACGAGCACGAGCGCTCCCGGTTCGGCCAGCGCCCGGGCGGCTTCGCCGACAGACCCGAACGGGTCCGCCCCGCCAGCCGTCAGCTCGGCGAGGACCGCCGGCTCGGCGCCGGGGGCGGCCCTCAGCAGTCGCGCGGCCGTCTTGACCGAGCCCGGCGAGCGGAACGGCGCGATCGTGAACACCCGGGTGCCGGAGCGGCGGACCGCCTTGCGCAGGCGCAGGAAGAGGATCGGCGACTCCTCCTCCGGCTCGAAACCGACGAGCAGCACGGCAGCGGCGGACTCGATGTCGGCGTAGGTGACGACCCCGTCCTGACCGGCGTAGCGCCCCGCGACCGAGCCGGCGAGGAAGGCCAGCTCCTCCCCCGAGTGGGGCCGCACCCGGCTGTCCACGTCGTTGGTGCCGAGCACGACGCGGGCGAACTTGGCGTAGGCATAGGCATCCTCGACGGTCAGCCGGCCACCGGGAAGCACTCCGACGCCCTGGGCGGCCTTGGCAGTGACAAGACCGCTCGCAGCCCGCTCCAGGGCCTCGCTCCAGGAGGCCTCGCGCAGCTCGCCGCTGTCGGTGTCGCGCACGAGCGGCGTCGCGATGCGGTCGCCCTGCTCGGCGTAGGTGAACGCCCAGCGACCCTTGTCACAGTTCCACTCCTCGTTGACCTGCGGGTCGTCACCGGACAGCCGGCGCAGCACCTTGCCACGGCGGTGGTCGGTGCGTAGGGCGCAGCCAGAGGCACAGTGCTCGCAGATCATCGGCGAGGAGACGAGGTCGAAGGGCCGGGCCCGGAAGCGGTAGGCCGCCCCGGTCAGCGCGCCGACCGGGCAGATCTGCACGGTGTTGCCCGAGAAGTAGCTCTCGAACGGCTGGTCGGTGTAGATCGCGACCTGCTGCAGGGCGCCCCGCTCGAACAACTCGATGAACGGGTCGCCGGCGATCTGCTGGGAGAAGCGGGTGCAGCGGGCGCAGAGCACGCACCGCTCGCGGTCGAGCAGCACCTGGCTGGAGATGGCGATCGGCTTGGGAAAGGTCCGCTTGACGTCGAGGAACCGCGACTCGCCGGGGCCGTTGGTCATCGTCTGGTTCTGCAGCGGGCACTCGCCGCCCTTGTCACAGACCGGGCAGTCGAGCGGGTGGTTGATCAGCAGCATCTCGAGATTGCCGCGCTGGGCCTTCTCGGCGATCGGAGAGGTCAGCTGCGTCTTGACCACCATGCCCTCGGTCACCGTCGAGGTGCAGGAGGCGAGCGGCTTGCGCTGGCCCTCCACCTCGACCAGGCACTGCCGGCAGGCACCGACCGGGTCGAGCAGCGGATGGTCGCAGAAGCGCGGGATCTGCAGCCCGACCAGCTCGGCGGCGCGAATGACCAGGGTGCCCTTCGGGACCGACACCTCGAAGCCGTCGATCGTCAGGGTGACCAGGTCGGTCGGTGTCACGCCGGTGTCACCGGCGGCGGTCACGGTCATGCGCTCACCGCCTTCACGAAGATCGTCGAGGCCACCG
>JBBSKF010000081.1:0-16322 GCA_038256525.1 Mycobacteriales bacterium | reverse complement strand
GTCTACGTCACCAGCGTGACCGCCTCGATCGCGTCGGTGGTTGACCCGACGCTCGGCCTCCCGATCACCGGCTGCACGGCCGCGGACTACACGCTCGCCAATGCCGTGATGACCGTCAACGCCGAGGCGCTCGCCAACGACACGAGCACGTGGACCGGAGCCACCCTCGCGTTCAACAACACCGGCGCGAACCAGAACGCCTGCAAGGGCGCTGTGGTGAACCTCGCCTACTCGATCATCTAGCACTGACCGGGCCGGCTGCGGACTTGCTCTACGCGAGGCCGCAGCCGGCGTCCGTCATCGACCGACTGCGAAGGGACCGAACGTGAAGCACGGGCCGCCCCGGCACCGTGCTTCTCGCCGTCCGGGCCGCCACCGAGCCCCCTCCCGCGTCGGAGGACTCCGTGGACCAGCCGGGCTGGCCCTGCTGGGGACCTTCGTGGTCCTCAGCTCCGGCGTCGCCGCTGCGTACTGGACCGCTGGCGGATCCGGCAGCGGCAGCGTGTCCGCGGGGACGGCATCCCCTCTCACGACCGTCTCGGCAACCGCTTCGACGACCAGCCTGCTCTACCCGAGCGGACCGGCCGCTGACCTGGCCATGACCGTACGCAATCCGAACCCCTATCCCGTCAGCATCACCGGTCTCAGCGCCAACGGCGCTGTCACCGCCGCCGGCGGGATCGGCACCTGCACGACCACCGGGGTCGCGCTGGCCACACCCACGGCGGGGCTGCCCTTCACGGTGCCCGCGCGGGCAGCAGGCACCGACGGATCGATCACCGTGTCTTTGACGGCAGCGGCGCAGATGACCTCCACCTCCGAGAATGGCTGTCAGGGAGCAACGTTCACCGTTCCGGTGACCTTGACCGGCCAGAGCGGCTGACATGGCTCGGTGGGGTCTCGGCGTCCCCGGGGCAGTTGTGGCCGCTGCTGTCGCCCTGCTCGTCACCGCAGGACCGGCTCTTGCGGCATGGACCGCCGGCAGCTCCGGCGCCACCGGCTACACGAAGGCGGACAGCTTGCCGGCGGGCAACGCGCCCACCGCCGTCACCCGGCTCGGCCGCGATGTCGACGTCACGTGGTCGCAGGCGCTGTTGCGTGGGCAGCCGCTGGGAAGCTACGCCACCGGCCGCTACTCCATGGACCGCAACGGCACGGCAGCCACTGGCACCTGCGCGGCGCCGCTGGAGCCTGGCTCGGTGCTCGTCAACACCTGCCGGGAGACGGGCCTCGCACCGGGCAGCTACGCCTACCGGGTCACCCCGCAGCTCGCGAGCTGGAGCGGCGCCGCCAGCAGCACGACGAACGTCGTGATCCCGGCCCCGACGCTCACCTTCTCGCCAGCCACGTTGACCGCGCCCGGCGCCTTGCTGCTCGGCACCGTCGACGCCTTCCTCGACGGCGCCACGCTGACCTACCGGCTGGAGAACGCCACCAGCGGAGCGGTCCTTGCCGGAACGCTCACCGCCTTCCCGACAGCGCCCGCAACCGCACCGGCCACGAGCGTCCCGATCGGCTGCGGGCCGGCAACCGGAAGCCCCCATGACGTCTACCTGTCCGGCAGCGGCGAGCAGGCCATCGGGTCCTTCAGCTACGACTTCAGCACCGTCCTGTGCCCCTCCAGCATGACGAGCACCGCCGGCAGCACGGCAGGCCAGGCGCAGGCAACGGACACCCTGGTCATCACCTTCAGCCGCACGGTGAGCGGTGGCAGCATCTGCTCGGGACTGGCTGCCGGGGGCACCACACCGGGGTCGCTTCGGGCCACGATCGTCGACGGTGGAACAGGGAATGACACGCTGGTCGTGACGGCCCCCGAGCCATCCAGCGTGGCCAATGAGGCCTGCGGATCGGTCGCGCCGGTCTGCGTCCTCGTCTGCCTGCTCGGCGCCGACGGCACAGTAAACCTCGGCACCTTCGACCTGGGTTCCACTGAATACGCCAAGAGCGGCAACGTGACGTTCGGCACCGGGACAACTCTCGCCCTCGACGCGGCCGGGACGGTCGTCACCCTCAAGCTGGGCACCAAGGGCGGTGCGACGAACGGCACCGCCCTCACCGGCAGCATCGCGAAATACACGCCGAGCACCGGGATTCTCAGCGCGTCGGGAAGCCTTCCTGCGCAAGGTCACATGACCTCGGGCGACCGGGTGTGGTGACTCTCACGCCGACTCAGTAGACGAGCGCCTGCGCGCCCTCCGCCATCACCTCCGACACGAAAACCGCTGCACCAGCGAGTCGTACGCCTGGCAGGACATCCCCAGCGCCGAGCTCACGGCGGGCCGCGCACTGCGTACACAGGGTCAACGTCCCCCCGCCCAGCACCGCATCCCGCAGCTCGAACAGCGGCGCGCTGTGCGGCAGGGAGAACTCCTCTGCCCGGCCCGACACCGCGAACCACGACGCCTCGCCCGTCAGCCACAGGGACACCGGGATCCCCGACGCGAGCGCGACCGATGCGACCGTGAACGCCTGCGCGCAGCGCTCCGGCGCCTCGGCGCCGGCCGTGAGCTTGATCACCAGGATGTCTGCCACGCTGATCAGTCTGCTCCTCGGTAGGCTGGGGCTCAACCAAGAAGGGGCCGCCCCGTGCTCGAGTTCGTCTACTCCGGGATCCTCGTGCTGGCGTTCGCCTTCATCTCCTGGTTCGCCGTCTACGTGGTCTACAAGCTCTACCAGGGCCAGCGCTAGCCCGCGAGGATCACTGCAGAACCACCCGTTTTGCCTATGCCGCGACGGTAACCCCGCGCCGATGCAACCCTTGTCGTTCACGCTCTGTGATCCCGAGAGGCAGCTGGTGGATTCGGATCTCGTCGGCGTGCAGCTCGTCGTCCCCTCGCCCGGGCCGGCCTCGATCCCCCCCATCGAGGCCGGCCCTGGGGTGTCGGTCCCTTCGGCGCCTGCACCGACCGCCGGCCCGCCTCTGCCGCGCACCGGAACGGACCTGCTCGTCGTACTGCTGATCGCCGTCGTTCTGGCGGCGCTCGGAGCAATGCTCGTTCAGGCCGGCCGCGCCCGGTGCCGCCGCGCTTGACCCCTGGAGTCCCGGTGTCCCGTCCCCGTTCCCGCCGCCTGACCGTGCTCGCCACCGTGAGCGCCTGCTTGGCATCGGCCGCGGTCCCGGCGCTGGCCGGACACGACCCCAACCACCGCGAGGTCACCGTGGCCGCGGTGGCCGGGGAGGGCGTGCGGCAGTTCTTCGTGTACGAGCAGGCGGCCGACACCGACCTCAGCCGGCTGAGCTTCGACGGCAACAGCGAGCAGCCGTTCCGCGTCGTGGTCCGTGACACCGACCGCAGCCTCAGCGGCGGCTTCGAGGTCAGCGCGTCCCTGACGAACCTCTACTTCAAGAACACCGACGGGACGTACGACCTGGGCTCGGTCATTCCGTCCCGCAACCTCTCGCTCGCCTTCAGCCCGACCAACCCGCTCGAGGCGACCGGCGTGGAGTTGCCGCTGGTCCCACAGGTCGCCGTGACCGGACAGCTGCTGGACTGCACCGACCCCGGCGTACAGGATCTGCTCGGCATCGAGGTGCCGCTGCTCGGTGGCGTTCTCGGCACGCTCACCGACTACCTCAACAGCCTGACCGGCGCGCAGGGACTGCTGTGCGACGCGCTCAGCGGCGGGCTCGCCATCGACACCGTGATCAGCGACACCGGCTCACTGCCACTGCCGGTCGACGTGGACGGCCTCACCGACCTGGCGGGCCTTGCGGGGCTCGCTGACCTGCCGGTCGGGTTGCTCGGCGGCCAGGACTCGGGCGCGTTCCTGAACCCCGCCTTCGTCGGGCCGATCGCTCCGGACGCACCGGTGGGCGCTGCTGCGGCCACCTCGAAGCGGGTCATGTCCGGCACCCCGAACATCACCGACACCTTGCTGTCCAGCGTCACCTCCACGCTCGAGTCGACCGTCGGGGCCGACCTGCTCGGCGCGACCGGCCTGATCAGCATCGACGAGCTGCTCGCCGGCCTGGCGGACCAGAACCTCGACCTCGTCACGGGTCTCACCAGCCTCGGCGGCGACACTGCCGGTGTGACCAGCCTGCTCAGCGGGCTGACCGCCGCGCCCGGCCTGGGCCTTGTGGCCGAGCTGGTGCAGATCGACTCGCTGTCGCTGTCGACGGTCAGCGGCGACTACGTGGCCCGTCCGGTGCTGACCGCCAACACGGTCGCCGCCCGGCCCGGCACCTACGAGGGCACGATGACGATCGACTTCTTCGACGGGGTCGAGTAGCCGCAATGCCTGACCTCTCAGCCGCCGCGCGGCGCCTCGTGCGCCCGGCGCTCGTCTGCGTCGCCCTGCTCCTGCTGCTGCCGGCCGCTCCCGCCGGCGCGGCCGGCACCGGCGGTCTCGAGGTGACGCCGAACCCTCCGGTCGTCGACGGCAAGCAGTCGACGAACTTCCGCGTCGAGGTGCCGGGCAGCGGTGAGCGGTCGGTCAGCTTCACCGTGCGCAACATCACCGGGGAGCAGCGCTCGGCCCGTCTCTACGCCGCAGAGGTGACCCGCTCGAACGGCAACCTGCAGCTCGGCACACCGGGCAGCTCGCCGTTCGCCGCGTTGCCCGACCGGACGGTGACGCTGGAGCCGGGCGAGATGCAGACCTCCTCATTCACGGTACGCGCCGGCAAGCTGCCTGACGGCGAGGTCATGGCCGCGGTGGTCCTCGAGGTCCGCAACGGCTCGGTGGTGCAGCGCGCCTCCACCCTCATCTACGTCGACGACGGACCGCCCGTGCCGCTGCCGCTGCTGCTCGCCGCCATGGCGGCGGCGCTGTTGCTGATCCCGCTCGGGGCCTTGGCCGTCGGCGCCCGCCGCCGCGCTCGGTCAGCCGAGAAGCCGCTACCGACCGAGCAGGGTTCCCGTGCTGTAGAGCACGCCGGGAGCCACTAGGGGGTGGCTAGAAGACCATCACACTTAGCCATGGGTTCTTCTGTCGTCCGAGCCGATACAGGACTAGTCACGCCGTGTGACGTCACATGTGGCTGGTCAAGGAGCACTCCATGCGCAGGACCCTCGCCCTCGGCGCCGTCGCCCTCTCGGTCCTCGGTCTGGCCGCGACTGCGGTCCCGGCTCAGGCCGCGACCGGAACGACCACCGTCGCCCTCTCCGTGATCGACGGCACGCTGGCGATCGTGACGACACCAGCTGCTGCCGGCGTCAGCTCCGCCATCGTCGGGACCGGCCGTACCTTCACCGCCCCGCTCGGCGTGACGACCGTCACCGACACGCGGGCGGCCTCAGGCGGCTGGGCCTTGAGCGCCAGCACCACGGCGTTCACCCTGACCGGCGGGGCTGCCACCATCCCTGCCGCCAACGCGACCTTCAGCCTGACCGCGGCACCCACCAACACCGTCGGCAACAACACCTACTCCGGCACCGCGACCACGACGCCCTCCTCCGGTGCGCTGACCACCGCAACGTCAAGCGGCATCAACACCGCGACGATGGAGCCGGTCCTGCACGTCGCCGTACCGAACGAGACTGCAGTCGGCACCTACACCGGTACCGTCACCCAGAGTGTGGTCTAAGCGCGTACTCGCCGGTGCCGTCACCCTTGCGGTGGCGGCTCTCGGGTCGCCCGCTCTCGCGCAGAGCCCACGGCCCGTCGAGCCGTGCAAGGAGAGCATCGGCGTCGCCCTGGTCGACATCCCCAAGGCGAGGCAGGCGGACCCGCGGGCGCGGACGTACGTCATCGACCACGTCGAGCCCGGCGCGCGCTTCGAGCGCCGGCTACGGGTCTGCAACGGCACGACGGCGCCGGTCACCGTCCAGGTCTACGCCGGAGCCGCGAGCATCGACGGGGCTGCCTTCCGGGCCGTCGAGGGGCGTCAGACCAACGAGCTGTCGTCGTGGATCACCGTCGCCCCCACCCAGGTCACGGTGCCCGCGAAGGGCGAGAAGATCGTGCCGGTCAGCTTTTCCGTGCCGGTCGACGCGACCGGCGGGGAGCGCTATGCGGCCCTGCTCGTCGAGGCCCCGGCCGTGCGCCAGCCCAGCGGGAGCTCTGTCGCCAACCGGGTCGGCGTGCGCGTCTACCTCAGCGTCGGTGGGCCGAAGGAGCCACTGAGCGAGTTCGTGGTCGACAGCCTGCAGGCCTCCCGTGGCGCTGACGGACGCCCCGCCGTGACGGCACGGGTGCGCAACACCGGCGAGCGAGCGCTGGACATGGCCGGCGAGCTCGCCCTGGCCGATGGCCCCGGCGGGCTGTCAGCCGGGCCGTTCGCTGCCACCGTCGGCACGACGTTGGCAGTCGGCGCCACGGCGCCGGTCGAGGTGGTGCTGGACCAGGCGATCCGTGGCGGGCCGTGGCTCGCGACGATCACGATGCGCAGCGGACTGCTCGAGCGTGCCGCGAAGGCCAGCATCATCTTCCCTGACAGCGCTGGTACGTCGGCTGCGCCCGTCGAGGCGGCAGAGCTTCCACTGGCCAAGGACCCGGGGGTGGTCATCCCGTTCGCCATCGGATTGCTCGGTCTGCTGTTCCTGCTGCTGCTCGTCGTGGGATATCTGTCCACTCGGCGCAAGGCACGCGAGAAGGCGGCCGGCTAGACCTTCGTCCGCGCCCGTCCACGGGGCCTACCGGCCGAGGGTCGTCACCACCTTGTCGTCTCAGGTCAAACCGGCGTTTTCAAGCGTGCCACCGACCGATGACACCCGCCGCGCCCTGTCCACAGGCGCGAACCGGGCACACTGACCTCGTGGACGCTCCGACAGTGCATGAACGGCTCGAGCCGCTGGCGTTCCTGCTCGGCACCTGGCGGGGCCTCGGCGTCGTCGGCTACCCCACCATCGAGGAGCGGCGCTACGAGCAGGAGATCGTCTTCGCGCACGACGGCCGGCCGTTCCTGGACTACTCCAGCCGCACCTGGATCCTGGACGCGGACGGTGCCCGAATCCGGCCGGCCGCGCGCGAGGTCGGCTGGTGGCGCCCGGGCAAGGAGCCCCGCGACGTCGAGGTCCTGCTGGCCCATCCGACCGGGATCGTCGAGGTCTACGTCGGCGAGGTCACCTTCTCGAAGATCGAGCTGCGTACGGACGTCGTGGCGCGGACCGAGACAGCCAAGTCCGTCACGGCCCTGCACCGGTTGTACGGGCTGGTCGAGGGTGACCTGGCCTACGCCGTCGACCTGGCCGCTGTCGACCAGCCGCTCCAGCCGCATCTGTCGGCCCGGCTGGCGCGGGTACGGGACGGGGATCTGCCACACTCCGGCCGTGGATGAGATGGATGACGTCGAGGCGCGTCGCGCTGCCTGGCAGCGCCAGCAGCGGCGCGTCCGCCGCAGCCGGGACCTCGGACTGCTGGTGCTGGCCCTGGGCGTGCTGGTGCTGGTCTACGTGGCGCTCGTGGCCGGGAGCCGTTGAGGCAGTCTGTCGTGGCTGAGGAGCAAGACGACGAGGACTGGCCCTGGCAGTGGGCCGGGACCAGCCACCCCGCCGACCCCGCCCCGCCCCGGACCCCCGAGCCGATCCCGCGACCCCGGCCGGTACGTCGCCCGGCCGCCGACACCCGACCTCGCGCCCGTTCGGTCATACCGCGCGCCAGACCGGCGCGGGAGCGGCCCTCGTTGGGGGAGCCGCACGGACGCCAGCGGATCCTCGACGTCGCTCTGCTGCTCCTGGCGGTCGTCGTCGTCGTGCTTGCGGTGCTCGCGCTCCAGGGCTGACCCCTCCGGGCAGCACGAAGCCCCCGTCGCCCGGAGGCGGCAGGGGCTTGGTGCGAAGAGCGTTAGGCCAGACCGGCCGGCATGTCGGTCTCGCGGCGCCGACGGGATGCGACGACGATGCCTGCGCCGATGCCGACCAGGGCCAACCCGGTGATGGTCAGCGGGATGATCTGGTCGGCACCGCTGAGCGGCAGGGCGCTTCCTCTCGGAGTCTGACCCTGACCCGGACCCGCTGCAGCCGCCGCAACCACGGTGAAGGAGACCTCGACCGTGTTGGCGGCGCACGCGAAGGTCGCCGTCTGGCGACCGGGCTGCGTCCCGGCAGGCACTGCCAGCGTCTCGCTGGCGTTGCCGAGGGCGTCGACGTCCGCCTGCCTCGTCCCGCCGAAGACGGTCAGGTCAGCGGTCGGCAGGGGGCAGAACGCGTTGCCGCTGTTGAGGGTGAACATCTGCCCCAGCACCACGGTGGAGTCGCTGACCGAGGGGGGCGTGCTCGCGGGCGGGTAGGCCTGGGCCAGCGCCGGTGCGCTCAGGCCCAGCACGGCGACGCCGACCAGCGAGGCCACGGCAGAAGCTGAGGCCAGTGTGCGGAGGGACATGATTCTCCAAGAGGGGGTGTGAAGACAGATCGGAGCACTGGCAGTCTGGCACACCCCGTAAGCGCCCCGTCATGGAACGTGATGAATGGCGTGCGAACCGGCGGCGCGCGAGACCCATTAGCGTGGCAGCATCGTGTCTCGACGCCCAGCCGGACGCCCCGCGTCCGTAGTTTCTCGCCGTGTCCTGGTCGCCGTCGCGGTCACCCTTGTTCTCGCGGCCGCCTGGCTGGCGTTTCGCGGGTTTCAGGTGCGTGGCGCCCTGCTGGAGGCGCAGACTGGACTGACGCAGGCCGTCAGCGGCGCGGGCGCGGGCAAGATCGACGCCTTCGTCCTCGCCCAGCAGGAGGCGTCGGCGGACGTCCGTACGGCGAAGGCTGCCGTCGCCGATCCGCTCTGGCGGCTCGCGGCGTCCGTGCCGGTGGCAGGTCGCTCTTTTGCCACGGTGCGGGACACCACCACCGTCGTCGGTCAGGTCGTGGACGAGGTTCTCCCTCCGCTGCTCCAGGGGGCCACTGACCTGCAGGCGGGCCAGCTTCTCGTGGACGGACGGGTAGATCTCCTCCTGCTCGCCGCCCTCGCCGCGGACGTCTCGGCGTCGGAAGCTGCAGCGAGGGACGCCGTGCAGGCCGCTGAGGCCATCTCCGAGCGCTATCTGCCAGCCCCGGTGGCCGATGCGAGAGGCGACCTCGTCAGTCAGGTGCAGCAGCTCGCGGCCGGGCTGACGACCGGACGCGAAGCGCTGGCCCTGGCCCCGAGGATGCTCGGCGCCGACGGTCCGCGCCGCTACTTCCTCGCTGTGCACAACAACGCGGAGGTACGCGGAACCGGCGGCCTGGTAGGCGCTTACGCCGTCGTACGCGCCGAGGGCGGTCGCCTGACACTGGACCGGGTCGGGACGAACGGTGACTTCGAGACGGCACCGGCGCCGGTGGTGGATCTGGGACCGGAGTTCAGCGCCCGCTACGACAACGAGTTCGCCCGGTCGTACTGGTCTGCGGCAGTCCTCACCCCGGACTGGCCGAGCGCGGCGCAGATCATGTCCGGGCTGTGGGACCAGCAGGGCGGGGGCAAGCTCGACGGCGTGCTGGGCGTGGACCCGGTCGCGATGGCGGGCATCCTGGCCGTCACCGGCCCGGCGCAGGTGGGCGGGCGCAGCATCGGCACGAAGAACGCCGTCGACTTCGTGATGCGGGACGAGTACGCGGAGTTCGCCGACGACAGCCCGGAGCGCAAGCAGGTCCTCGCCGACCTCGCCGAGGCGCTCTACGAGAAGGTGTCGGCCGGCGGCTACAGCGCCCCGGCGATGCTGTCGGCCCTGGGTAGGGCCGGCGGATCCGGGCATCTGCAGGTCTGGTCCGACCGACCGGCGGAGCAGGCAGTGATTCAGCCGCTCCGCGCGTCCGGGGCGCTGCCCGCCGAGCCGGGTGCCTATCTGCACGTCGTGAGCAACAACGCCGCCGGCAACAAGGCCGACTACTACGTACGCCGGCGGGTCTCGTACGCGCGCACCGCCCCCGGCGAGGCGCAGGCCACCGTCGAGCTCACCAACACCGTCGACGCCCAGGCGGTCCCGCCGATCGTCATCGGCCGACTGGACGAGCCGCCATATCCCGTCGAGCCCGGTCAGACCCGCCAGCTGGTCAGCGTCTATGTCGGGGCCGGACAGCAGGTGCGCCGGATGTTTGTCGACGGGATCGAGGCCTCGGCAGATCTCGGCACCGAGCGGGGCCACGGCGTCGGCACGGTGATCGTGGAGGTCCGCCCCAGCCGACCGACGGTGATCACGGCCGAGGTGACCGACCCGGGCGGGGAGCTCACCTACCGCCAGCAGCCGCTGGTGGTCGAGGACGACCTGGCGCTCGAGGTCCCCCACGTCGTGGACTGAGCCATTGATCGTTGGACCGGAGCGAGGCGTCACTCCCGCGCCGGTCGGGTAACCCAGCCGTGCTCGTCGAGCCACCGGCCGTCCTTGAGTCGCAGGGTCTTCTTGCCGACGTGCAGGTCGTGGTGGGTCTGCTCGCACAGCAGGACGGTGTCCCCGAGGCTGGTGGTGCCGCACTGCGCCCAAGGGTCGACGTGGTGCGGGATGAGCGGCTGCCCGTGCCCGCGCCGGCAACCGGCGCCCTGGCACTGCCCGCCGGTCTCGAGGTGCTTGGCGCGGCGTTCGTGGGCTTTGAGGGTGCGCTCGGTGTGGCTGGTCTCGGTGACCCGGGCGCCCATGCTGGTCAGGAAGCGGGTGACGGCGCTGTCGCACCACCACCGCCGGACCAGGCTGCGGGGCAGGCGTAGACCGGACGCGGCGACGGGCGGCAGCGCCCCGGGAGCGTCTTGCAGCGCTTCGGCGCTGACGACGACGCTCAGGTGGGGGGCGATCTTGTCGCGGAGGCCGGTGACGCCGGAGTTGAGGTAGCGGCGCAGCCCGAGCTTGAGCGCGTCGTGG
The DNA here is from genome assembly GCA_038256525.1 of Mycobacteriales bacterium. GTDB lineage: Bacteria > Actinomycetota > Actinomycetes > Mycobacteriales > SCTD01 > SCTD01. The sequence goes on along the minus strand of JBBSKF010000081.1, from coordinate 5,614 downwards.
CGTCGTTGCGGCAGCGAGCGCGGCCCTTCGCAGGCGGGAAGCTCATCACCGGTCTGCCAGCCGTCGGCGCGCAGCTGCTCGTAACCGGCGGTGTCAACGGGGTTGTCGGTGTCGGTGGCCATCTCAGCGCGCAGGAACGTGTCGAGCAGCTCACCGCACTCGAGGTCGAGGTCGCCTTGGCTGATCCGCCAGCCTGAGCCGTCGTCGTTGCGGGTGAGGGCGAACCGCCGGTTGCGGTGGGCGTCCTCGGCTCGCTTCTCGAGCTGGTTGGGCAGCAGCGCGTCGACGAGCATCCCGAGCGCATGGGGGAGCTGCGCGGGTTCGAGATGCTGGGCCAGCACGACGAAGGCTGCCTCGAGCCGGCCGATCTGGCTGACCGGCAGGCCGGCGATCTGGTCGAGGTCGGCGATCAGACCGAGCAGCCGAGCGTCGTCGTCGGCGAGCCCGCCGAACGCCTGGCAGACCAGCTGGCGCACCCCGTCGACGACCACCGCGGTCACGACCGCCTCCCCGGGCTGCCCGTCGATCAGCCCGTCGGGCCGGTCGACCAGCGGCCGCAGCTTGGCGAGGGCCTTGCCGACGCGCCCGGCGACCTCGACCGACAACCGGCCGCTCTTGATGGCGGCCTCCAGCCCGGGCAGCGCGGCGAGCCGGCGGGCCAGGGTGATCTCGCCGCGATCCACGCTGGTCTGCTGCTGCGCGACCCACGTCCCGATGGTGGATGCTCCGTCGAGCGTGAACAGGTTGCGCCGGTCGACATCGGCGAGCCGGCCCAACAACGAGCCGCGCAACCGCTCGATCAGCACCAGCAGCTCGGCCGCATCGGCCAGCGCTTGCGACCCGGGCAGCTCCGACGGGAGCTGCCCCACCACCACTCCGACAGCCTCTCCGAGCGCCTGCACCGGCTTGGACAGATGACTCAGTCCGGCAGCGGGCGCCCGGAAGTCCAGGACGACCCCACCGCCTTCGCTGCCATCGAACATGTGTTCGAGAGTACCGGTCATCACCCACCCTGGCAAGCGCTTCGCCGACCGAATTGTGGCTGGCAGAGACCGCCGAGCGCGCCGTCCCTGGCATCAGAGCCGACGGCTACCGACTCAGGATTGTCACCGTGGTGTAGAGGGCGCCGAGCACGAGGAGGACGCTGACCATCCACCGGGTCTGGGCAGCAATCGCCGTCTGGATCTCCGTGCGCAGCTGCTCGGCGAGCGTTGACATGCCCCCGCTCATCTCGGCCCGGACGGCAGCGAACTCCCCACTCATCTCGGCCCGCAACGTCCCGATCTCGAGCCGCAGCAGGGCGGTCTCGTGCTCGACGTCGGAACGAGTGGCCAGGTCCGCCCAGCCGGCCGGTGGCAAGTGCTCCATCAACACGTCGGCCGCCTCCGCTCCCATCGCCGTCATCGCCTGCTCGCGCAGCAGCCGACGCGGCGCGTCCCCTGGCATCGTTGCCACCTTCAGCTCGTCGGTCAACCTGACAGGAGCCGAGGATGGCACCGACCGCCGACGCGCACCCGCCCCTGTCCACAGGTCAGTGACGGGCGGTCCGAGGATCACTTCGTCAGTAGCGATCGACCGGAGCCGAGTCCCCTGACAAGCGTTCGTGCGTACGCGCCGGCCGGGCGTCGAGCGGATGCTCCGTCGTGGGCGGCGCGGTGAGGGGTGGCGACGGCGGGGTGACAGCTGGCGCCGAGGGTTCTGGCCGAAGGGGCAGTGGTGCCGGGGCCGCCGGGGCCGCGGGGGGCGCCGCCGGCGGCACCTCGAGCGCCAGCACCGCATCGGCGCCGGACATCTGCGGCTTTCGCGCATCGCTCGTGTAGGAGCCGTAGCCGTGCCCATAGCCCTGATAGGCGTCCGGCCCCTTGGTGGGAACCATCGTCAGCACCACCCCGAGGAGGTTGGCATCTACGGCCCGAAGGGCGGAGGCGGCCTGCTCGAGCTGATCCTTGCGGGTGCTGCGGGCTCGCACGCACAGCACCGCCCCGTCGGCCAGCGTCGACAGGATCGCGGCGTCGGTGACGGGCAGCAACGGCGGAGCATCGATGAGCACGAGATCGAAGCGCTTCTCGAGCGCCTTCATCAGCTCCGCCATGCCGTGCGAGGAGAGCAGCTCGCTCGGGTTGGGGGGCAGCGGACCGCTCGGCAGCACCTCCAGCAGGCCGTTGCCCCAGGGCTGCACGGCGTCCCCGAGCGCAACCCGGCCGATGAGCACGTCGGTCATCCCGACCGCGCTCTCCAGGCCGAGGTAGTCCGCGACCCGGGGCCGTCGCAGGTCCGCCTCGACGAGGCAGATCCGCACCCCGGCCTGCGCCATGGTGATGGCCAGGTTGACGGCGGTCGTGCTCTTGCCCTCCTTGGGCACCGAACTCGTGATCACGAGCGACCGCAGGGGACCGTCCACCTGCACGAACTGCAGGTTGGTGCGCAGTTGGCGAAAAGCCTCCGACCGTACGCTGCGCGGACTGTCCGAGACGATGAGCGGCTTCCTGGCCGCCCCAGGGTCGTAGGTGATCGCGCCGAGTGTCGCGGCTCCCGCAGCCTCGCGGGTGTCGTCCGGGTTCTTGACGGTGTTGTCGAGCGTCTCGCGAAGGACGGCCAGGCCGACCCCGAGGAGCAGGCCGAGCACGAGGGCGAGGGCAAGGTTGCGGGTCGGCTTGGGGGAGACGGGATCGGTGGGCAGGCTGGGCTGCTCGACGACGCTGACCTTGATCGGCGACGCGCCGCCGCCCTCGGGGCGCTCGAGTGCGGTGATGACGTCGGGGAACCGATCGGCCAGCCCCTGCGCGATCTGCTGTGCGCGCCGCGGCGAGGCGTCGGTGACCGCCGCCTCGAGAAGCACCGTGTCGGGCACGACTGTGGCGGTGACCTTCTCGGCGATGTCGGAGGCGTCGACCCCCTGCAGTGTCTCCGCGACGGCCTGGGCGGCGGCGGGCCCGGCCACGATGTCGGCGTAGGACCGCACCCGCTGCTGGGAGAAGGCACCGCCGGCGAAGGTGGTGCTGGCCTCCTCGGTCGGGGTCGAGACGAAGAACGTCACCTCCGAGCGGTACTGAGGGGTGGCCTGCATCGTCGCCACCGCCGCGGCGCCGGCCGCCAACAGGACGCAGAGCGCGATGAGCTGCCACTGCTTGCGCAGCACGCGGACGTAGTCGCGGAGCTCCACTCACTGCCCTCTCGCTCGGGACTATTCGACCCGTTTGGCGGTGCCCGGCCAGGCGGCCCGTTAGGCTGCCGAACGAGATCAGCGTACGTGCCCCCGCGCCTCCTCGGCAGCGTGGGCATCGCCCGCAGCCCCAAGGAGGCGGCTCCGCATGCAGTCGCGGGTCTCACGCGGGCAGTGGCTGCGCTTGGTGCAAATAGTCGTCGACGTGACGGCGTGGACGCTCGGGCTGTGGCTGGCCCACTTCCTGCGCTACGACCTGATTCTCGAGCGACTCTTCGATGTCGGGGTGCTCTACGCGGCCCTGAGCGTCGCCGTGCTTCAGGTGACGTTCGGCTTCCTGGGCCACCTCTACCGGGGGCGCTACCGCTACGGCTCTTTCGACGAGGTGCTCGGGGTGCTGCTGGCGGCAGCGTGCGCCGCGGTCGGGCTTGCCGTGCTGAACGAGACTGTCCCCGCCATGCAGTGGGTGCCCCGATCGGTGCCGTTCGTCGGTGCGTTCGTCGCCTTCACCTTCATGCTGGGCGTGCGCTACCTGTGGCGGATGCGCCGCGAGAGCGAGCACCGGTCGAGCGGCCGCCGTGTCAGTGACGTGGCTCAGCCGTTGCTGCTGTTCGGCGCCGGCGAAGGGGCTGATCAGGCCATCGTGGCCATGCTGCGCGACCGGGCCAGCCGCTACCTGCCGGTCGGGCTGCTCGACGACGACACGTCCAAGAGCAACCTGCGGTTGCGTGGCGTGCCGGTGCTCGGCACCCGGCAGGATCTCGCGCGAGTTGCCGAGAAGACCGGCGCCACGTCGCTGCTGTTGGCCGTGCCGAGCGCCGACGGAGTGCTGGTGCGCGAGGTCAGTGCCCTGGCGCTGGCCGCCGGGCTGAAGGTCAAGGTCCTGCCGACCGTCGATCTGCTGCTCGAGGGCCGCGTCGGTGTTGATGACATCCGCGATCTCGACCTGCCCGACCTGCTCGGCCGCCGCCAGATCGAGCTGGACCTCGACGGCATTGCCGGCTACCTCACCGGCAGGCGAGTGCTGGTGACCGGCGCCGGTGGATCGATCGGCTCCGAGTTGTGTCGGCAGATCTCGCACTACGCGCCGAGCGAGCTTCTCATGTTGGATCGCGACGAGTCGGCTCTGCATGCCGTGCAGCTGTCACTCACCGGGCGGGCGCTGCTGGACGGCGAGGACCTGGTGCTCGCCGACATCCGTGACATCGACCAGATGCACCGGATCTTCTCCGACCGCCGCCCCCAGGTCGTCTTCCATGCCGCCGCGCTCAAGCACCTCACCCTGCTGGAGCGCTTCCCGGGCGAGGCGGTCAAGAGCAACGTCTGGGGCACGCTGACCGTCCTCGAGGCAGCGCGGGAGGCCGGGGTCGAGCACTTCGTCAACATCTCGACCGACAAGGCCGCCGACCCCACGAGCGTGCTCGGCTACTCCAAGCGCATCGCCGAGCGGCTCACGGCCGATGTGGCCAGTCGCAGCGACGGGATCTTCGTGTCGGTGCGCTTCGGCAACGTGCTCGGCAGCCGGGGGTCGGTCCTCACCGCCTTCACGGCCCAGATCGCCGCCGGTGGGCCGGTGACGGTGACCCATCCCGACGTCACCCGCTACTTCATGACCGTCCAGGAGGCGGTGCAGCTGGTCATCCAGGCGGCGGCCGTCGGCAACGACGGCGAGGTGCTGGTGCTCGACATGGGCGAGCCGGTCCGCATCGACGATGTCGCCCGGCGGCTGGTCGACCAGGCCACCCGCAAGGTGGAGATCGTCTACACCGGGCTCCGGCAAGGCGAGAAGATGCACGAGGACCTGCTGAGCGCTGACGAGCCGGACGTGCGGCCTGGCCACCCGCTGATCTCCCAGGTCGCCGTCGCATCGATGGCACCGTCCGAGGCACTCGCTCTGGACCCCTGGGAACTGCCTGAGGACGTCACCGCAGCCTTGCGTAGTTGGTGTTGCACCACGTCGCAGGCGCGGGGCGACGAGCAATTTGTCTCGAGGAGTTGGCCGCAGCCGATGTGATCGAAAGCGAGATCAAGCAGCCTCGATCGCGCGTCCTTCCACCACTGCCACATGCAACAGGCTCGCCACGGGCGGACTGGCTTCTGTCACCTCGATCAGCGCGAGCATGCTTACGGAGCTGCTCCGACAGGCGGAAGAGGACGGCTGACCGACGTCGGTCGCAGTCGCCCGCCCGGGGGCGGCGTCGCGGTCAGCACCTCGGCAATGCGCTCGGCCGCCTTGCCGTCCCACAGCGTGGGACGCCGCGGCGCCGGTGGCGAGGCCAGCGTCTCGATCGCGGCGGCGACGACCACCGAGGGCTCCCGCCCGACGACCCGGTTGGTGCCCTCGGTGACCGTGATGGGCCGCTCGGTGTTGTCGCGCAAGGTCAGGCACGGCACGCCGAGCACCGTCGTCTCCTCCTGGACACCTCCCGAGTCGGTCAGCACCAGCCGCGC
>JBBSKF010000080.1:0-16354 GCA_038256525.1 Mycobacteriales bacterium | reverse complement strand
CGCGGGTGCGCGCGGCGCCGCTCGACGCGAGTGCTCGGGCAGTCGGCCGGCGACGGTCTTGGCCGGAGCGCCGACCGGTCGAACGACCACGTCGAACCGGGTCCCCCCGCCCGCACCGCGCCGAGACCGCGCCAGGGCCTCCACCGTGACGAGCACCTGCGCGCTGCCACCGGGTTCGAGCGAGAAGCTCGACGGTTCGACCGTCGCGGTCAGCCGGCGCTCCGCAGGGTCGCCGACGCCCGAGCTGGCGGACGCGTCGACGTCGGCTCGTACGACGGCGTTGCCGCGGTTCTGGACCGTCAACCGGTGCCGACTCCCGCCATCACCACCCACGACATCCGGCGCCGCGCTCAGCGTCACGAACAGGTCGTGGAAGGTCCGGATGCCCACCGTGCCATCCACGACCACGGGCTCGTCGCCGCCGGTGACCGAGACGCCGAACGACAGGGCCCCAGCCGGCAGCTTCGCGCCGCTGGGCGGGGAGAAGACGATCCGGGCGTTCGCCGATGCGCCGGCCGGGACGAGCAGTGTGGCTGGAACGACCCAGGACCAGTTCGCGGCGGGTCCGGTGACCTGCAGATGGACTTCGCGGGCCGACGTGCCGGGATTGGACACCCGGAGGGTGGTCATCGACTTCTCGTGCTCGCCGGCGGGGACGTCAGCCGGGTCGAGGCAGGCGCGAAGCATCATGGCGGGGAGGAGGCCGTCATGACGACCTCCTCCCGGCAGTGATGAGTGCTGTGTCCGACCCGGCTCGGCTAGCCGGCAGGCGCCGGCCGGCGGACTCCTGTCGGACCGGCCTCTCGCCGGCGGGCCAGCAGGGCCAGCAGGACGAACAGCAGGCCGACGATGGCGATGCCGATGACGATGGCCAGGCCGTACTTCAGGACATTGGACGTCGCCGGGTCCAGCTCGTCGAACTGGACCGCCGCCGCGTAGATGTCCTGCCCCTCGGTCACTGCGTCGAAGTTGCGGGTGTCGTCCCACGCGACCAGCGCAAAGCTGTCGGTGGACGCGATCCCCGGCGGTGCGTTCAGGTCGAACCGCGACGCGTAGACACCGATCTTGCGGTCGATGGACTGGTCGCTCATCCGCACGTTCTTCGACCACGTGGCACCGTTGTCCGAGGACGAGGCGTAGTAGACGTCGTTGGACGTCGTGCCTGGGTCGGAGCGGGTGTCGAACCAGGCCACATCAAGACGCCCGTTCGGCGCGAGGCTGATCTTCGGGATGCCGCTGTAGAACAGCTGCTCCGGGTCGTCGTCGTTGACCGGCTCGGGGTCGGTCCAGGTCTGGCCGCGATCGCTGGACATGCGATGGAAGACGTCCGCTTCGCTGTCGACGCCGGGGGTGCGGGTGCCCTCGTAGACGGCGTGCAGCGTGCCGTCGCCGCCGCCCTGCGGACTCCAGACGATCTCCATCCCACCGAAGCTGTTGACGTTCTCCTCGGCGAACCCGGTGATGGGGAACACCTCGAGCGTCTTGCCCTGGTCGGAGGTGCGGGTGAGGAAGTAGCCGGGGTTGGGCGCCGACGTCTGGTTCTGATAGCTGCTGACCCAGGCCGCGTAGGCCGTGCCCTTGTCGTCGACGGTGACCACGGGGTTGCTGCCGCCGAAGTTCACCGCCTGGTCAGGGTCTGACTTGGGACTTCCGGCAGGGGGCGGCGCGGACGCGGACGGTGCCGGGGCGGGCGCGCTCGGTGTGATCGTGGCTGACGGTTCTGGCTGGGGTGAGGTCGTGGGTGCCGTGCTGGCGGCGCCGGACGGCGCGGCTGAACCGGACGGCGAGGCTGCCGGAGCGGCTGCCGGGGCGGCCGAGGGCGTCGGGCTGGGCACCGTCGCCAACGCCTCGGCGCGAGCCGCCTTGTCCTCGAACCTGCCGGCTGTCAGGTCGATGGGCTCGGAGAAGGTGTCTCCGCCGTCGGTGGAGACCGCCATGACCGCCCGGTTGGCGATGCGGTTGGGGTCCACGAAACGTGCCTGCTGACGCCACGTCAGGTAGATCGTGTCCTTGTCGCCGCTGGTGTCCACCGCCATGCCCGACAGAGGTCGGTTGGGCTGCTGCTTCTCGGCCTTGAGGCCGCGGGTGTCCCGCACGGTGGTCGTCTTCCACGACGCACCGGAGTCATCCGAGCGACCGAGGAAGATGCTGCGGTTGAACTCGTCTGTGCTGTCCCAGCCGGCAAGGCCGTAGTAGAGCCGTCCGCCCGATCCGAAGGCGACCTTGCCCTGGGTGGTGTGGCTGTTGGTCATCAGGCACAGGGGGTAGGAGTCGAGCGATGGGGAGGAGTCGAGCTTGGTCCAGTTCTGCCCGCCGTCCACCGACTCCATGGTGCCGCAGCGTTGCGTCCGCAGGTCGACGGCCGAGCCGAAGATGTGCAGCGGGTCCTCCGGGTCGACGGCGAAGCTGGGTGCGCCGTAGGTCCGGGCCGGGGAGATGTCGAACTGCGTGACCTGCACTGGCTTGGACACCTGCAAGGGCGTCTCCGCCAAGGCCGCCGACGACATCCCGCCCAGCACTGTGGCCAGGACGACCGATCCTGTGAACGTCTTGTTCATGTACGTAGAACCCCCGAGAGCTCGCGTGGTGGGCAGACCAGTTGGACAGCCCGATGGGACGCCGATCGGTGGCGAGGACATCGCACCGGGGCGGTGGTGACCGACTGCCCAGGGCTCCGCCACTGGCGAAGCCCTGGGGTTGTGCCCCAGCTGCTAGCTGGCGAGTGCCTTCTCCGGGGCGGGTCGCCGCCGGGTGCTGAAGTAGACGGCGGCGCCTGCCATGAACAGCGCCACTCCGGCAGCTCCTGTGCCGGCGAGGACCAGTCCCTGCGTGCTCACTGAGCCGGCCTCAGCCAGACCGACGGGGCGGTTCGCATCCGACTCGCCGATCGGCGCGCCGAGCACGGGTGCACCACCCGGTCCGGAGACACTCACCAGGGCCCGGGTCGGGATGATCGCGACGTCGCCGTCGGTCGAGGTCTGCGTGGCCACCAGGACGTGGTTGCCGGGCTTGGCGTCTGCGGGGATCTGCACGGAGCCCGCCAGGGCGTCTGTGTCCTGGTTGACCGGGAACGTGCCGAGGACGGGACCGTCGAGGGCGTCGAACCGGACCACGACCGGCAGGTCCGCGTTGTAGGTGATGCCGCTGATGGCCACCGTCTCACCGGCAGCGACGACCTGCGGGGTGGCGACCAGGGTGGGTCCCGCCACGCATGCCCAGGCGGCAGCACCGGCGACGACCACGCCGGTCAGAGCAGTGGCGCTCAGTGCCACCAGCTTCCTGCTCGTGCTCAATGCTGTACCCATCGCGAGTCGCTCCTTGAAGAGAGGAATCCGGCGCGTCAGGTGCGCGCTCGACGTAGTAAAGCACTTTCATTGCCAAAGGAAAGCCCTTCGAAGCACCGTTCTCATCAGGCTCGCGAAGGTGGCTGCGACGGGCGAGCGCGGATATGCCGGGCCACCCGCACGGGGCGGGTCCAGATTCGGGTGCAGGCGCCGTTTCGCTCCAGGGATCTGACCCAGCAGCGCAGCACGGGCGCTCTCCCGCTTCGTGATGCACCCTTCCAGGGTGTCCGCCCCACCCCGGCTGACGGCTCACGGGGCCGGCCACCTGGCGAAGACACCGCGTCCGGGCCGCGCACTAAAGTCAATAAACATCTAGTGCTCGAGGCAATTTCTCCCTCATCTCTCGTGCATTCACGCTCAGCAGTAGATGTGCAGCACATCTAGTCTGGAGACATCTAGATGTGCCAGGGCTAGATGTGCCAAACACCTACTGAATTAGTTTCGGCAAAGGCTTGTCCTCACATAAGTGCTGTGACATGCTTTCTGAAGGCGATCCGGACGCAACCGAGTCCGGGAGCCACCGGCTGGTGCGGCCTCGCGCCAGCACGACCAGTCTTGGAGGAACAGATCATGACAGCCAAGAACAGACTGGCGGTGCTTGTCGGCACCGCCGTTGCCGGGATGGCGCTGCTCGCGGGCACAGCCTTCGCGTGCACCAACCTCGCGACCCTCAACCTCAGCACGGCCAGCGGCAGCGTCGGCGACACCGTCACGGTGACCGGCTCGTCGTTCCGCGTCGGCACGGCGAAGGTCCCCACCGTCCCGGTGGCCCTGAGCTGGAACAGCGCTGACGGCGCGCGGCTCGCTGACGTCACGCCGGACGCGGCTGGCAACATCTCGGCCACGTTCACCGTGCCCGAGGGTCAGGCCGGTTACTACGTGATCTTCGCGACCCAGCGTGACGCCAAGGGCGTCGACGCCTACGGCACGCCGGCCCGCGCGGCCTTCCAGATCCTCGGTGCGAACGGCGAGTCCGTCGTCGCCAACCCGAGCACCCAGACTCCTGCTGTCAGCACCGGCACCGGCGGGGGCATCCTCGCCCTGACCGTTGGCCTCGGTGTCGCCGGTCTGGCCCTGTTCGCCGCCGGGTTCGTCTCCTTCGCTCGCCAGGCCCGTCGTCGTGAGGTCCCGGTTGCTGCGAAGGTCCGCGGCAGCGAGTAGTCAGCTCCACCGCCGCCTCTGACGCGGCAACGGTGTGAAACGGGCGTCCCCTGCGGGGGGCGCCCGTTTCGTGCGCCCCATGGATGCCTGACAGAGATGAGACGAGCGGGTGCTCACGATCGCGTGCAAGGACAGCGCGCCGGCGCGCCGGCGGTGCTGGATCGGGGCTGCCCTCGTGGTCCTGTTGGTCACGGCCTGCTCCTCCGGCGCGTCGTCACCGCCGCCTCCGCCTGTCGAGCGGGCGGCTTCGCAGGTCCTCCGGGTTGCCGCGGGCGACGACGAGTTCCTGGGTGGGACGCCGCCGGCCCCGAACCTGGGACTCCTGGTCGACGGTCTCAATCCGGGAATCTTCGAGACACTCACCGTCGTCACCCAGAACTTCGGCCTTCGGCCCGGGTTGGCGCTTCGGTGGGAGGCCCGCTCGCCCACGCTGTGGCGTTTCGAGCTTCGGCCGGACGTGCGCTTCCACGACGGCACACCGCTCACCGCGGCCGCCGTGGTCGAGTCGCTCCAGCGGGTGACCGGAGGCAGCGAGGGCCTCGGCGGCGGGCAGGGGTCGCTGCGCACCACTCGTCCCCGCGGACTCGAGGCCGATTCGGCGAAGGCCGTCGCAGACCTCGTCATCGAGATCGCCCTGTCCCAGCCGAACCTGCGCCTCGCGGAGCAGTTCGCGAACCCGCGGCTGGCGGTGCTCGCACCAGGGACCGAGGCGGGGAACGGAAGCACGCCGGCGCTGACGCCGACCGGGACCGGTCCCTTCCGCTTCGCGACGTATCGCCCTGGAGTCGACTTGGAGGTGCGGGCCAATCCGGACTACTGGGACGGAGCGCCGGAGCTCGAGGCGATGATGTTCCGCTTCGGCGGTGCGAAGGACGCGAGCCGCCTGCTCGCCACCGGCGCGGTGGATGCCGTCGGTTACATCGACACCGAGCTGCTCGCCAACGTGTCGGGAACTGCCGACCGCCAGACGATGTCCGCGCCGGCGCGTTCGGTGTTCCTGCTCCTCAACCGTGGCGGGGTGCAGGAGTGGTCCACGCTGCAGGAGGACGCAGTTCGCGAGGCGGTGGTCACGGGGCTCGATCGCGATGCTGTTGTCGAGGCTGCCTGGCCAGGTCGGACCGAGCCGAGCGACACGGTGATCCCGGCCGTGGTGCTCGGAGCCGAGGCTGAGCAGGTCCGGCCGCCCGTGGCTGACGAGGCGGCGGCGAAGGCGTTGCTGGACAAGGCCGGCTGGGCGCCGGGTGCCGACGGCATCCGCGTACGCGCCGGCAGTCGTCTCGAGCTCGACGTCCTGGTGCGCCGACCCTCCGACGGATTACCGGCTGCGGAGAAGGAGATCCGCGAACAGCTGCGATCGCTCGGTATCGGCGCGCGAGTGACCTCGGTCAGTGGGGACCCGACTCCGTTGCAGCGGGTGAATGCAGCGACCTTCGACCTGTTCCTCGACCTGCGCTCGCAGGACGACGCCAACCCCTGCGCGCTTTGCCGCTTGTTCACCATCGGGCCAGGAGGTGACTTGACCGTTTCCGGCGTCGTCGGGGCGGGAGCAGCAGCGGACACGCTGTACGAGCAGGTGCATGTGGCGCCGTCCCTCGACACGGTCCGACGGCTGGCCACAGACCTCCTGCAGGTGGCGGTCGAGGAGGCGGTGGTGCTGCCGATCACGTCGCTGCCCAATGTGTGGCTGCTGTCGTCCCAGGTGAACGGCTTCGAGCCGGCCGCGATCGGCGGTGCCCAGGCCTGGCAGGACGTCTTCCTGTCGCGTTGACACGGTCAGGCTCGAGTAGCGGGCCCTTCCGGTGAGACAACGGCCCGCCGCCGGAGCAGCCACACCCCGGCAGCGCCGAGCACCGCCAGGACGACAAGGCCGGAGACCAGGACGCTCAGCCGAACACCGGAGCCCAGGCTGACGGTGGCGCCGAAGACGTCCTGACGACCGGTGTCCTGGTTGCCCAGTCGGGTGTCGGTCCAGGCCGCGTAGGTCCCGTCGTCGTTGCTGGTCAGACCCAGGCGGGTCCCGAAGTCGGTTCCATAGGCCGGGCCGAAGGTCGGACCCACGCTCGAGTCGAAGGACGTCGAGGAGATCCGGCGATTGGTGAAGGTCTTCCCGTCGTCGGACGAGGAGCCGAGATAGACCTCGGTCATCGTGTCGGCCGGATCGGCCCTCCGGTCGTAGAACAGCGCATCGACCCGGCCCCCCGGAGCCACCGACAGGCGCGGCAGGTACTGCGCTGTGCCGTCGCCGGCCGCGTTGTCGTTCACCTGCACAGGCTCCGACCAGGTGGCGCCCCCGTCCGGGGAACGGCGGAGCAGGACGTCCTCGTCGCCGCCCCGCCCGTCGGTCCACGCCACGTAGAGCGCGCCGTCCGGTCCGGCCGCCAGCGCCGGGAAGTCGGGCAGGAAGATCAGGAACCGCTTGCTGGGGGTCAGCGCGGGCTCGACCTCGACCCCGGTGGCGAAGCTCTGCCCGCCGTCGTCTGATCGGGTCACGACGAGGGCGAAGGGGTCCTCGGCGACCGGCCCTTCCAGTCCCTCGGTGTCGCGACGATTGTTGAGGAAGTCTTCGTAGAGCACGACAAGGTCGCCCTCCGAGTCGATCACCGGGCTGGCCGCCCCGACCCGCTCGCGGTCGGCGTCGCTGACCGGCACCGGATCGGAGAAGCTCTGGCCGCCGTCGGTCGAGCGGACGGCGACGATCCGCGCCGGACCGGCCAGCTGGTTCAGACCGACAGCCTCGGCGGCCAGCCAGATCAGGTGGACGGTTCCTTCGGGGTCGACCGCGATCCGGGGTTGGAACGTCAGCTCCCCGGCCACCTCGACCGGCGCGCCCAGCGTCCGACCGCCATCGGTGGACCGGGCCAGCCACAGGGCGCCCGGCGTGTTTCCGTTGCCCTCCAGGGACACGTAGAGCACGTAGAGGGTGCCGTCCGGACCGAAGGCGGCATCCGGGGCGAACGGGCACGGTGTCCGCTCCGGCGAGGCCGCGCAAGCCGGTGTGCCGGGGGGCAGCGCCAGCGCGGTCGGCTGCCACGTCGCGCCGCCGTTCTCGCTCCACTCCATCAGTGCCGAGAAGCCGGGCCGGTCGATGCGGTGTGTGACGACAAGCCGGTCGGCGTCGTCGGGGTCGCGCACCACGTTCGGTGAGTTGTTGACCGTGATCACGCCGGGGGGGTTGATCAGCGTGTTGGCCCCGACAGTCGGCTGGCCGCTCCCCCCGGCATAGACGAGGCCGGCCCCGACGGCCCCGAGCAGACCCACGGCCATCGCCGCCGCACCGATCGAGCGCTTTGCGTTTCTCGTCACCGGAGGGAACGTAATGCACGCGCCCGGCCTGTGACTAAGTGCGAATTGCACCTACAGGTGGGAGGAACGGGACACGTATGGTGACGGCACCTGACGGCCCGAGAGACGGAGCAGCACAGCGCGATGGCGGAGGCACCGACGGCCGAAGCCGACCGCGACCCGGCAGCTCGACCCCTGAAGGTGGCGATCGTCGGCAGCGGCGGAGTCGGCAAGTCCGTTGTCTCCGCGACACTGGCCCGCACCCTTGCCCGCCGTGGCAGGCAGGTTCTCGCGGTCGACCTCGACCCGAACCCGGGCCTCGCGTACAGCCTCGGACTTGTCCCGAGCGATGCCGGACTGCCTGCCGAGACCACCGTCGAGGTCAAGGGCGGGCTCTACGGCTGGGGGCCGGCCCCCGATGTCGACCTGGCAACCGGGGCGATGACGCTCAGTCGGCTCGCGCCCGATGGCGTGCGCTATCTGAGCCCCGGCAAGATCGACGGCAAGACGGTGGACAAGAGCGAGGTCAAGCGGTGCCTCGGCACGGTCCGCCTGCTCGTCGACCATCTCAGCGCGCCGTGGGACATCGTGGCCGACCTCGAGGCCGGTACGACGACGCCGTACGAAGGTTACGCCCGGTTCGCCGAGGTCATCGTGGTGCTGGCCACCGGTTCGTGGCGGTCCTGCCTCGCGGCCCGTCGGCTCTGCGCCCTGCTTCCCTCGGTGCCACTCGTCGTGGTGGCCAGCAAGACCGCCCCGGGGGCCTCGGACGCAGCGCGCTGGGGACTGCCGGTGCAGCACCACATCCCCTATGACCCTGAGGTCGCTGCCGCGGAGCGACGCGGCCTTGCCCCGCTCGACGCCTGTCCTGATGCACCCGCGCTGTCGGCCGTCGCACGCCTGGCCGACCTGCTTCTGAAGGTGGCCCCATGAAGATCGTCATCACTGGCAAAGGCGGTGCCGGCAAGACCACCATCGCGGGCGCGCTGGCCCGTCACCTCGCGCACGCCGGACATTCGGTGGTCGCTCTGGACTGCGACCCCAACCCGATGCTGGGCATCACGCTCGGCTTCGGACCCGAGCGGACCGAGGCAGCGCCGGCAGTGCTGAACATGCTCGTCGAGATGGGGCACACCCACAACGATCCCGATCCCGACCCGGAGGGACTGCTCGACCAGTTCGGCGTCGAGGGCCCCGACGGGCTGCGCCTGCTGACGGTGGGACGGGTGGAGCAGCTGGAGGGCGCGTGCGTGTGCTGTGGCTCGCACAGCACGACCCGCAAGCTGTTCAGCAACCTGCCGCACGAGGGCCGCATCGTCCTTGCCGACCTCGAGGCCGGACTCAACGATCTCATCTGGGCGCACCCCGGCCGGCAGGACGTGGTGGTGGCGGTCGCCGAGCCGAGTGCGAAGGGGGTCGAGATCGTTCGCCGCGCCTGCCAGCTGTCCGAGACACTGGGAGTCAGCCGTCTCGTCGCCGTCGCCAACCGGGCGAGCGCTGCCGATGCCGGGAACCTGTCGCGCATCACCGGCGTCCCCGCGTTCGCCATCCCGGAGGACCCGGCTGTCGCTGCCGCAGACAGGGACGGTGCGGCGCCGTACGACACCGACCCGTCCTCGCCCGCGGTCCTGGCGATCGGTGAGCTCGTCGGGTGGCTCGGTGTGCCGAAGCGCCCCGCCACCGAGCACCCGCTCCCCGCTGGGTGAGCCGCATCTCTCGGCGGGCCGGCGTCCGAACCTGCCTGCTCGGGATTCTCGCCCTGGGCGCGGCGGCCTGCGGTCCCCCCGCGTCGACCGCCGCACCTGCTGGGCCGGCCGGATCGTCAACACCTCTCGCGCCCTCTGCCGCGCCGAACCCGACCGACAGCCGGCCCCGGGCCGCTGCGCGGTGGGAGACAGTCGTGACGCTGTCGGGCAGCGGCGCCCAGCAGTCCGAGGCGTTCAGCATCCTGCCGGACGCGATCCAGTGGCGGGTCCGATGGACCTGCGACGGGACGCAGCCCTTCCGGCTCACGACGACTCCCGGCCCGCGCCGACCCGGGCCCATCGCTGACGAGCCATGCCCGAGCGGCACGTCGTTCGCGATCCACACCGGCTCGATCCGACTCGGCGTCGACACCCCAGGGTCGTGGAAGGCGATCGTCGACCAGCAGATCGACAGGCCGCTCGACGAGCCTCCGCTCGTCGAGATGGCGACGGCCGCCGTCGCGGGCGCGGGCGAGTTCTACGACCTCGACCGGAAGGGCCGGGGCACGGCCCGGCTGTTCGCCGGCCCGGATGGCCGGCGGTTCCTGCGGCTGGAGGGCTTCGAGACCGAAGCCAACACGGACCTGTTCGTCTGGCTCACCGACTCCGCCCGCCCAGTCGACAGTGCGACGGCCTTCGCCGCGAAGCGCTTCGTGCTCGGCAACCTGCGCTCGACGGTCGGCAACCAGAACTACGAGATCCCGGCGGATGCCGCCATCGACATCCGTTCCGTCGTCATCTGGTGTGAACCCGTGGCGATCGCCTACACCGCATCAGCATTGGAGCCCACGTCATGAGATCTCGCCGCCCGCCTCTGTGCCTGCGGACCGTCGCGGTCGTGCTGGCCGTCAGCTTTGGCGCCGTGGCGTGCGGCGGGGCGGGCAGCACCGACAGTGAGGCGGTCGACGCCGGTCGGTCGGCCGAGCCGACCGCAGGGAACTGGGACACCTGGATCCTCGGCTCGCCGGACGAGATCGACGTGCCGCCCCCGCCGGCCGCGGGGTCGCCAGACGAGCGCGCCGAGGACGACGAGCTGCGCGAGTTCGCCGGCCGGCGCACACCGGAGGTCACCGACATCATCGCCCGCTGGGCCGGCGAGACCGAACCGGTGAGCACGCCCTGGGTCGAGATGAACCTGGAGTTCGTCTCGGCGCGACTGAAGGACCCGCCGCTGTCCTCGCGCGGTTACGCGCTGATGAGCGCGGCCGTCTACGACGCGATGGTGACAACCTGGAACTACAAGTACCGGTACAACCGCAAGGCACCGGACGTGGTCGAGCGCGTCGGCGAACCGGGCGCAGATCCCTCCTACCCGTCGGAGCACGCCGCCGTCGCCGGCGCTGCCGCAGGCGTGCTGGCCTACCTGTTCCCGGAACGTTCTGCGTTGCGCCTCGAGGAGTTCGCGTTGCAGGCGGGCGAGTCACGGCTGTTCGCCGGCGTCAACCGCCGCAGCGACATCGAGGCCGGCCTCGAACTGGGCCGCCAGGTGGCGGAGCGGGCCATCGCCTACGGTCGCGCCGACGGGGCCGAGGCTCCGTGCACCGCGACTCGACCGGGCCCGCCACCGATGTTCTGGGCACCCCCGGCCGGCTCGGTCGCCAACCCGGTCCAGCCCTGCGCCGGCACCTGGGACACCTACGTGCTGGGCTCCGGCGACCAGTTCCGCCCCGGACCACCGCCACGGATCGGCTCCCCGGAGTTCACCGCGCAGGCCCGCGAGATGGTGGCGACCAAAGCCGCTCTGACCGATGATCAGCGCCGGGCCGCGACGTTCTGGGCGGGTGGGCAGGGCACCCCGCTGCCGGCCGGGGTCTGGAACGAGGTGACGCTTGCCTATCTCCGCGACGCCGATCTCACGACGCCGCAGGCCGAACGCGTGCTGGCCGGGGTGAACGTCGCCCAGTCCGACGCCGGTGTCGCCGCCTGGGACGCCAAGTACGCCTACTGGGACCCGCGCCCGGAGAACGGCGTCCAGGACTCCGGTGTGGAGCCCGGCTGGAAGCCGTTCATCGAGACACCGTTCTTCCCCTCCTACATCTCCGGACACGCCACCTACTCCGGCGCCGCTGCCGAGGTGCTCACCTTCTTCTTCCCCGAGGACGAGAGCGAGTTCCGGGCCAAGGCCCTGGAAGCCTCGAACTCCCGTCTGTGGGGCGGCATCCACTGGCGGGCCGACAACGAGACGGGCCTGCAGGTGGGTGGCAAGGTCGGGGCCGAGGTGGTGGCGCGACTTCGCACCGATGGAGCGCCTGCGGCCTGAGGCCGGGCCGCCCCTCTAGCCTGGCCACATGGCCGACATCCGCGGCAACACCGTGCTGCCGGCCCGTCGCCGGGACGTGGTCCTGCACACGGCTGACGGTCTGGAGCTGGTGGGGGAACTGGCGCTGCCCCTGCATCGCGCCCCGGTGGCGACGCTGGTCTGCCTGCACCCGCTGCCGACGCAGGGCGGCTTCATGGACAGCCACCTGCTGCGCAAGGCCGCCTGGCGCCTGCCCGCCCTCGCCCACCTGGCCGTCCTGCGGTTCAACACCCGAGGGACGACCAGCCCCCGTGGGACGAGCCAGGGCAGCTTCGACGGTGGCAACGACGAGCGATACGACGTGGCGGCCGCGCTGGACCTGTGCGAGGCCGAGGACCTGCCCTCGATCTGGTTGCTGGGGTGGTCGTTCGGGACTGACCTCGCGCTGATCTGCGGCGCAGACCCCTCGGTGGTCGGCGCTGTGCTGATCAGCCCGCCGCTGCGCTTCTCCCACGCGAGCGACCTGGCCGGGTGGGCTGCGTCGGGCAAGCCGCTGACGGCCATCGTGCCCGAGCACGACGACTTCCTCCGGCCGGCGCAGGCCCGGGAGCGGTTCGCGGTCGTGCCGCAGGCCGAGGTGGTCGCCGTGGCAGGTGCCAAGCACCTGCTCGTCGGCCATGCGGAGCGGGTCCTCGACGAGGTGGTCCGGCGGGTCGCGCCGACAGCGTTCCCACTGCCACGGACCTACGATGAAGCGGACGAGGACGGGAAAGCCCCGGTCAGGTCTGGTCCTGCCGCGGCGCGATGACCTCGTTGAGCACCAGCTGGACGGCCGCTGCGATCGGGATGGCGAGCAGCGCGCCGAGCACCCCGAGCAGCGAACCGCCGATGAGCACCGCGACGACGGTCGCTGCCGGAGAGACGTCCACCGATCGCTGCATCACCCGCGGGTAGAGGACGTAGTTCTCGACCTGCTGGTAGATGAGGTAGTAGATGGCGCAGATGATCCCGACCTTCACGGACGTGAACAGGGCCACCAGCGTCACGACCGCTGCGCCGATCGTCGCGCCGATGAGCGGGATCAGCCCGGTCATGGCGACGAGCATGGCCAGCGCCAGCGGGTAGTCGACCCCGAGCACCAGGAGCAGGATGAACGTGGTGACCCCGGCCAACGCCGCGATGCTCGCCGCGCCGGCGACGTAACCACCGATGCGCGAGAGGATCTCGTCACTCAGCAGGCCGACCCGAGCCCGCCGACTGCGCGGGACCAGGCGGTAGGCATTGTTCTTGATCGTCGGCAGGCTGGACAGGAAGTACAGGGTGAGGATGAGCACCGTCAGGGCGCTGAAGAAGGCGCTGAAGACCACTTTGCTGACGCCGAGCACGCCGCCGGCCGCGCTGACCCCGAGCCGGCTGGGATCGTCGAGCAGTTCCTGGGCGCGATCCAGCAAGCCGAACCGCTCGTCCAGGTCGGCGATGCGCTCGTTGTCCTGAAGCTGCCGCACGTAGCGCGGCAGGTCGTCCCCGAAGGCCTGGGCCTGCTCGACGATCGGCGGGACGACGGCGAAGCCGAAGCCCACGAAGAACAGCAGCACAGCCAGCAGGACGATCCCGACGGCTCGGCCGCGCTTGACCTTTCGGCGCTCCAGGGCCTCCACCGCCGGGTTCAGCCCGATCGCGAGGAAGGCCGCAGTGAGCAGCAGGATGAGGACCGACTTGACAGCGCTGAGCGCCAGCACCAGGCCGTAGGCGAGCGCCACACCCAGCGCTGCGGTGAACGCGACCCGGAACGGTGAGCGGGCCGACATCGGCCGGCCCGGCAGGCCGTAGGGATTCTGGTCGTCGACCTGCGCCTCGAGCTTGCGCACAGCGGTGTCGAGCAACGGGTCGTCTGCGGGCGCGACCAGCTTTGCCGCGTCCACAGCGGCGCTGCCCGCCTGGACCGCGCCCGCCTTCGCCTGCTCCGCACCGGCTCGCGCGTCGACGGCGCCGGCCTCCGCCTGCACCGCCCGGTCGGCTGAGGCGCCGACCTCGGACAGGACCTCTTCGACCCGCTCGTCGAGCGTGTCCTCGACCTGCTCGTCGACCTGCTCGTCGACCCGCTCTTCGACCGCTCTGTCAACGGCCTTGTCGACCGCCTTGTCAACCGCCGGGCCGGCTTGCCCCGAAGGATCCGGGCGGCCCTCGAGCTCTGCTGGGTCGGCTCCCCGCTCCTGCTCAGTCACCGGGTCGGTGGCCGGCCTGTTCGGCGGGCAGCGGGACCGGAGGCAGGGCGCCGACCGCGGCCGAGACCGCATCACGCAGCTGCTGCAGCTGTGCGGCGATGGCATCGCGCTGCCCGGACAGCTGCTCCACCTGGCGACGCGCCTCGACGGTCATGGCAGCCGCCTCCTCGCGGGCCTTCTGATGCATCTGCTCGACGTCGAGTCGAGCCTGCTCCAGGAGCTTGTCGGCGTCGCGTTGCGCGGCCTCGCGGGTGAGCTCAGCCTCGCGCTTGGCCGCGTCGCGCTGGTTGTCGGCGTCGCGGGTGGCCTGGGAGCGCACGGCCTGCGAGTCACGCTGTGCCTGCGCCGCCGCCGAGGCGCCCGCCTCGCTCACCTTGGCAAGCTCGCGCTCGCGCCGCTGCAGCTCGTTCAGCAGCTCGCCGCTCTCCTTCGAGGCCTGCTCCTTGGCAGCGGCGACCAGCCGGTCGGCCTCGTCCTTGGCACCCCCCCGCAGAGCGGCGGCCTCCTGCTCGGCCAGGGCGAGCATCTCGGCCATCCGCCCGGTGGCAACCGAAGCCGGCTCCGGCCGGCCGGCCGCCCGCCGCTCCGCCTCGGTCAGGCGCTGCTGCAGCTTGTGCAGCTGCGCCTGCATGTCGTTGACCCGCTCACCGTCCTCAGCGTGCTGCTGGTCAGCCTCGGTGAGTGCGACCTCGACCCGGTAGACGTAGTCATCGACCTGTCGCTTGTCGTAGCCGTTGAAGCGGACGACGTCGAAGTCGACCTGCTCGCTCTCGAGCGGGACGAGGTCGTCCGGGTGGTCGCTCGTCTGCCCGGCGCGCGTGTTCCCTGTGACGTCCATGCCTGCTGTGATACCACCCGGCGGGCGTCGCGACCCGTACCGCCACACAGGTCGCGCGAATCGCCTGCTCAGACGTCGCGAAAGCGGGAGATCGCGTCTTGGTGCCGGGCCCGGAGCGCCTGCCCCGACTCCTCGACCCCCAGACCCTGCTCCGGGGCGAGGCACAGCACCCCCACCTTGCCCTGATGGGTGTTGCGGTGCACGTCGAGGGCGGCCTGACCGGCCTGCTCGAGGGGATAGGTCCGGGACAGGGTCGGGTGGATGACGCCCTTGCCGATCAGCCGGTTGGCCTCCCAGCTCTCCCGGTAGTTGGCGAAGTGCGAGCCGATGATCCGCTTGAGGTTCATCCAGAAGTAGCGGTTGTCGTAGGAGTGCATGTAGCCGCTCGTCGAGGCGCAGGTCGCGATTGTGCCGCCCTTCCTGGTGACGTAGACCGACGCGCCGAAGGTCTCCCGGCCCGGGTGCTCGAAGACGATGTCGATGTCCTCGCCGCCGGTCAGCTCCCGGATCTTCTTGCCGAACCGCTGCCACTCCTTCGGGTCCTGGTTGTGCTCGTCCTTCCAGAACCGGTAGTCCTGCTCGCTGCGGTCGATGACCAGCTCGGCGCCCATCCGGCGTACCAGATCTGCCTTCTGCGGCGACGAGACGACGCAGACCGGGATCGCGCCGCCGTTGAGCGCGTACTGCGTGGCGTAGGACCCCAGACCGCCACTCGCGCCCCAGACGAGGACCGTGTCCCCCTGCTTCATCGCGGCGCCGTTCCTGCTGACCAGCTGTCGGTACGCGGTGGAGTTGACCAGCCCGGGGGCGGCCGCCTCCTCCCAGGTGAGGTGCGCTGCCTTGGGCATCAACTGGTTGGACTTCACCAGCGCGAGCTCGGCGAGACCGCCGAAGTTGGTCTCGAACCCCCAGATGCGCTGCTGGGGGTCCATCATCGCGTCGTCGTGGCCCTGCGGGTCCTCGAGCTCGACCGACAGGCAGTGCGCGACGACCTTGTCGCCCGCCTTCCACTTGGTCACCCCGGGGCCGACGGCAAGGACCACGCCGGACAGGTCCGAGCCGACCACGTGGTAGTCGCGGTCGTGCCGCTTGGTGAGCTCACTGAGCCGGCCGTACCGCTCGAGGAAGCCGAAGGTGGACACCGGCTCGAACATCGCCGTCCAGACGGTGTTGTAGTTGATCGACGACGCCATCACGGCGACGATCGCCTCGCCGGGGCCGAGCTCCGGGGTCGGCACCTCGTCCAGGTGCAGGCTCTTGCGCGGGTCCTTGTCCTGTCGCGCCACCCCCTCGAACATCGCCTGCTCGCTCTTTCGTACGACGACACCGCGGTAGCTGTCGGGCACGGAAAGGCCGTGAACGGCGCAGGGGTCGCCGGTCAGGATGGCCTCGAGAATCTGCTTCACGCATCGGCTCCGGGATGACATCGGGTGGTGACAGCAGGTTAGCGAGGCAGGATCGGACATGGCGGATCCGGGGGCGGTAGATGCAAAATACACTTATTGCAGTGTCGTCCACTG
>JBBSKF010000079.1:0-16583 GCA_038256525.1 Mycobacteriales bacterium | reverse complement strand
TTAGGTCAGCGCCGGCTGGTCGTCCAGCAGCAGCGTACGAATGTCGTCCGCGACGGTCACCGAGGCAACCAGGTCGTGGTGCGCCTTACGAACCTGGGTCAGCTCGGCCTCGAGCTCACTGACCCGACGGCGCAGTCGGCGCACCTCCTCGGCGAGTCGGAGGTCGGTGCTGGCACCGACATGACCGAACAGGGCCTTGGCCATGACTGCGATTCCTCCACGTTGAGGTGAGCGGCTCCCTCGGCGATGGCCGGCGGGGCGGTGTTCCTAGGATGCCAGGCGTACCCCCTCGGGTCAAGGTTGCACACCGGCTCCTCAACGCTCGCGGAAGCCCTCGAATCGGCCCTCGGACGCTGTCCAGCGCTCGGCCACGTTGGCCACCTGGCCCGGGGGCTGCGGTCCGCGCAGCAGGTCCAGCAGGGTGCTGAGAGCGGTTCTGTCCCCCTCCGCGACGATCTCGACCCGCCCGTCGTCGAGGTTCGTGACGGTCCCCTGCAGGCCGAGCTCGAGGGCCCGGGACCGGGTCCACCAGCGGAAGCCGACGCCCTGGACCCGCCCGCTCACATGGACCGTCAGGCAGACCGGAGTGGCGCTCACGGCTCGCAGGGTAGTAAGCATGGCTCTCCGAACGAGAGGATGGCCCCCGGTGACCCTGAAGAGCTCCCCCTGCCAAGACAAGTGCAACTGGGGTCCCACGGACGAGGTGTACGAGGACAAGCCGCTGTTCGCCTGTTACAGCTGCGGCTCCCAGTGGGTGCGCACCGAGTCCTGGGCGCCCAAGCAGCTCGACGGCTCGGTCCCGCCCGGGGTGAAGGAGGAGGTCATCATCGCCCGGCCCTGGGCGGCATTCAGCTTCGGCAACGACTGACGTCGTCGCAGACGGGCGGCGAAGATCCTGCCCGGTTTTCGGTCACCAAGTGTGCGGTCACACGCACAGCGCCGGATCCGCCTGATCGAGAAGTCGAGGTGCGCGCTGGTAATGCTCTCTGCCGACAGCATTACCAGGTTTAATGCTCGCTTTGACGAGCATCACGGTACAGTTGCTGTGGCCGAGAGGAGGCATCATGGCCACGCGACCAACGTCAGCACGTACCCGGCGCTCCGCAGAGGAGTTCGGGCAACACCTGCGCACGTGGCGCAAGCTCCTGGGCCTCACGGCGGAGCAGACGGCAGAACGCGCCGGCATCAACCGCAACACCTTGAGCAGACTGGAACGAGGAGACTCGGGCGTGGGCTTCGACGTCGTCCTCAACGTCCTTCGCGCCCTGGGCCAGCTCGATGCGCTCCTTAAGGCCGTGGACCCGTACGAGTCTGACCTTGGACGGGCCCGGGCTGATCAGACGCTGCCTGTCCGAGTGCGGCGGTGACGCCACCGCGATCGCCGGCGGTGCAGGTGTGCGTTGACACCGGCACCGAGACCGTCCTGGCCGGCACCGCCTACGTCTCGGTCGCCCGTGGTGCTGTGAGCACCACGTTCGTCTACGACGACGCCTGGCTCACCCGCCGCGATGTCTGGGCAATCAGCCCAGACCTGCCGCTCTCGCAGCGGTCAACCACTGCTGGTCTGCCAGGGGCACTGGCTGACAGTGCGCCTGATCGCTGGGGCCGGAACCTGGTCAAGAAGCGGCTGCAGGCACAGGCTCGGGAGCAACGCGGTTCCGCTCCGACGGTCACGGATCTGGACTTCCTGCTCGGCGTCAGCGACACGACACGGCAAGGTGCGCTGCGGCTGCGCCACTCTGCAACGGGGCCATTCCTGGCCGAAGGGGTCACGGTGCCCAAGCTGATCGAGCTGCCGCGGGTTCTGCAGGCGACCGACGACGTTGCCCGCAGCGGGGCCGGTGATGACGATCTGGCTGCGGTGAAACTGCTGCTGGACGCCGGCTCGGCGTCGCTCGGCGGGGCGCGGCCGAAGGCGTCGGTGCGTGACGGGGACAGGCTGCTCATGGCCAAGTTCCCCCATCACAGCGACGAGTGGGACGTCATGGCGTGGGAGATGACGGCGTTGGACTTGGCCGAACGTGCTGGTCTGCCGACGCCCGCGCGTCGACTGATCGACGTTGGTGGCCGCAAGGTCCTGCTGCTCGATCGCTTTGACCGGACCGGTGACCGCCGGGTGCCCTACACCAGCGCCATGAGCTTGCTGTGCGGCCAGGACGGCGGCAGCTACGACTACGTGGAGCTGGCGGAGGCCGTCACGGACCACGGCAGTGCCGTCGTTGACGATCTGCGTCAGCTCTGGCGCCGCATCGCGTTCTCCATCGCTGTGCACAACACCGACGACCACATGCGCAACCACGGCTTCCTGCACTCCGCCGGAGGGTGGACGCTGGCTCCGGTCTTCGACGTCAACCCCAACCCGGACTCCGCTACCGAACGGGCAACAACCATCAACTTCACCGCCAGCGGGGATGCCGAGCTCGAGGCCCTGACCGAGGCAGCAGGCCACTTCGACCTCGAGGCCGATGCCGCAGTGCAGGTCTGGGCAGAAGTCCGGGAGGCGGTGCGGGGCTGGCGTCAGGTCGCGGTCCGCAACGGCATCGGGGATGCAGAGCTGCGACTGTTCCAGGACGTGCTGGATCGCATCTAGCAGCACCGTCACGGTGGGTCGTCGACGAAGCGGAACCGCACCCGTGCCTCTCCCACGTCGACGATGAACGTCGAGCCTGACGGCGACCACCGCTCGGGGACGAGAAACAGGCGCCCGTCGCCCTCTGCGAGCAGCCGAAACCCCCGATAGCGGTAGCGGTAGGTCTGCCCCTGCTCAGCCTCAGCCGGCAGCGCGCTCTCCAGGACGCTGTCGTCGCCGGCGACGAGCCGCTCCGGGAGGTCGACGACGACGGCCGGGAGGGAGGTCAGGTCACGCGCAAGCACCTTGGCGCGGCCGGTGCCCGACCACTGCGCAAGCGTGGCGGTCGCCCAGAACACCGTGGCCACCACCACCACGACGAGCAGCACCACGGTCGTGCCGGTGTGGGTACGGGAGCGGTCGGACCACCTGATGGCGAGCGCGATGAAGCCAGCGCCGACGCCCAGCGCCATGGGCGTCACCAGCGGATACGCCGCCCAAGAACCCAGCAGCGGGAAGGCGAGGAGCAGGCACAGGCCTGCGGTGAGGAACACCGCGCCTCCCCCGGTAAGCCCGAGGACGACCCGGCGGGCGACGACATCGGTGGACTCCAGCCGTCGTCGGACGACGCCGTGTGCCCAGGTGAGGCCGGCGGAACCCAGCAGTAGCAGGAGGGCGGGTACGAGGAGCGGCTGAGGCGCCCGCATCACGAACTCCTGGGTGCTGAAGCCGAGGACGTCGACGTCGACGCCGAAGTAGCCGAACTGTGCGCGTGCCGAGACGTACCCGAAGTAGAACAGGAGCGCGCTCACCAGCGTCGCGGGTGCGACCACGGAGCCGACGACGCTCAGGACGTGGTTCAGGCTGGGCCCGGCTGGCCGGCCCGGGTGCCCTTTCGCCTCCGGCTCACTCTCGCCCTCGATCGTCGGACGTCTGGTCGCGTCTTCGGGCGTCGCCTGCCCGACGTGGTCGGGCGCAAGCGCGTCGGGCAGTGTGGGCGAACCTGTCGGCGCCTCGCGCACGGCTCAGCCGTCGCCGTGGATGAGCGCGGGGACCTCGGCGGCGTCCGCCTGGTCGGAGCGCCGGTCGACGTCGCCCGGCACGGATTTTTCGTCCGGCGAGGACGGATCCTCGTCAAGGAGCATCACCGAGGCCGGGTTGACCGTAAGCGTGACGCCATCATCGATGACCCGGCCCATCATGGGGATGCTGATGTCGATGGCGTCCTGGCTGAAGGACAGGCTGAGGCGGTAGGAGAAGCGGTCGGCCCGCAGCCCGGAGCCGTGCGGACGGGGCTCGTGATCGATGTGAAGCCGCCGCTGCCCGTGGAGATGCTGTTGCAGGTGGCGACGTCCGGGCACGTCAGGACGCCATCGAGGCGCACGAGGACCTTGGCGGCGTCGGACGTCGGAGGACGGACCAGTACGGCGCATCCCTGCTCGGGCTGTTCGGTCGACATGGTTTGGCTCAGACACGGCGGTGCGCCCATACACCCGGCGTTGACGACAGCGCCTCCGCCGGGTCCGACCACGACGCGCTCGATGCGCAGGACCACCTCTTCCGGCAGCTGACCGCCCCAGAACAGGACCTGGCACCACCCGTCGTCCACGAGCGTGACGGCGCCACCACCGACCGGCAGACCGGCGAACTGGACGCTCACCGTGTCGGGACCCGGCGCGGCACTCTCAGAGCCGCCGCCCTCCTCCTTCGGCGAGGGGCCGGCTTCCTCCTCCGGCGGCTCCGCGGTCTCGGCCCCGGCACCTGGGGCCGGGTCGGCAACGGAGGACGAGGAAGTGGACGTGGGCTCGCGAGGCACCGATGTGCACCCGACGGCGGTCGCCCCGGCGAACGCCAGCAGGATCAGTGCTGTGCCACGGTGCCCTTGCACCACCCACCCCTGCTGCACTCGTCCTTCGGGCTCCCCCGGCCCGGTGACGGCGACGGTACACCGGCGGGCACCCCTTGTGACGATCTTTGGCGGGACCTCGGGCCACGACTCCGCCAGGTCGGTGGCTGAGCTCGGTGAGAAACACGGTGGTGGCGTCAGCCCGCTCTCGCCGTGCCAGGCAGCACCAAGGGCGTTGACGGGTCAGCGGTCCCAGTGCCGATGCCACGCGAGGGCGGTGACGACCTGGTCGTGGAAGGACTTGACAGCTTTGGGGCCGGTCACGACCCCGGGGGCCGCGAGGTCGATGCCTGCATTGGCGAGCTCCTGTGCGCCGGTGCCCCAGGCGGCGACCGCCTTGTGGTGGCGGTAGGCCTCCTGAAGCATCACGGCGGACTTCGGGTCCAGCGGTGCCGCGCCGTCCGCGACGACCAGGGCGTCGTAGGCCACGGAGTCCACGGCGAACAACGTCGCGTCGGCGGGCGCGGACCCCCTGCCCTTGCCTTTCACCGGTCCGCCCCGCGGCGCGATGAGGTGCAGGGCGGCGCCCCGCTTCCCCAAGGCGGCGCGCAGCGCAGCAACACCGGAGAGGTCGGCGCCGTCCTTCACGAGGACACCGACGACCCGACCCTCGACCGGGCCGGGCGCGACCGGGACGAGCGACAGGGCGCCCGAGCCGCCCACGTCGGGGACGGGAGACCCGACCGGAGCCGGGACGCCGAGGTTGCCCGCGACCTTGCCGCACAGCTCGGCGTCGACGTGGGCGAGGTGGCCGAGGACGCGGGCCACGATCACCGGGTCCGCCAGCTGGGCGAGCTCGAAGGAGAACGCGCCGACCTCGTGGTCGCGCTCGGCCTCGGTGAGGCTGTTCCAGAACACCGTCGCCTGGCTGTAGTGGTCGTCGAAGGACTGCGCCCGCTGGCGGATCTTCGGCCCGTCGACGACCCGGGGCACGTGGACGTATCCCCCCTCGCCGTAAGCGAACGGGCATCCGCCACCGACGGTGTTGGGTGAGTACGCCGTGCGTCCGACGTGGACGGCGTGCTGGCCGAAGCCGTCGCGGGTGTTGTCGTTGACCGGGGCGAGCGGCCGGTTGATGGGCAGCTGGCCGAAGTTCGGACCGCCCAGGCGGGTGAGCTGGGTGTCGAGGTAGGAGAACAGCCGGGCGTGCAGCAGCGGGTCGTCGGTGAGGTCGATACCCGGCACCAGGTGGCCCGGGTGAAAGGCGACCTGCTCGGTCTCCGCGAAGTAGTTCAGCGGGTTGGCGTCGAGCGTCATCCGGCCGACAAGGCGGACGGGCGCGAGCTCCTCGGGGACCAGTTTCGTGGCGTCGAGCAGGTCGATGCCCTCGAAAGTCTGGTCGTCGGTGTCGGGGAAGACCTGGACACCGAGGTCCCACTGCGGGAAGGCGCCGGCCTCGATCGCGTTCCACAGGTCCTTGCGGTGGAAGTCCGGGTCGATGCCGCCGAGCCGCTGCGACTCCTCCCACACCAGGCTGTGGATGCCGGCGGTCGGCTTCCAATGCCACTTGACCAAGCTGGTGCGGCCCTGGGCGTCGACCAGCCGAAAGGTGTGGACGCCGAAGCCCTCCATCGTCCGGTACGACCGCGGAATGGCCCGGTCCGACATGACCCACATCAGCATGTGGGTCGTCTCGGGCTGCAGGGACGCAAAGTCCCAGAAGGTGTCGTGGGCGCTCTGCGCCTGCGGGATCTCGCGGTCCGGCTCGGGCTTCACGGCGTGGATGAGGTCGGGGAACTTGATCCCGTCCTGGATGAAGAACACCGGCATGTTGTTGCCGACGAGGTCGAAGTTGCCGGCCTCGGTGTAGAACCGGACGCTGAAGCCGCGCACGTCCCGGGCGGTGTCCGCGGAGCCCTTGGACCCGGCCACGGTGGAAAAGCGGGTGAACACCCGGGTCGTGGTGCCGACCGCGCCGAGGAAGTCGGCCCGGGTGAGGTCCGCCAGGGAGTCGACGACCTCGAACCGGCCGTGCGCCCCTGCCCCGCGGGCATGCACGACCCGCTCCGGGATGCGCTCGTGGTCGAAGTGCATGATCTTCTCGCGCAGGTGATGGTCCTCGAGCAGCGTCGGCCCTCGGGACCCGGCCCGCAGAGAGTTGTCGGTGTCCTCGACCCGTAGGCCAGTGGCCGTGGTGAGGGCGTCGCCGACCTGCGCCCAGCCTTGGCGGACGGCAGCGTCACGGGGCGTGCCGACGGTCTCGGCGGGCACGGCCGGACCCGTCGCCGGCGCGGTCGGGTCGCCCTCGAGCGAGCCGCCGACGACTCCGCTCGGCTGCGGCTCGGTGGACGTGGTGCGAGCCACCACCCGGGCTCGACGGGGCGTGGGCTTGCTGCTCGTACGTTTCGTGGGCGCTGCCATCGGTGGACCTCTGCTCGAGTCGGCCGCACCAAATGTGCGTTGGCCGCGCCCTACCCGATGGCGTTCGTCGCAACCGACAGGAGCGGCCTGGTCAGATGTTGCCCGTGCCGAGGGCTCGGGCAAGCATGGTCCTGCGGTTGCGTACACCCGTCTTGTCGAACACCGACTTGAGGTGGTCTTGAACGGTGCTCGGTGAGACGAACATGAGCCGCGCCACCTCCGCGGTGTCTCTGCCGATCACGAGGTGATCGAAGACCTCGCGCTCCCGGGCGCTCAGTCCGCAGGCGCGGGCGAGCAGATCGGCCCGGCTCAGCGGATCGGTGAGCTCGATCGTCACGGCGATGTCGCGCTGGCCTGCAGGCTCAGCCAGGCCCAGCCTCGCTGCTCGGCAGGTGACCCACCGGCCGCCGGTGGCGTGTGCGCGGGCGGTGGGCGCCGCATCGTCGACGCCGTCCTCCAGCGCGAGCAGCTGCGCGGCCACGTTGTAGGCCGAGGCCGGCACAGGTGCCCGCACGTCCTCGGGCGGCAGGAGCTGCTGCAGGTACTGCGCGGCCGACTCGGTCTGGACTCTCACCTGCAGATCGGAGTCGAGCAGCAGGACGACAGGGCCGGCCGCCCCTGCTGCTGTTGTCGGTGACGTGAAGGACTGGGCCACCCGCCGACGCAGGGCCGTGGTGAGCGGGTCCGTCACCGCCTCGAGGAGCGCAACGTCCTCGATGGAGAACGATCCACGGTCGGCAGCCCGCCACAGCTCGAGGAACGCCCAGCACCCGAAGCGATCACGAAACACGACTGAGGCGACGTCGCCGACGCCGTAGCGGGTCAACAGCTCGCGCCAGACCAGGCTCTGCGCTCGGTCGCCGCCGGTCGTGCCGTCCAGCGTCGCGACCGACCTCTGAAGAGCCGTCCACCGGTTCACCTCAGTGGCGTACTTCAGTCGGATCTGCCGCGGGAGCTCGGGCAACCACGGGACGTCGGCCAACGGCGAGGTGCCGACCGCCGTCACCGGGTCGGTCAACAGCCAGGCATAGGCGTCGACGCCGAGCCCCGGGGGCAGCGCATCGAGGACGAGGCGCCGCAGGGTGCGGTCGTCGACGTCCGACGCACACAGTTCCTCGACCCTGGCGAGCAGGCGCCTCGAGGGGGGAGGGGACAGGGACACGACCGGACGGTATGCCCGCGGCTGGGGCGCGCGGACCCCCATATCTCTGGGATGGCGCCATCCGGCATGCCGGTCCTAGCGTGGCCCTACCCGAAGGAGACCCCGATGACGACCCTGCACATCGAGCACGCGATCACCGACTTCCCCACCTGGCACGCCGCCTTCCAGCGCTTCCAGGACGCCCGCACCCGCGCCGGCGTCCTGCGACACCGGATCTACCAGCCGGTCGACGACCCGCACTTCGTTGTCATCGACCTCGACTTCACCACCCGCGCCGAGGCCCAGGCCATGCTCGGCTTCCTCACCACTCAGGTATGGCCGTCACCCACCAGCGCACCAGCCCTGGTCGGCGCACCGACCACGCGCATCCTCGAACCGGCACCCCAGGAGTAGCCGCCCTTTCCGAGCCAGTCATCGTGGTGCGGCGGTCAGGATCTCCGGCCCGTCGTCGGTGATGGCGACGGTGTGCTCGAAGTGGGCGGCGCGCTTGCCGTCGGCGGTGGCGATGGACCAGCCGTCCTTCTTGGTGCGGTAGCGGCTCGTCCCGGCGTGCAGCATCGGCTCGATGGCGATGGTGTTGCCGGCGCGCAGGCGGTGGCGGGCTGCGTCCTGGGTGGGCTCGTTGGGGACGAAGGGCGCCTCGTGCAGCTGCCGCCCGATGCCGTGGCCGCCGTGGTCGGGCAGCTGTGCGTACCCGTGCGCGCGGGCGACGGCGTCGATGGCCGTGGCGACGTCCAGGAGGGTGGCGTCCGGCAGGGCCGCGGCGATCCCCGCCTGGAGGGCGAGCTGGGTGGCCTCGAGCAGCCGGGCGTCGGCCGGGGCGTCGTCTCCAGCGTCGCCTGGATCGTTCCTGATCCGGACCGTGATGGCCGAGTCGCCGTGCCAGCCGTCGACGATGGCGCCGCAGTCGATGCTCAGCAGGTCCCCCTCCAGCAGCCGCCGTCCGGTGGGCCTGCCGTGGACCACGACTTCGTTCAGGGACAGGCAGAGGGCGCCGTTGAAGGGCGTCGGGGCCCAGGACGGGAGGTAGCCCAGGAACGAGGGCAGGGCCCCGGCCTCGCGGATGGTGGTCTGCGCGAGGTCGTCGAGCTCACGCGTGCGCACGCCCGGCACCGCAGCGGCCCGTACGGCCTGCAGCGTTCTTGCGACGACCTGACCGGCAGCCCGCATGGTGTCCAGCTCGGTAGGGGTGCGTAGCGGAAGCAGGGCCATGACGAGACGGTACAACTATCCCGGCATAGGTGTCCCGCCGGGGATACGCTGTCCGCATGGTGCGGCTGGCGTTGACGGAGCAGGAGCGCGAGCGGGGCGTCGCGCTGGGCGCGGCCCTTCGTCGCGCCAGGGGAAACAGGCCGGTACGGGAGGTTGCCGCGGCCGCAGGCGTCGCCGAGGAGACGGTGCGAAAGATCGAGCGCGGAGCGGTACCGACGCCGGCGCTCTTCACAGTCGCGGCTATCGCGGACGTGCTCGGCCTGACGCTCGACGAGCTCGTCCGCGAAGCGGCCGCAGCGTGCGGGGTGGCCGCGGTCGCGTGACGTCCCTGCCTGCACGAGGGAAGACGTTGTGACGACCATGGGTCAGACCGCGGACTTCGAGGCCGAACGGCCTCGGCTGATCCGTCTCGCGGGCCGGATGCTCAGCGACGACGCCGAGGCCGAGGACATCGCGCAGCAGGCGTGGCTGCGCCTGCAAGGCACCGAGCGGGAGATCGAGAACCTGCCCGGCTGGCTGACCACGGTGACGACCCGGCTGTGCCTTGACCGGCTCCGTGCCAAGGTCCCCGTACCGGTGGCGGACGACGGCGAGGTGGGCGGGCACGCGAGCGACCCGGCGGAGGAGATCGCGCTGGCCGACACCGTCGGCGTCGCTCTCCAGGTGGTGCTGGACCGGCTCACCCCCGCCGAACGGGTCGCCTTCGTGCTGCACGACAGCTTCGGCTTCGACTTCGCCACCATCGCCGCGATGCTGGACGTCTCGCCTGCGGCTGCGCGCAAACTCGCGTCGCGGGCCCGGGCCAAGGTGGTGCCGCCCGCGCCCGAGGACGCGCTGGCCGACTGGGAGGTCGTCGATGCGTTCCTCGCCGCCGCTCGGGGCGGCGACATCACCCGGCTGCTGGACCTCCTGGCTCCGGATGTCGTCGTCACCGGGGATGCCGCGGCGGTGCGGCTGGGCACGCCTGAGCGCATTGCCGGGCGGCAAGAGGTCGCGCAGTTCTTCGACGGGGCCGCCAAGGCCGCCGTGCCGGTCTTCGTCGATGACCGCCCTGGCGCGGCGTGGATCCACCGCGGTCAGACTCGCGTGGCTTTCGACTTCACCGTCGTCGACGGCCTGATAACTCGGATCGAGTTCCGGTCCGAGGCAGCGGTTCTGGCCGTCACACAGCCCCGCAAGGGCGCGAAGCGGGTCGACCGGGGTGTGCCCCACTGAGGCGGGCACACCCCTATCAGGTTCAGGCCACGGGCAGGTCGGCGAA
Organism: Mycobacteriales bacterium; assembly: GCA_038256525.1. GTDB lineage: Bacteria > Actinomycetota > Actinomycetes > Mycobacteriales > SCTD01 > SCTD01. Next base: position 6,112 of record JBBSKF010000079.1, on the reverse strand, counting down.
CGCCTTCTTGGTGTCGCGGTACCACCCCATCGACCGGACGGGGTGTCGCCAGCGACCCTTCATCTGCTCATGCGCCGCCTCGTGGTCGACGTCACCTGCCCGAACCGCCTCGCGAAGGTGACGGTCCTGGGCCTGAATGACGTCGTCGGCGGTGTCCCCGCTCACCTCGAGGTCACACGGGCCGCCCAGCTGGCGGCACATCATGGTCTTCATCAGTTCTCCTCGCGGTATCGGTGGTGGGGCCAGACGCAGGTCCGGCGTCCAGCCCGGCGCAGCAGGCTCTTGCGCACACCCTGATGACGCATCCGGGGGGTGATGTGTGACCGCCGGGCCGTTGCCCCCGCCGCTGAGCCGATCTCGGTGCCGGCGCCAGCCCGAACCGGGCACTGGTGGCACCGAGAAGGTGGGCCGGGCGGGCCGGCGGCGGGCCGGGCCACGCGTCCGGGCCGCGCAGGCCGCCTCGCGCGGGGATGTCACATTGCTGACCTCGGCGGTGCTGTAAGGGCATGAACCTGATCCGAGAGGTACGGGCCGCGCCGACGGCCGTACTGACGCGTGGTGGTGTCGTGGTCCGACGCGGAGAAGGGCAGCGGGTGGCGATCAGTGGTCCAGGGCATTGCGTCGCCCGTGCCGACCTGGACGAGGTGTTCCGCCAGAACTACCGGCTGGTCGTCGGCGTGGCCGCCCGGGTCCTCGGCTCACGGGACGAGGCCGAAGACGTCGCCCAGGAGGTCTTCCTGGCCTTCGGCCGCACCTCGGTGCCGGCCGGACAGGCTCGCGGCTGGCTGTCCCTTGCCGCCGCCCACACGGCGCTGAACGCGCGTCGCTCAGGCCGCCGGCGCGCATCGCGGGAGGTGGTCGCCGCCGGTGTGCACGACGCCGTTGGCGGCGACGTGGCCGACGCAGTGGTGACGCTCGAGGAGCGCAGCCGCGTGCGCGCCGCTCTGGCCTCGCTGCCCCGCAAGCAGGCCGTCGCCCTCGTGCTGCGACACAGCGGCCTGAGCTACAACGAGGTCGCCGCAGCACTCGACATGTCCGCCGGCAGCGTCGGCACCACCGTCCGGCGCGCTGAATCCGCCCTTCGCAAGGAGTTGAACCGCCATGCGTCATCCCACTGAAGGCGTGCTGCGCCGGCTGCTCGACGAGCCGTCCGGGGTAGCCGTCTCCGACCGCCAGCACGTTCACGACTGCCCCGCGTGCCGCACCGACCTGGACGGGATGCACCAGGACGCCGCCCTGGTCCGGGCGTGCCTCGCAGGCGAGGCTGCCGAGGATCTCGACGTGGCGGCTGCGTGGCGGCGCCTGCCGGCGACCGCGCCTGTGACGGGTAGGACGGCCAAGGCGCGGGCGAGGCGCCCGGCCGGGCTCCTGAAACGCCCTTCCGTCGCGGCCCTCGCCGTTGTCCTTGTGCTCGGCGGAGCGGGCACCGCTGCCGCCAATGACTGGCTGCAGATCTTCCGCACCGAGCAGATCGCGCCGGTGAGCATCACCACCGCCAACCTCATCGCGCTGCCCGACCTGAGCGCGTACGGCGAGCTGGCCCTGACCGCCGACCCGGACGTGCGCGCGGTCCCCGACGCCGCCACCGCGGAAGCCGAAACCGGCCTCGACGTCCCCCAGGTGAGCGACCTGCCGAGCGGCATCGCCGGCGAGCCGGTCTATTCGGTGGGCTCGAAGGTGAGCGGCACATTCACCTTCTCGGCCGAGCGGGCGGCCCGGGCCGCCGCCGAAGCGGGACAGGCGCTGCCGCCCGTGCCGGCGGGCCTGGACGGCAGCTCGGTGCGGCTGGATGCCGGCCCCGGCGTCGCCCAGATCTGGACGTCCTCCACCGGTGCGCCCGCTCTGGTCGTGGGCCGCGCCGTCGCGCCGACGGCGTTCTCCTCCGGGGTCCCGTTCGACATGGTCCGTGACTACCTGCTGTCCCTACCCGGGCTCCCCGACCGGATCGCCGAGCAGCTGCGGACGTTCACCGCGGACGGCTCCACCCTGCCGCTGCCCGTTCCCGCCGACCAGGTCACGACGAGCTCGACGCAAGTGGACGGCGTCCCGGCCACCTTGCTGGTCACCCGCGACCGGACCCTGGCTGCCGTCGTATGGGTGGACGACGGGGTGCTCACCGTCGTGGCCGGTTCGCTCGACGACAGCGAGGTCCTGTCGGTGGCCCGGGACCTGCAATGACGACCGGGCGTCTGGCCGCCGCGGCGGAGGACGCCGCAGCTCCTGACGCGGCGCCCCGCCTTCCCGACCTGCCGTCGGCGCCTGCCGTCTGGTGCTCGGGGCTGCGCAAGCGGTACGGGCGGCAGCTGGCTGTCGAGGACGTGTCCCTCGAAGTCGGCACCGGCGAGGTCGTCGGGCTGCTCGGCCCGAACGGGGCGGGCAAGACCTCGGTGATCAAGATGCTTCTCGGCCTGGTCCGCCCGGACGCCGGCGAGGTGCTGCTGCTCGGGCAGCCCGCGACCGATCCCGCTGCGCGCGCCCGGGTCGGCTACCTGCCTGAGCTGTTCCGCTACCAGCCGTGGCTGAGCCCGGTCGAGGTGCTGGCACTGCACGTCCGGCTGTCCGGGATCAGCGTGAGCAAGCAGGAGCAGCTGGACTGCCTGTCCCTCGTCGGCCTGACCGGGCGGGCCGGCGACCGACTGGGCGGCTTCTCGAAGGGGATGCAGCAACGCCTAGGCCTCGCGGTCGCCCTGGTGGCCGGGCCGAAGCTGGTCGTCCTCGACGAGCCGACCAGCGCGCTGGACCCGCTCGGCCGCGCCGACGTGCGCGACATCGTGCTGGCGCTGAAACGGCGGGGCGTCGCGGTGCTGCTCAACTCGCACCTGATCGGCGAGGTCGAACGGGTCTGCGACCGGGTGGTCATCCTCGACCGGGGGCGGGTCGCCGCATCGGGCACGCTCGCCGAGCTGCTCGGTCAGCGCGAGCTCCGGCTGCAGCTGACGGACCTGTCCGCCGCGGCGCGGGCGCGCCTGGCCGCGACCGGGAAGGCAGAGCACGAGGGTGGGTGGGTCACCGTCGCGCTGCCGGTGAACGACAACGGAACGGCCGTTCCCGACCTGGTTGCCGATCTGGTCGCCCTGGGCGCCAGGGTGCACGCGGTCGAGCCCGGGCGGATCAGCCTGGAGGAGCGTCTGCTCGGCATCCTGCGGGAGGGCGCCGACGCCCGGTCGGCGGGCGAGCAGTGACCACGGGCCGAACGGTGCTGACCATCGCCGCACTGACCCTGCGCGAGGCGTCCCGCCGGCGGGTGGTGCTCGCGCTCACCGCGCTCACGGTCATCCTGCTGGCGCTCAGCAGCTGGGGCTTCTCCCGCCTCGCGGCGGAGTCGGGCGGCACGCTCACCAGCGGCGAGGCCCGGCTCACGGCCTCCATCGTGCTCAACCTGGTGATGTTCGGCTTCAGCCTGATCGCAGCGCTCGGCACCGCTTTCCTCGCCGGCCCGACGCTGTCCGGGGAGACGGAGTCGGGCATTGCCCTGGCCCTGCTCGCCCGGCCGATCCGCCGGTCCGCCTTCCTGCTGGGCAAGTGGCTGGGGCTGGTCGTGTTCGGCAGCGGCTTCGTCGTCCTCGCCGGACTGGCCCAGATCCTCATCGTCCGGGCGGTGGTCGGCTACTGGCCGCCGGAGCCGGCCACCGCCCTCGCCCTGCTCGCCGCACAGACGGCCGTGCTGCTGACCCTCGCGGTGCTGCTGTCGACCGCCATCTCGCCGATGGCGTCTGGCGTGGTCGCGGTCGGCCTGTTCTGCACGACGTGGGTGGCCGGTGTGGTGGGCGGCGTGGGGGCGTCCCTCGACAACGACGCCGTCGAGCGCGTCGGCACCGTGTCCCGGATGCTCCTGCCCACCGACGGCCTGTGGCGCGGGGCGATGCACGCCTTCCAGGACCCGTCAGCTCTTCTCCAGATCAGCGGCGGCGCGGACGCGGACGCCTTCCCGTTCCTGAGCGCGGCACCACTGACTGCCGGCTACCTCGCCTGGGCCGCGGTGTGGGTGGCGATGATCTGGGGGCTCGCGGCCGTGTCTTTCGTACGCAAGGACCTGTGACTCTGCCTACAGCTCGCGGAAGTAGTAGAGCAGCTGCTCGTCACTGTCCGGCTCCGAGTTGCGATAGCCGTGCCGCTCGTAGAACCGGCGGGCACCCCCGTCGTCTCCGTCGACGTTGATCTCCAGCACCTCACCGCCTCGCTCTCGCGTGACCTGCTCCGCCTCGTGGAGCAGCGCCGTCCCCCGTCCTTGCCCGCGCAGTGCGGGAGCCACGTAGAGCTCGTCCAGGAGCGCGACCGGACCGTCGAACCAGACGTTGGGCCGCAACGTGAGCAGCGCGATCCCGACGGCGGGGGCGCCCGTGAGGATGGCGACCACTGCGCCTCCGGCGAGCAGTTGCTCCAGTCGTGGCGTGAGCACGCCGACACCGGGAGTCGGCGTGTCGAACTCGCGGTTGAAGTCGTCCAGCAACGTGGCCACCACGGCCGCGTCCGCGACTCCCGCTCTGCGCACCTCACTCGTCATGCATCCCCCTTCCGAGCAACGCGTTCCGCTGAAGCACAGTGTTCACGACTGCGCCTGTCGGTGGGCGGTCCTAGCGTGCGTCTGGTGACACAGCAACCGGACCAGCCGAGGAGATCAGCATGACCACGCTTCCAGATCGACCCCGCACGGCCTTCATGGTGATCGACGTCCAGAAGGGCGTTGTGGCCGAGGCCTACCAGCGCGACGAGGTCGTCGCCAACATCAGCACGCTGGTCGACAGGGCACGCGAGCACAGTGTCCCGATCGTCTGGGTCCAGCACTCCGACGCTGAGCTGGAGACGGGCAGTGATGCCTGGGCATACGTCCCGGAGCTCGTACGTCAGGACTCCGAACCGCTGGTGCACAAGAAGTTCGGTGACTGTTTCGAGGACACCGACCTGGAGGCGGTGCTCGCCACGGCCGGCGTCGGACGCCTGGTCGTGACCGGCGCACAGACCGATGCCTGCGTCCGATCCACGATCCACGGCGCGCTTGCGCGCGGCTACGACGTGACGCTCGTCGGGGACGCGCACACGACGCAGGACCAGAGCGCGTGGGGCGCTCCCCCGCCGGACAAGGTCATCGCGCACACGAACCTCTACTGGCAGTTCCAGACGGCGCCCGGCCGCACTGCTGCAGTCGCGCAGACCGAGGACGTGACCTTCAGCAGCTGATCCGAGCCAGGCGAGCGAGGCGCCGTCAGGCCGGGCCGTCCGCGTGCGCCAGCAGCGCGGCCCCGACCATGCCGGCGTCATTGCGGAGCGCGGCCGGCCGCACCGGCGGACGCACGTCGAGCAGGTGCAGCCACTTGTCCGACTTCTTGCTCACCCCGCCGCCGAGGACGATCAGATCGGGCCAGAGCAGCCGGTCGACATGCCGAAGGTAGGCCTGCAGCCGCGCCGCCCACTCCACCCAGGACAGACCCTCGCGCTCGCGGGCCGCGTCGGAGGCGCGCCGCTCGCCGAGCTCGCCGTCGATCTCGAGGTGGCCGAGCTCGGCGTTCGGCACCAGCCGGCCGTCGCGGAGCAGGGCGCTGCCGATGCCGGTGCCGAGGGTGAGCACGAGCACCGTGCCGGCGATGTCGCGGGCCGCCCCGTACCGCGCTTCGGCGATCCCGGCGGCGTCGGCGTCGTTGACCACCACTGGGCGGCGGCCGGTGCGCTGCTCGACGAGGGCGACCACGTCGGTGCCGATCCAAGCATCGTCGATGTTGGCTGCGGTGCGGACCTCACCGTTCACCACGACAGCCGGCAACGTCAGGCCGAACGACCCATCCGGCGCGCCGGCCTGGTCGAGCACCTGCGCGACGACATCACACACCGCGTCCGGCGTAGCCGGACGCGGGGTCGGGATGCGCACCCGCTGGGCGGCCAGGGCGCCGGGCTCGAGGTCGACCAGCGCCCCCTTGATGCCGCTTCCACCGATGTCGACACCGAAACCGGGACTGCCCACGCCTTCTGCCATGACACCGGGTCTGCCCGTCACAGACCCCGCGACACAGCGGGCGCAGGGTCTGCCCGGACGGCAGCAGTCAGCCGGCCGCAGCCAGGTTCGTGCCCAGCAGCTTGAACACCGCCCCCGTCGGGTCGGTGGCGGTCGCCAGCCGGC
>JBBSKF010000078.1:0-16840 GCA_038256525.1 Mycobacteriales bacterium | reverse complement strand
TGGAGCGGGCGACGGGAATCGAACCCGCGTTCTCAGCTTGGGAAGCTGATGTTCTGCCGCTGAACTACGCCCGCAGCGGTACGGCTCGGATCGTACTCGGCAGCGTGCGGGCGGGCGGTTGTGGAGCGGGACTGTTCGGGACCCTGCCGGCTCCGGCTCGGCTTGCCGGGCAATCCCACAAGATCAGCAGGACATCGCCGCGCGACACGCCGGGCGCGTCCGACGCCAACCTCCTGCTGATCTTGGGAGAAGCGGGGCGTGGTGCGGCGCGCGGGCTGGGGACTGGGGCTAGGCGTCGGGCCGGGGCGGCTCGGAGCCACCTGGACCCTGGCCCTCGCTCGCGCCGCCCGGAGCGTCCCCGGCCGTCCTCGGCGACGACTCGGCGGTGACGTCCGGGCCGGAACCCTCGGCCGTGCGCTCGGGCGTCTGATCGGTTGGCGGTGCTTGGGCCGGCTCGGCCTCGGCCGGTGCGGCGCCCTCCACGGTGACGCCGGAGCTGGCCGGGTCGTCGGTCTTCTCGACCGGCGTGATGCCGCCGGACTGGGCGAGCTGGCCGTAGTCGGCCTGCGCGGTCTGCTCCGGCGTCGCGCCGACCGGCTTCGGGGCCTCGACGGTGACGTCCGGGGTGACCGCACTGCCGGCAAGGCCGCTGCCCCCGCCCGCCGCCACCAGCGAGCGGGCCAGGATCTGCGACACGTCAAGGACCTGCACGCCGTCCTTGGCGTCCCCCGACTGCTGCTTGGCGGTCACCGCATCGGACAGCATGACCATGCAGAACGGGCACGCGGTCGAGATCACGTCGGGGTCGAGTGCGAGCGCCTCGTCGGTGCGCTCGACGTTGATCGACTTGCCGATCTTCTCCTCCATCCACATCCGCGCGCCGCCGGCGCCGCAGCAGAAGCCGCGCTCCTTGCAGCGCGGCATCTCCTGCGACGACAGGCCGGAGATCGCGGCGAGGATCTCGCGCGGCGGCGTGTAGACCTTGTTGTGCCGGCCCAGGTAGCACGGGTCGTGGTAGGTCACCTTCTCGTCGACCGGCGTCACCGGGACGAGATGACCGTCGGCGATCAGCGAGCCGAGCAGCTGGGTGTGGTGCACGACGTCGTAGTGGCCACCGAGCTGGGGGTACTCGTTGGCGATCGTGTTGAAGCAGTGCGGGCAGGTGGCGACGATCTTGACGTGCCGGTCCGCGCCTGCCCCCACCTCGTTGAGCGTCTCGATGTTCTGCTGCGCCAGCATCTGGAAGACGAACTCGTTGCCCAGGCGCCGGGCCGGGTCGCCGGTGCAGCTCTCGCCCCGGCCGAGCACGGCGAACTCGACCCCCGCGGTGTGCAGCAGCTCGGCCACCGCCCGGGTGACCTTCTTGCTCCGGTCTTCCAGCGCGCCTGCGCAGCCGACCCAGAACAGGTACTCCACCTCGGCCGGGATCTCGCCGTCGACGATCCGTACCTCGAACGACAGTCCCTCGGTCCAGTCCTCGCGCGCCTTGTTGTTCAGCCCCCACGGGTTGCCGGTGTTCTCCAGGTTGCGCAGCATCACGCCGGCCTCGCTCGGGAACGCCGACTCGATCAGGACCTGGTAGCGGCGCATGTCCAGGATGTGGTCGACGTGCTCGATGTCGACCGGGCACTGCTCCACGCAGGCGCCGCAGGTCGTGCAGCTCCACAGCACGTCGGGGTCGATGACCCCGCCCTCGGCGGCGGTGCCGACCAGCGGGCGCACGGCCTGGTCGTGGTTCGTGCCGACCACCCGCTCGTAGCCGGACTCCGGGACCGCGTGGTGGCCGCCATCGCCCATGTGACCAGCGGTGCCGGCGTCGTGGAAGTCCGGGACGTGGTTCTCGGGTGCCGTCTGCGAACCCAGGATGTACGGGGCCTTCGCGAACAGGTGATCCCGCAGGTTCATGATCAGCAGCTTGGGCGACAGCGGCTTGCCGGTGTTCCAGGCGGGGCACTGCGACTGGCACCGGCCGCACTCGGTGCAGGTGGCCATGTCGAGCATCGCCGTCCACCGGAAGTCCTCGACCTTGCCGACGCCGAACGTGTCCTCGTCGGGATCGGCCTCTTCGAGGTCGAGCACCTTGCCGTGGCTCATCATCGGCAGCAGCCCGCCGAGCGCGACGCCGCCCGGCTCGGGGTTGCGCTTGGTGAGCACGTTGACCGGCGCCAGGAAGATGTGCAGGTGCTTGGAGTAGGTGACCATGACGAGAAAGCCGAAGACGACGGCGATCTGGCCGATCACCATGATGTCCTCGAGGCGCTCGTTGGCGGTTTCGCCGAGCGGCTCGATGATCGTGGCGAGCAGGTTGGAGAAGAAGATGGCCCCCTGGTCGTCCTGCCAGGGCGAGACGCCGGTGTTGAGCTGCGCCGCGCGGATCCCGAACATGGTGAGGATGACCAGGAAGATCAATCCGAGTACGACCCATGCGGCGCCCGTGTGCGAGCCGTAGAAGCGGGAGTCGCGCCCGACCACCTCGGGTTTGGAGCGCAGCCGGATGATCGCGAAGGCGAGCAGCCCGAGCAGGACGGCGACGCCGAAGAAGTCCTCGAGGAACCCCAGGATCGGGCTCTTGCCGATCAGCGGGATGTGGAAGTCGACGTCGAACAGCGCGCCGACCGCTTCGATGATCGTGAACGTGAGGATGAGGAAGCCCCAGAACACGAAGAAGTGCGCCAGGCCCGGCACGTTCCACTTCAGCAGCCGGGACTGGCCGGCGACCTCGCGGACCTGCCCGAGCAGCCGGCGTGGCGCGTCGTCGAGCCGCCCCGGGGACGGCTGGCCGGCGGCGATCATGCGGTAGAGGAAGGCCACCCGCCGCCCGGCGACGGCCAGGGCCACGACGGCGATCGCGAGGCCGGCCACCAGGCGCACGAGCATGTGCGTTTCCATGTGCAGAGCGTAGGTCCGGGTGGCCTGCGCGGCGCGATCTCGGTGCCGGGCCCGAGCGCGGGCTGGGCGGTGCTGGCACCGAGAACGGGCAGTGGGGAAGGCAGGGGGTGGGCGGGTCAGAGGGCGAGATCCAGGACGCGCGCCGCGGCCTGCACGACGAGCACCGTGAGCGGAGCGGCCAGCAGCAGGCACAGCAGGATGGCCAGTGCCCGCATCCGCCAGTTCGGCCCGCCGCGGCGGTTGCGCATCTCGGCCAGCACGTAGCCAGCGTGACACGGATGTCGGGGTAGCAGATTTCTTGAGCCGGGAACACTCAGGTCCGTTTGACGCTTGACCAAACAGGAGCCACCCTGAGTGGCGAGCACTCAACCCGTACGAACGAAAGGTCTCCCCATGGCACGTGCAGTCGGCATCGACCTCGGCACCACCAACTCCTGCGTCGCCGTCCTCGAGGGCGGTGAACCGTCGGTCATCGCCAACGCGGAGGGCTCGCGGACGACGCCGTCGATCGTGGCGTTCGCCAAGAACGGCGAGGTCCTGGTCGGCGAGGTCGCCAAGCGCCAGGCCGTCACCAACGTCACGCGCACCATCCGCTCGGTCAAGCGCCACATGGGCACGGACTGGAGTCAGAGCCTGGACGGCAAGGACTTCACCGCCCAGCAGATCAGCGCGTTCATCCTGCAGAAGCTCAAGCGGGACGCGGAGAGCTATCTCGGCGAGCCGATCACCGACGCGGTGATCACGGTCCCGGCCTACTTCTCCGACCACGAGCGGCAGGCGACCAAGGAGGCGGGCGAGATCGCCGGCCTCAACGTCCTGCGCATCGTCAACGAGCCGACGGCGGCGGCGCTGGCGTACGGCCTGGACAAGGGCGAGAAGGAGCAGACGATCCTCGTGTTCGACCTCGGCGGCGGCACCTTCGACGTGTCGCTGCTGGAGATCGGCGACGGCGTCATCGAGGTGAAGGCCACCTCCGGTGACAACAAGCTCGGCGGTGACGACTGGGACGAGCGGGTCGTCGGCCACCTGGTCAAGCAGTTCCAGCTGTCCAACAACGGCATCGACCTGTCCGGCGACAAGATGGCGATGCAGCGGCTGCGCGAGGCGGCCGAGAAGGCCAAGATCGAGCTGTCGGCGTCGCAGTCGACCGGGATCAACCTGCCGTACATCACGGCGAGCCCCGACGGCCCGCTGCACCTGGACGTCACGTTGACCCGCGCGGAGTTTCAGCGGATGACGCAGGACCTGCTCGACCGGTGCAAGAACCCTTTCCAGCAGGCGATCAAGGACGCGGCCGTCGCGCTGGCCGAGATCGACCACGTGGTCCTGGTCGGCGGCTCGACGCGCATGCCGGCGGTGTCGGACCTGGTCCGCGAGCTCACCGGCAAGGAGCCCAACAAGGGCGTCAACCCCGACGAGGTCGTCGCGGTCGGTGCGGCGCTGCAGGCGGGGGTGCTCAAGGGCGAGGTCAAGGACGTCCTGCTGCTCGACGTCACCCCGCTCTCGCTCGGCATCGAGACCAAGGGCGGGATCATGACCAAGCTCATCGAGCGCAACACCACGATCCCGACCAAGCGCTCCGAGGTCTTCACCACTGCCGATGAGAACCAGCCGTCTGTGCAGATCCAGGTCTTCCAGGGCGAGCGCGAGATGGCGCAGTACAACAAGAAGCTCGGCATGTTCGAGCTGACCGGCCTGCCGCCGGCGCCACGCGGGGTGCCCCAGATCGAGGTCACCTTCGACATCGACGCGAACGGCATCGTGCACGTCTCCGCGAAGGACCTCGGCACCGGCAAGGAGCAGCGGATGACCATCTCCGGCGGCTCCGCGCTGCCCAAGGACGAGGTCGAGCGGATGATGAAGGAGGCCGAGCAGTACGCCGAGGAGGACGCGAAGCGCCGCGAGGAGGTCGAGGTGCGCAACCAGAGCGAGGGCCTGGTCTTCCAGACCGAGAAGTTCCTCGGCGAGAACGGCGACAAGCTCCCGGCCGAGGGCAAGGCTGAGGTCGAGGCCGCGCTGATCGATCTCAAGTCGGCGCTGGGTGGCAGCGACACCGCGGCCATCAAGACCGCTGCCGAGGCGGTCGCGAGCAAGAGCCAGGCGCTCGGCGGCGCGCTCTACGCGCAGGAGTCGGCTGACGGTGCCGGCGGCGAAGCACCCGGCCCGGCCGGTGCCGCCGAGGATGACGGCGTCGTCGACGCCGAGGTCGTCGAGGACGAAGGCAAGTGACGGACGCCGACGAGGGCCGGCTCGGCGAGGACCCGGACCGGGTGATCGTGCGGGACCGGCGACGCCTGGACCCCGAGACCGGGGCGGTCCGCGAGGTGCCGCCGGTGCCGGCCGCGCCCGTTGCTGCCGAGCCGGCCGCCGAGGCCGAGCCGGCCGGTGGGCAGCCGACCGCTCCGGATCAGGTGGCCGAGCTCACCGCTGACCTGCAGCGGGTGTCCGCGGAATACGCCAACTACCGCAAGCGGGTCGACCGCGACCGGCTGGCCGTGCTGGAGATGGCGACCGCCGGCTTGCTGTCCGGACTGCTGCCGGTGCTCGACGACATCGACCGGGCCCGTCAGCATGACGACGTGCACGGCGCCTTCAAGGGCGTCGCCGAGAAGCTCGAGGCGCTGACCGGCAAGCTCGGTCTGGAGCAGTTCGGCGCGGCCGGTGACCCGTTCGACCCGGCGGTCCACGAGGCGCTGATGCAGGCCGAACCGGACCCTGAGGTGACGGTCGCCACCTGCGCCATGGTGCTCCAGCCGGGTTATCGCCTCGCCTCGGGGGCCGCCGGTCCGCGCGTCCTGCGGCCGGCCCGCGTCTCGGTGGCTGAGCCGGCTTTACCCGTGTCATGAGCGCACGCGATGTCGAGAAGGACTTCTACGCCGCTCTCGGCGTGCCGAAGGACGCCGCCGCGGCCGACATCAAGAAGGCGTACCGCAAGCTCGCCCGCGACCTGCACCCGGACACCAACCCCAGGGGTGAGGAGCGCTTCAAGGAGGTCTCCGAGGCCTACGACGTGCTCTCGGACACCACTCGGCGCAAGGAGTACGACGAGGCCCGCTCGTTGTTCGGCTCCGGCGTGCCGCGCGGGCCGGCCGGGTCGTACGCCGGCGGTGGCGTTCCCGGATTCGACCTCGGCGATCTGTTAGGCCGGACCGGGTCGGCCCAGGGAGGCTTCGGCGATGTGCTCGGCGGACTGTTCGGCAACGCCCGCTCCGGGGGGCAGCGGGCGCCGCGTCGCGGAGCCGATGTCGAGGCGGCGGTGACGCTGTCCTTCCTCGACGCGCTGCGCGGGGTCACGGTCCCGCTGCGGCTGACGACCACCGGCCCGTGCACCGTCTGCGGCGGCTCCGGCGCCGCCCCGGGCACGGCCCCGCAGGCCTGCCCGACCTGCGCCGGAGCGGGCGTCACGTCCCGCAGCCAGGGGGGCTTCGCCTTCAGCGAGCCATGCAAGACCTGCCGCGGCAGCGGCCGCATCGTCGGGTCGCCGTGCACCGGGTGCCGGGGCGAGGGCCGGGCCGCGGTCGTCAAGACGCTCAACGTCCGCATCCCCGCGGGCGTGGCGGAAGGGCAGAAGGTGCGATTGGCCGGCCGAGGCGGTGAGGGCGAACGCGGCGGCCCTGCAGGAGATCTCATGGTCACCGTGCACGTGACGCCGCACGCCTTCCTCGGCCGCCGCGACCAGCACCTGACCGTGACCGTGCCGATCACGTTCGCCGAGGCGGCGCTCGGGGCCCAGGTCGGCGTGCCGACGCCGGATGGACCGGTGACGCTCAAGGTGCCGGCCGGCACCACCACCGGGCGGACCTTCCGGGTTCGCGGCCGGGGGGTGCCCGGCAAGGGGGGCGACCTGCTCGTGACGGTCGAGGTCGCCGTGCCGCAGAAGCTCTCGAGCGAGGCGAAGAAGGCACTCGAGACCTTCGCCGCTGCCTCGAGCGAAGATCCGCGAGCCCATCTGGGAGCGGTGTGATGGACGACGACGCAGCGGTGTTCGTCATCTCGGTCGCGGCCGAGCTGTCGGGCATGCACCCGCAGACCCTCCGGCAGTACGACCGGCTCGGGCTCGTCACACCGGGCCGGTCCGGTGGCGGCGGTCGCCGCTACTCCTCGCGCGATGTCGCGCTGCTCCGCGAGGTGCAGCGGCTCTCGCAGGAGGAGGGTGTCAACCTCGAGGGCATCAAGCGGATCATCGACCTCGAGCACCATGTCGAGGCGTTGCAGGCGCGGGTGGAGGAGTTGGCTCTCGAGCTCGCGCGGGCGCAGGCGGCGCTGGCCTCCGCTCACGACACCGCGGTGGCCAGCCTTCGGCGCGACCTCGTTCCGGTGCGCGACGCCGCTCTCGTGGTCTGGAAGCCGACCCGACGCTGATGCCGTAACAGGTATAGTGTGCCGGTGGACATCGCCGGCCTGCTGCGTCATGCGCGGGCGTCGGCGGGCTTGACGCAGGCGTCGCTGGCCCGCCGGGCGCGGACGTCGCAAGCCGCTGTCGCCCGCTACGAGACGGGTGCGGCGATCCCGACGGTCTCGACCCTCGAACGGTTGATGGGTGCAGCGGGTCAGCGACTGGTCGTGTCGACCGAGCCGATCTCGCCGCCTGCTCCCCGACTCGCTGTGCTGCGTGAGCGGCGCGCCGAGATCGAGCGGGTCGTCCACGAGGCGGGTGCACGAAACGTTCGGGTGTTCGGGTCGGTCGCGCGCGGCGAGGATGGTCCCGACAGCGACATCGACCTGCTCGTCGACTACGACGTGGCCACCCACGGCGCGTTCGCCCTTGTCGTGCTGACGAGACAGCTGACGGAGCTGCTCGGGATCCCGGTGGACGTGGGGACGCTGGAGATCCTGCGCCCGGACGTCGCGGACCGTGCCCTGGGCGATCTGGTCACTCTGTGAGGACCCCGTCGGAGCGGTTGGCGGACGTGCTGACCGCCGTCGAGCGGATCACCACCGCCGAGGTCCAGCTCGGGGGAGAACACCACGAGATGGCCTTGGGCGCTGTCCTGTGGAATCTGTTCGTGATCGGTGAGGCGGTCAAGGCGCTTCCGGAAGCCATGCTGGCCGGGCGCGCCGACGTGCCGTGGCAGGACGTTGTGGGGATGCGCAATGTGCTTGCGCATCAGTACTTCCGAGTCGACGCCGCCCTGGTCCGCCGTACGATTGATGCGCCGTTGGCCTTGCTGGGCGAGGCGTGCCGGGAACTGCGGGCGGAGGGGTCATGACCTCTGGCGAGCACCTGCTGACCCTGTCCTGCCCGGACCGGACCGGGATCGTGCACGCCGTCTCGACGTTCCTGCTCGTGACCGGTTGCAACATCCTGGACAGCCAGCAGTACCGCGAGCCGGACAGCGAGCGCTTCTTCATGCGGGTGCACGTCGAGGCCGACCCGTCGGTCACGGGCGCGTCGCTGCGGTCGGCCTTCGAGGCGACGGCCACCACCTTTGCGATGGACTGGCACCTCGCGCCGGCCACCCGCCCGGTGCCCACCTTGGTGCTGGTCTCCAAGCAGGACCACTGCCTGCAGGACCTGCTGTTCCGGCACCGCACCGGCTCCCTACCGGTCGACCTGCGGGCAGTGGTGAGCAACCACCCCGACACGCGGGCGCTGGTCGAGTGGCACGGGGTCGCCTTCCACCACATCCCGGTCGTCGCGGAGTCGAAAGCCGACGCCGAGGCAGAGCTGCTCGCGTTGATCGAGGCCGAGAACGTCGAGCTGGTGGTGCTCGCCCGCTACATGCAGGTGCTGTCCCCGGAGCTGTGCGCCCGCCTCACCGGTAGCGCGATCAACATCCACCACTCGTTCCTACCGAGTTTCAAGGGCGCCCGGCCGTACGCGCAGGCGCACGACCGGGGCGTGAAGCTCATCGGCGCGAGCGCGCACTACGTGACGGCCGACCTCGACGAGGGACCGATCATCGAGCAGGACGTCGCCCGCGCCGACCACACCCAGACCGCGGAGCAGCTGGCCCGCGTCGGGCAGGACATCGAGGCGCGGGTGCTGGCGCGGGCGGTCCTGTGGCACGCCGAGCGGCGGGTGCTGCTCAACGGCCACCGGACGGTGGTCTTCCGGTGACGGACAGTCCGGCTCTTCGTGGGCGTGATCATTGCCCTTCAGGGCGTCGCCGGCTCAGGTCACTGTCGACCTAGGCGTTGGTCGTCGTCTGAGGCGGGCCCGGGTTGGGCTCGGCCGTCGCGGGTGAGGGACTCGTCGTGGCCTGGCGGGGGATGCCCACGCTGCCGGTGGGTGATCCGGCGCCTGCAGTCCGAGCAGCCCCACGTCCTCGGGCCAGGATGACCAAGGACAGCAGCGCGACCAATCCGGCGACGAGGTAGGCCGTGGTGGCTGCCTGCTCAGCCTTGGCACCGAGCACGCTGAAGCCGAACGAGGTGAGGAGGAGTCCACGGGAGGTCTCACCCTGGAAGACGGCGTCGCGCTGCCCCTTCGCGATGGCGTGCTGCTTCTGCAGCTCGGCGAGTCCGGGGTCGTTGGCCTTCTGCGCGGCGGTGACCTTGGCCAGTAGCGCCTGCTCCGGTCCCCGCATCTCGGCGTAGGTCTTGCCACCGCCGATCTTCGTGACGTGCAGGCCGATGAAGTCGTTGGCGTAGCACTCGGCCTGCTTGCCGGTCGTGAGCTGCTGACCTGCGTACTGGATCAGGCACGGCGACTGGCTCTCCTCGGGAGTCAGCGCCTCGACACTGCTGAACGTGATCTTTTGCTGGCCCAACTGCTCGGCGGTGTAGGTCTTGGCGAAGTTCGCGTTGCTCGTCATGACGAGCCCGAGCCCGACCAGCACGGCGGCAAGCACCAGGCCGATCGTGCCGGTGATCGCGGGGGTGATCCGGCGGATCGACATGGTTCTCTCCTGGACGTCTGTGGGCCGAAAGGGCCGGCGGTCGGTCGTGACTGCTCGAGGTGTGGGCTGACGGGCACTGACTGGAGGTGCGTTGCTGCGGCGTTGATACATGCTTGGGCACCGGGCAGAGATCGGCGGCAACAGATCAGGGACCGCGGTAGGTAAGGCGTTCGCCGGCGTCACGCCGGAACTTCCCCCTGGAACGGCCGAGCAGGTGGTCCAGAACCGGCCCCACCGGGAGTCCGGCAGTGTGACTCCCTCACCCCCCAAAGGCGAGATCCGTACCGTTCAAGGCAGGCTCTTCCTGCGGGCCAAAGGGTGCAATCCCCCACGCCAGATCTTCAGCGGATCTTCAGGAATCGGTCATCTGGGATGGCGCCGGCACGGACGCGCACCATCCCATCACCGCCTCGTACGCGACGCTGGGACGGTCCTCCGTCGTCGCCCATGCCGGCTTGCACGTGCGCATCGCCGCGATTGAGTGGAACAGGCTCAACTTGTGAGGCGTTGCATGTCACGGAACGCACGACGTAGGAAGGAGCGCCCGTGGACAACACCGAACGCCTGACCACCAGGGCCCAGGAGGCCGTGTCGACGGCTGTCCGCCGGGCCGCCGCCGAGGGACACCCGGAGGTGGCTCCGGTCCACCTGCTTCTCGCGCTGCTCGACCAGGGCGACGGCATCGCTGCCCCGCTGCTCGCCGCGGTCGGCGCCGACCCTGCCCAGGTCCGGACCCGCGCGGAGAGCCTGCTCGCCGCGATCCCCAAGGCGAGCGGTTCGACCGTCGCGGCGCCGCAGCTGTCCCGCGCGCTGATGGCGGTGATGTCGGTGGCGTCGCACAAGGCCAAGGAGGTCGGCGACGACTACGTCTCGACCGAGCACCTGCTCGTCGGGTTGGCCGACAGCGGCGGTGATGTCGCCGAACTGCTCAAGCAGCAGCAGGCACTGCCCAAGGCCCTGACCGACGCCTTCGCCAAGGTCCGCGGCGGCATGCGGCGGATCACCTCCCAGGACCCCGAGTCGACCTACAAGGCGCTCGAGAAGTACGGCGTCGATCTCACCGACCGGGCCCGCCGGGGCGAGCTCGACCCGGTGATCGGCCGCGACACCGAGATCCGCCGCGTTGTGCAGGTGCTGTCCCGGCGGACGAAGAACAACCCGGTCCTCATCGGCGAGCCCGGTGTCGGCAAGACCGCTGTCGTCGAAGGATTGGCACAGCGCATCGTCGACGGTGACGTCCCGGAGAGCCTGCGCGGCAAGAGCATCGTCGCCCTGGACCTGGCCGCGATGATCGCCGGCGCGCAGTACCGCGGACAGTTCGAGGAGCGGCTCAAAGCGGTGCTGACCGACATCCAGGACAGCGACGGGCAGGTCATCACCTTCCTCGACGAGCTGCACACGCTGGTGGGTGCGGGCAAGGCCGAGGGCAGCATGGACGCCGGCAACATGCTCAAGCCGATGCTGGCTCGCGGCGAGCTGCGTATGGTCGGCGCGACGACGCTCGACGAGTACCGCACGGGGATCGAGAAGGACGCGGCGCTGGAGCGTCGTTTCCAGCAGGTGCTCGTCGGCGAGCCGTCCGCAGAGGACACTGTCGCGATCCTGCGGGGGCTCAAGGGCCGCTACGAGGCGCATCACAAGGTCGAGATCGCCGACTCCGCCCTGGTCGCGGCGGCGACGCTGTCCGACCGGTACATCCCGGCCCGCTTCCTGCCGGACAAGGCGATCGACCTCGTCGACGAGGCGGCCTCCCGGTTGCGAATGGAGATCGACAGCCGGCCCGTCGAGATCGACGAGCTGCAGCGCGCCGTCGACCGGATGCGGATGGAGGAGCTCGCGCTCGAGCGGGAGACCGACCAGGCCTCGCAGGCGCGGCTGGCTGCATTGCGGCGTGAGATGGCCGACCGGCAAGCTGAACTGGCGGGGCTGACTGCGCGTTGGGAGCGCGAGCAGGCCGGGCTCAACCGGGTCGGGGAGCTCAAGCAGCAGCTCGACCAGCTGCGTACTCAGTTCGAACGCGCCGAGCGCGAGAACGACAACGAAGCAGCCAGCCGGCTGCTCTACGGCGAGATCCCCGCGGTGGAGAAGGAGCTCGCCACAGCCAGCGCCGCCGCCGAGCAGTCCGACCGGATGGTCGAGGAGAAGGTCGGCCCGGACGACATCGCCTCGGTCGTCGCCGCCTGGACCGGGATCCCGGCCGGCCGGTTGCTCGAGGGCGAGACGGCGAAACTGCTGCGCATGGAGGAGGCGATCGGTGCGCGGCTGGTCGGCCAGGCCACCGCGGTGCAGGCGGTGTCCGACGCCGTACGCCGGTCGCGGGCCGGCATCTCCGATCCCGACCGGCCGACCGGATCGTTCCTGTTCCTCGGTCCCACCGGCGTCGGCAAGACCGAGCTGGCCAAGGCGCTCGCGGACTTCCTGTTCGACGACGAGCGGGCCATGACCCGGATCGACATGAGTGAGTACGGCGAGAAGCACTCGGTGGCACGCCTTGTCGGGGCGCCGCCGGGCTACGTGGGTTACGAGGCGGGCGGGCAGCTCACCGAGTCGGTGCGCCGCCGGCCGTACGCCGTGGTGCTTCTCGACGAGGTCGAGAAGGCGCACCCCGACGTCTTCGACGTGCTCCTGCAGGTGCTCGACGACGGCCGGCTCACCGACGGTCAGGGCCGCACCGTGGACTTCCGCAACACGATCCTGGTGATGACCTCGAACCTCGGCTCGGCCTACGTCAGTGACCCGCTGCTCACGCCCGACCAGCGACGGGACAAGGTGATGGACGTCGTGCAGCGCACGTTCAGGCCCGAGTTCCTCAACCGGCTCGACGATGTCGTGCTGTTCGACGCACTCGGCACCTCGGAGCTGGCGCGGATCGTCGATCTGCAGGTCGCCCTGCTGGCGAAGCGGCTGGTCGACCGGCGGTTGATGCTGACCGTGACCGACCCGGCGCGGGAGTGGCTGACGCTGACCGGATACGACCCGGTGTACGGCGCCCGGCCGCTTCGGCGGCTGGTGCAGAAGGCGATCGGCGACGCGCTGGCGAGGGCCCTGCTCTCCGGTGAGATCCGGGACGGTGACGAGGTCGTCGTGGACCGGGGAGCCGAAGCACTCGAGGTCTTTCCCGGCAAGCGGGTCGACGCCTGACCCGATGTGTTGATCGCATGACGATCACATGGACTCTGCACGTCAAGATGCGATGACGCCCCGCAGAGGGGTTCGCCGCCTACGGACGCCGGGTAGGCGAATTGTGAGCACGACGCAGTGCACTGATCGTCCCATCCACCAGGAGGCCTCATGACGACGGCTACGAGCACCGAGAAGGACCAGCGCACGACTGCCAGCGGCGAGAAGGGGCTGCAGCGCCAGGGCGGGAGCCAGCTCTCGACGCCCCTCGGCAAGACAGCGATCGCCGACTCCGTGGTGTCGAAGATCGCGGGCATGGCGGCGAAGGAGGTCAACGGCGTCTACCGGATGGGCGGCGGGGCTTCCCGGGCGTTCGGCTCGCTGAAGGAGCGCTTCCCCGGCAGCAGTGGTCCGAGCGTGACCTACGGCGTGGCGGTCGAGGTCGGGGAGACGCAGGCCGCCGTCGACATCGCCCTGGTCGTCGAGTACGGCGTGAGCATCCTCGAACTGTCACAGGGCGTCCGACGCAACGTGATCGGCAGCATCGAGCGCATGACCGGGCTCGAGGTCACCGAGGTGAACATCTCGGTCGACGACGTGCACCTGCCCAACGAGCGGGACGACAGTGACTCCGAGGAGCCCGCACCGCGCGTCCGATGACCGAGGGCGGCGCGGCTGTCGAAGGCGAGCGGCATCCAGCTGAGCTCGTCGCCGAGCGGGTGTTGGCCTGCCCGTCTGTCGCCGCGCTCGCAGGCGGCTTGGCCGGGCAGGCTGCCACCTACCTGCCCGGACGCCGGGTTGCCGGGATCTCCTGGCGGGACGACGTCTGTGAGGTGGCGGTCGTGCTTCGGCTCGACGGGCGCCCGCTGCCCGAACTCGCTGAACAGGTGCGCCGGGCCGTCGAGCCGGTCGCCGGCGGCCGCGCCGTCGACATCCTCGTCGCCGACGTGGTGACAGGTGGATCAGTCCTCCCGCTTCCGCCGGGCGCGTCATGACCGACGGCGAGGGCCCTCGCACCCGCGAGGAGTTTCGCCGCTTCGTCCTCCTCCACCATCCGGACCGGGGTGGCGACCCGGCGGCCTTCGCCGTCGGGGTCGCGGCCTTCCGCCGGCACTGCTCGCGACCGGCCTCGCCGGTCGTCTTCTACCGCAAGCGAACGGTCCTCGCGCAGCTCCTCGATCGGCTGTGCACCCTGCTTCGAACGTCCAGCCCGGGCGATCGGGCGAGCGAGAAGAGAGCGAGACCATGACCTGGACTGCGTTGGGCCTGCTCTACGGCCTGTTTCTCGGGACTGCCGCAGCTTTCGGCGGTACGGCTGAGTTCCTCACCGTGCTCGTGCTCGGCGCGATCGGCCTGTTCGTCGGCCGGGTCCTCGACGGTGCGGTCGACCTCACCACGTACGTCGGTGGCAAGGACCGGCAACGACCGTGACAGTCGTGCAGGACGCGCCGGGTGCGCCGGCAGGCAACGACGACCCGGGGATGCGCGGTGCGCTGGAGCTGCGCGAGCGCGCGGTCGCCCGCCTGGTGGTGGCTGCCGCCAGCGAGGTGCACGACGTCGCCGCACCGGTGTCGCGGGTGCTCGGCCAGGCCCTCGGCGGCGTCGACTTCGACGGGCGGGTCAAGGCCGACGTCACCGTTTCGGGGGACGTCGCGACGGTACGGGTGTCCCTGTCGGTGCGCTGGCCGGCACCGATCATCGAGGTTGCCGAAGCCGTGCGCACACGGGTGACGCAACGTCTTTCGGAGTTGGCCGGTCTGCGGGTCTCACACGTCGACGTCCAGGTCACCGCTCTGCCGACCGACCGCCGCTCCCGCCGCCGGGTCCGTTAGGGAGCGCCGTGATCGTCCTGCACCTGGTCAACCGCCTGCTGGCCACCGTTGTGTGCCTCGCGGTGGTCGCGGCGGCCGTCGTCACCGCGGGCGAGGTGATCCGGTGGGCACTGGATCTCGACCCGTGGCTGGCGCCGTGGCCACGGTGGGGGGCGTCGCTGTCCGACCTGCGCGCGAACGATCCGGCTCTGCTGGTGACCTCCGGGGCGGCGACAGCCATCGGTCTCGTGCTGCTGTTCTTCGAGCTCAAGCG
Organism: Mycobacteriales bacterium; assembly: GCA_038256525.1. Taxonomy (GTDB): domain Bacteria; phylum Actinomycetota; class Actinomycetes; order Mycobacteriales; family SCTD01; genus SCTD01. Next base: position 1,904 of record JBBSKF010000078.1, on the reverse strand, counting down.
CCGTCGGCCCGACGTCCTGGCCACCCGGCCGCTGCTCGAGGGGGTGCCGACCGTCGCCACCCGCGCGGGTGTCGGCAGCGCCGCTACCACTGCCGCCCGCGGCGTCAGTGGCGTCACGCAGGCCAGCGCGTCCGTCCGCCGGTCCAAGGTGTCGCTACGCGTGCACACCCGGGCTCGCGGTCAGGCGGCCGGCCTGACCCAGCAGGTCACCTCGGCCGTGGAGCAGGCGATGGCCGATCTCGAGCTCACCCGGCGACCCCGGGTGAAGGTCGACGTGAGAGAGCGCTGATGGGATCGCGAGCCGATCGACTGAACCGCTTCCTGCTGACCCTGCTCGCCCTGGTGCTGCTCGCTGCGGGCACGACCGGGCTGCTGTTCGGCCTGGGCGCCTTCGGGCAGGGCAGGACGAGCGACCTGGTCCTGTCCAGCGAGGTGGAGGAGTTCGTGGTCGGTCAGGCCGAGTGGTTCTGGCCGCTGGTCGCCGTGGTGCTCGTGCTGCTCGGGTTGCTCGCGCTGCGGTGGCTGCTCCTGCAGGTGCGCACCGATCGACTCGGCGACATCGACCTCACCGAGCACCGCAACCGCGGCGAGACGCGCGTCGACGCGGCCGCAGTGACCGACGCGCTCGTCGAGGCGACGCAGCGCTGCGCTGGGGTGGACAGCGCCACGGCCCGCATCGTCCGGGTGCGTGGCGCCGACCGGGTGGTGCTCGGCGTGCGGTTGGCCGATCGCGCCGACATCGCCGACGTCCGGCGACAGCTCACCACCGGTCCGCTGACCGACCTGCGACATGTTCTCGGCGAATCCATTTGCCCTGACGTCGTCGTCGAGCTCGAACCCACCACGCGCGGCAGCAGCCGGTCGGTGGCCTGACCACGCTGACGCTCTCGGCGAACACGCTGGACCGGTGCGGCCGGGTCCGGCACGGTCATCGGCATGCGGCTTCTGGTGCTGGGCGGGACGCGCTTTGTCGGGCGGGCTGTTGTCGAAGCCGCCCTCGACCGGGGCTGGCAGGTGGCGGCGCTGCACCGGGGCGTCACGGGATCTTCGCCGCGCGTGGTGACGTCGCTGCTCGCCGACCGGACCGACCTGGCGGCCGTGCAGACGGCGCTCGGTGACCGCACCTTCGACGCGGTGCTCGACACCTGGGCGGGCGCGCCGTCGGTGGCCCGGGACGCCGCGGCTGCCCTGGCCGGTCGGGTGGGACAGGCGGCGTACGTGTCCAGCCGGTCGGTCTACGCCGAGTGCGCCATCGGCCAGGACGAGACGGACCCGGTGGTCGCCGGCGACCCGGACGCAGGTGCGGTGCTCTACCCGCAGGACAAGCGCGGCGGCGAGCTTGCCTGGCTGGCAGCCTTTCCCGATGTCCTGCTGCTGCGCGCCGGGATGATCCTCGGGCCGTACGAGGACGTCGCCCGGCTGCCCTGGTGGCTCGACCGCATCTCGCGCGGCGGCCGCGTCGTGGCGCCCGGCCGGCCGCAGCGGGGGCTGCAGTACGTCGATGTCCGAGACCTGGCGCAGTTCGTCCTCGACAGCCTGACGGGCGCGCGGAGCGGGCCGTACGACGTGGTCAGTGAGCCGGGCCACTGCACGATGCTCGACCTGCTCGCGGCCTGCGTCGAGGTGACCGGCAGCGACGCCGAGCTGGTGTGGACCGACGAGGCGACCCTGGCGGCGGCGGGGGCGCAGCCGTGGACGCAGCTGCCGTGCTGGGTGCCGGAGAGCGGGGAGCTCGCCGGGTTCCTCGCGAGCGACACCGGCAGGGCACGCAGTGCGGGGCTCACCTGCCGGCCGATCGAGCAGACGGTCGCTGACACCTGGGCATGGGTCCAGCGCGCCGGTGTCCCACGGGGTCGACCCGGGATGGAGCCGGGCCTGCCGGTCGAGCTCGAGCGGCTGCTGCT
>JBBSKF010000077.1:0-16841 GCA_038256525.1 Mycobacteriales bacterium | reverse complement strand
TGCGCCGGCTCGAGGACGGCATCGCTGTCGGCTCGACGCCGGAGGCGCTCGACTCGATCAGCGGCACCGACGGTGGGCTCGGGACGTCGGGGGCCTTCACGACGGCCGTGCCCGATGCCGGACGAGCCGCCCTGCTCCTCTACGTCGACATCGCCCGGGCGATCGAGGTGTCCGGCGAGGACCTCGGCGAGGACAGGCAGGACGCCGCCGTACTGCAGTCGTTCGGCCTGACCAGCTCCGGCGACACGAGCGACGGGGCGTTCCGGATGCGGCTGACGGTGCGCCCATAGAAGAGTCGAGGTGCGCTAGGCGTACTCCACCTGGCAGAAGCCGTGGTTGCAGTAGCCGCGCGGGTTCTTGTGCAGGTACTGCTGGTGGTAGGGCTCGGCGTAGTACCAGGGACCGGCCTCGCTGAACGGGCGGATCTCGGTCGTGATCGCTGCGTAGCCCGATGCCGTCAGCGCCGCCTGGTATCGCTCAGCGGAGGCCCGCACCGCCGTCAGCTGCTCGTCGCTGGTGGGGTAGATCGCCGTGCGGTACTGCGTGCCGTGGTCGTTGCCCTGGCCGTTGACCTGTGTCGGGTCGTGGTTCTCCCAGAACGTCCTGAGCAGCTCGTCGAGCTCGAGCTTCGCCGGGTCGTAGACGACCAGGACAGCCTCGGTGTGACCGGTGCGGCCGGTGCAGGTTTCCTCGTACGTCGGGTGCGGCGTGAACCCGCCGGTGTATCCGGCGGCCGTGGTCCACACCCCGGGCAGGTTCCAGAAGAAGCGCTCGGCCCCCCAGAAGCAGCCCATGGCGACGTAGAGCACCTGCATCCCGTCCGGCCAGGGCGGGGTCAGCGGCGTCCCGAGCACCTCGTGCCGCTCCGGCAGCGGCTGCGGCGTCGACCGGCCGGGCAGGGCCGTCTCGGCTGTCGGCATGTCCGGCTTGCTGCGCAACCACACGGTGGCACTCCAGGGGTCGAGGGGGTGTGCTCAGGTCAACCGGCGCGTGCGCCTGACCGTTCCCGGCAGCGCCGCCTACGTGCCGAGCTCGCCGTTCCAGCGCGCCAGCTTGCCGCTGCGCGCGACGGCCCGAAGGCGCGCCTCGGTCTCCCGGCGCACCGCCCCGGAGGTGACGATCAGCAGCTGGTCCCCGCGGGAGAAGTGGGTGTGCTGGTCCGGCACCAGGCTCCGGCCTGCCCGCACGATGAGGGTGACGTGGGCCCCGACCGGCAGGCGGAGCTCCTCGACGTAGACACCGTGCAGCCGGGACAGCGGACCGACCCGCACCTGGAGCAGGTCGGCACCGATCTGCTCCAGCGGCGCCGCCTCGATCTCGACGTCCAGCGCCTGACCGCCGTCGACGACCCCGAGCCGGCGACCGAGGGACGGCAGCGTCGGTGCCTGGATCAGCGTGTAGATGACGACCAGCACGAACACGATGTCCAGCACGCGCTCGGCGTCGGGCAGCCCTTCCGTGACGGGGATGGTGGCGATGACGATCGGCACCGCCCCGCGCAGCCCGGCCCAGGACAGGAAGACCTGCTCGCGCCAGGGCAACCGGAACGGCAGGGCCGACAGCGCGACCGCGAGCGGGCGGGCGAGGAAGGTCGCCGCGGCGCCGATCAACAACGCCTCGGGGACAGCCGAGAGGAGCCGCTCCGGCGAGGCCAGCAGGCCGAGCAGGACGAACAGGCCCGCTTCGGCGAGCAGCGCCGTCGAGGAGGCGAAGCCGAGCACGGCCCGCCGGTGCGGGAGTGGGGAGTTGCCGAGCAGCAACGCGCCGAGGTAGACCGCGAGGAAGCCGCTGACGTGCATCGCCTGGCCTGCGGCGAAGGCGAGCAGGCACAGCGCGACGGTCGCGAGCGGGTAGAGGCCGGAGGTGGACAGGGCGGCGCGTACCAGCACCTCTCGTCCCAGCCGGCCGACGACCAGCCCCAGAACCGCGCCGCCGACGAGCTCGAACAGGACTGTCCCCGCCCCGGCCAGCACCGAGGTCCGCCCCCAGGCGTCGGAGGAGGCGAGCACCACCAGGACCACCACCGGCGCGTCGTTCAGCCCCGATTCCGCCTCGAGCGCCGCGCCGATGCGGGCCCTCAGCGGCAACTTGCGCAGCACGCTGAAGACGGCGGCCGCGTCGGTGGAGGCCACCACGCTGCCGAGGATGACGGCCGTACGCGTGTCGACTCCCAGCACGAGATGGGCCAGCACGGCGACCACCGCCACGCTGACTGCGACGCCCACCGTCGCAAGCACGACGGCGAACGGCAGCACCGGTCGCACATCCGCCCAGCGGGTGGTCAGACCGCCCTCGGCCAGGATCAGCGCGAGTGCGAGGAGCCCCAGCTCCGCGGTGAGCCCGTAGTCGGAGAACTCCACACCAAGCCCGGCCTCGCCGACCGCGAGACCGACCGCGAGATAGATGAGCAGCGACGGCAGGCCGGTACGGCTGGCGAGCCGCACCGCCAGGACCGCTACGAGCAGCAGGGCGGACGAGGCGAGCAGGATCGTGTTGAAGCTGCTCTCCACGCGTTCCTCCCCTCGGTCTGTCGCCTACGCGGTCGCACCACCCTCTCGCGCGAGCTTCGCGGGACGGGGTGCCGGGCGCTTGTTCACCGGTCGCGGCCGCTTCTTAGCGGTGCTGACGTTCCTGCGCTTGGGCATGGGCGGCGGGGCGTTGTTGCGTTGCTCGAGGACCAGCATGAGCGGCGAGGCCACGAAGGCCGACGAGTAGGTGCCGACGAACAGACCGAGCAGCAGGGCGAGGGCGAAGTCGGTCAACGACCTTCCACCCAGGACGAAGAGCGCCCCGAGTATGAAGAACGCACCGAGACCGGTGTTGATCGTACGCGGAGCCGTCGCGATGATCGCCGAGTTGACCACCGAGACGAGCGGTTTGGTGCGGTTGTTGGACCACGTCTCGCGGATGCGGTCCATCGTGACGACGGAGTCGTTGACCGAGACGCCGATGATGGTCAGCGCCGCCGCGAGGAAGATGCCGTCGATGGGTTTGCCGAGCCACGCGAAGATCCCCAGCACCAGGATCACGTCGTGCAGCATGGCGAGCACCGTGCCGGCGGCGAACGTCCAGCGGAAGCGGACCGCGAGATAGGCCAGCTGGGCGAGCAGGGCGATGCCGAGGGCGAGAATCGCCTTGGTGCGGAGCTCGCTGCCGAGAGTCGGCCCGATCAGGTCGTCGCTGATGATGCTGACGTCACCTCCGCCGGCCTCGGCGAGCGAGGAGCGGACCTGCTCCACCTGGTCGTCGTTGATGTTCGCCGTGCGCACGGTGAGGTTCTCGCCGTTGCTCTCCTGCACGACCGCGGTGGGAAAGCCCGCGTCCGCGACGGCCTCCCGCGCGTCGCCGACAGACAGGCCCTGGGCGTTCGCGTACTCGACGACCCGACCACCGGTGAACTCGACCCCGAAGTTGAAGCCCCGCAGGAACATGCCGACCAGCGCGAGGAGCAGGGCGACGGCGGCGATGAGCAGGTAGCGCTGCCGGAACTTCATCAGGTCGGGCTTGCGGCGCTCCAGCCACTCGCGGAAGCGGCCGAGCGAGGCCAGCCCGGTGACTGCGGGGCGCTTGCCGATCAGCCCCCGCTTCAGCCCGAACTCGGTGAACACGCGGGTGACGAGCAGCGCGGAGATCACCGACGCGAGCACGCCGATGACCAGGGTGACGCCGAAGCCACGCACCGGACCGGAGGCGAGCAGGAACAGCAGCCCGGCAGCCAGCAGCGTCGTGATGTTGGAGTCGGCGATGGCGCTGAACGCCTTGGCGAAGCCGTTGTTGAGCGCCGGCATGAGCCGCTTGCTGCGGGAGGCGGCGAACTCCTCCCGGGCCCGTTCGAACACCAGCACGTTCGCGTCGATGGCGAGTCCCGCCGACAGCAACAGGCCACCGAGTCCGGGCAGGGTGAGCGTGGCACCGAGGGCGACCAGCGCGCCGTAGGAGATCAGGCCGTAGCTGGCGAGCGCGACGGCTGCGAGGAAGCCGACGAAGCGGTAGACGACGATCAGGAAGATCGTCGTCATGACCAGCCCGATGATCCCGGCCTGCACGCTGGCGGCGATCGCTTCCTCACCGAGCGAGGGACCGACGGTGCTGCGCGAGATGATCTCGACGGGCACCGGCAGCGCGCCGCCCTTGATGAGCACGGCGAGGCCCTCACCCTCTGCCTGAGTGAAGTTGCCGGTGATCTGGGTGGAACCGCCCTGGATGCCGATGTTGCACTGCACGCTCGGGTCGACCTGCGGCGAGCTGATCGCCTGGCCGTCCAGCACGATCGCCACCCGGCGCTTGGGGTCGCCGGGCGGGTTGCAAGCAGCAGCACCGGTGAGCTCCTCCCACATCCGTCCGCCGTCGCCGCGGAAGTCGATCGACACGAAGCGGCCGGTGCCGGTCTGCGGGTCGACCTGCGAGCTGGCGTCGCCGACCCCCTCGCCGGTCAGCGCGGCCGGGCCGACGAGAATCGGCTGCTGCCGCTCGTCGAGGATCGCCTGCTGCTTGCTGGCGTCGAAGTCGGCCGGCTCGGCCGGCTCGGCCGGCAGCAGCTCGGGGGGCTCGGATGCGGTCGGAGCGGGTTCGACCGGGGCAGCCTCGGAAGGGGCCGGCACAGGTTCGACCGGCGCGGACGGGACGGGGCTCGGTTCCGGGGCCTGGCCGTCGGGCAGGACCAGCATCGCGCGACCTTGCGGCACCGGCACCGCCGGCGGTGGCGCTGCCGGGTCGACGGGCGGGGCCGCAGGTGCGGCCGGGTCGACGGGGGGCGCGGCCGGGTCACCCGGGGCAGTCGGCTGACCAGGCAGCTGCGACGGGTCGATCTGACCGAGCACGGGGTGGAAGGTCAGCTGTGCGGTCTGCCCGAGCTGCTCGGCTGCCTCGGCCGCGTTCTGCAGTCCGGGCAGCTCGACGATGATCCGGTTGCTGCCGGACCGCGCCAGCGTGGGCTCGGCGACACCGAGGGCATCGACGCGCCGACGTAGGACCTCGAGGGCGCGGTCGGTCGCCTCGGCGTCGGCCTCCGTGGTGGGTGAGTCCTTGGTCTCGAGCGTGATGGAGGTGCCGCCCCGCAGGTCGAGGCCGAGGCGGGGGTCCTTGGTGACGGCGAAGTAGGTCGACAGGCCGAGAATCAGCAGCGCGAGCAGCGCGCGCACCACAGGGGGACGGGTCATGGAAAGGCTCCGGGAAGGGGGACGGCCGTCAGGGCCGTGCGGGCAGGGACACGTCGGTGCCTGCCGTCACCGGGGGCGCCCGGCTGCCGGGCGCCCCCGCAGGTCTTCCCGTCGGCGCGCTCGTCGGCGCCCGGGCCGGCGCCCGGGCGGCGGGGTGCACAGTGACCAGCAGGCCCGCTCCGGGTGGCGGCCCGTCGGCCGATCCGAGCGAGGTCGGCGCGGCGGGGACAGGGGGTGTCCGCACACCGAGCGCACCAGGCGGGGCCGGCGCTTCGGTCCTGGCCGGGAAGCCACCCTGGCGACCCACGCCGGTCAGACCACCACCGGGCGTCGCGGAGAGGGCAGCAGCGACCGGCCACGCCCGCGGGACGACGTCGAGGGTCCCGGTGCCGAGCAGTGCGACGAACGCCACGGTCAGCAGCAGCCGGCGGAGCCCGGCGGTGACCGGACCAGCGGTCACGTGCTCGCCGCGACGAGTGGCTCGAGCACGGCCCGGGGGTGGTCGCGCTGCACCCGGGCCAGCCGCCAGTTGCCGGCGAACAGCGCGAGCAGCGCTCCGTCGCTCGTCCGCTCCAGCACCTCGACGCCGCTCTCGCGATCCAGCACCCTGCCCCAGTCACGGTCGGTGCGGCGGGCCATCGAGTAGTCGAGGCGGTCCAGCCGTACCGGTGCGGAGAACTCCCCGGCCATCCGGTGCTCGGCCACCTCGAACTGCATCGGACCGACAGCGGCAAGCACCGGAGCCTGGTCGCCCCGCAGGTCCGAGCGCAGCACCTGCACCGTCCCCTCCTGCTCGAGCTGCTCGATGCCGCGGCGGAACTGCTTGTAGCGACCGGAGTCGACCGCCCGGCACACCGCGAAGTGCTCGGGCGCAAAGCTCGGGATCGGCGGGAAGGTGACCGGCTCGTCGACGTACAGGCTGTCGCCGACCCGCAGCGCGGAGGCGTTGACCAGGCCGACGACGTCGCCGGGATAAGCCAGGTCGATGGTCTCCCGCTCACGCCCGAACACCTGCTGGGCGTACTTCGTGGCGAACGGCCGCCCGGTCGCCGCATGGGTCACCACCGTGCCCCGTTCGAAGACGCCGGAACAGACCCGGACGTAGGCCAGCCGGTCTCGGTGGGCACTGTCCATGCCGGCCTGGATCTTGAACACGAAAGCGCTGAACGGCCGGTCGAGCGGCCGGAGGGCGCCGTCGACATCCGGCCGGGGCCCGGGCGGCGGAGCCAGCTCGAGCAGGGTGTCCAGCAGCTGGCGCACCCCGAAGTTCAGGACAGCCGAGCCGAACAGGACGGGCGTCGTGATGCCGCCGAGGAACGCGGACTGCTCATGCACCTGCCCCATCGCCTCGAGCAGCTCGCTCTCCTCGACCGCCGTCCGCCAGGCCTCGCCCTCCTCGCTCGCCGCACGGTCGGCAGGCACCCGCTCCTCAGGGGCGATCGTCGCGCCCCCGGCGGTGCGGGTGAAGCGCAGGAAGTCGCCGGTGGCGCGGTCCAGCACACCGCGGAAGTCCCCGGCGATGCCGACCGGCCAGGTCAGCGGCGTCGGCTCCAGTCCGGTGCGCTCGCGGATCTCGTCCAGGAGCTCGAGCGCCTCGAGGCCGGGCCGGTCCCACTTGTTGACGACGGTGAGCACCGGGATGCCCCGGTGCCGGCAGACGTCGAACAGCTTCATCGTCTGCGGCTCGAGACCCTTGGCGGCGTCGAGCAGCATGACGGCGCAGTCGACAGCCGCGAGCACCCGGTAGGTGTCCTCCGAGAAGTCGGCGTGGCCGGGGGTGTCCAGCAGGTTGACGACGCACCCGCCGTACCCGAACTGCAGCGCCGCCGAGCTGATCGAGATGCCGCGCGCCTTCTCCATGTCCATCCAGTCAGACACGGTGCTCTTGCGGCCGGCCTTGCCGTGGATCGCCCCGGCCTCCTGGATGACCCGGGCGTGCAGGGCGAGCGCCTCGGTGAGGGTCGACTTGCCCGCGTCGGGGTGACTGATGACGGCGAAGGTGCGGCGGCGGGAGGCCTCACTCGTGGCGGTCCCCCGAACTGCCGTGCTGCTGCCGGCGGAGCGCTCGGCGTCCGCGACGGTCATGCGGCCATCGTACGGTCAGCGCATTCCATGAAGATCGCGTGACGAGCACTGGAACCGTTCGCGCCGGGGTAGGCCTGAGCGCAGCCGCACCGGCGCGGCCCGACGAAAGGGACCAATCATGTACATCGGTGGCGGCGTCGTCGCACTCATCATCATCATCCTGCTGCTCGTCTTGATCTTCTAGTCGGCGTGACTCCAGGCAATGACGCGTACGAGGGTCTCGACACACTGCTCGGCGTCGAGGTCACCTCGGCAAGCGGAGACGAGGTCCGGGCGAGCGTGACCGTACGGCCGGAGCTGCTCCAGCCGTACGGCCTGCTGCACGGCGGCGTTCTCTGCTCGGTGGTCGAGACCGTGGGCAGTGTCGCCGGGGCGATGTGGTTCGGCGACCGCGGCCACGTCGTCGGCACGAGCAACCACACCAACTTCCTGCGCGCGGTCCGTGAGGGGACGCTGACGGCTGTCGCGACACCGATCCACCGCGGCCGCAGCCAGCAGCTCTGGTCGGTCGACATCCGCGACGAGCAGGAGCGGCTGGTCGCGAGGGGGGAGCTGCGGGTCGCGAACCTCCCGAAGGACTAACCGAGGGCTGTCACACGTCGGGGCGCGAGCGTCCGGCGGGCGCCGATAGCCACGGCGGCAGCGGCGACGGCGCCGCCGATCGCGACGAGGAAGGCAGCCCGGGCGCTCACGTGCTCGGCCACCGCGCCGGCGACGGCGAAGCCTGCGGCCACGCCGATCCCGAGTCCGGAGTTCAGCCAGCTGAAGCCCTCCGTGCGGGCCGCGAGCGGCACGAGTGAGTCGACCAGGCCGAACGACCCGATGAGGCTCGGGCTGATGGCGATGCCGGCGAGCAGCGCCGCAGGAGCCATGAGGGCAACGCTCGGCGCGAGCAGCAGCGGGAGCAGCCCTACCGCCAAGCCGATCAGACTGAGCTGAAACCGCCTGTGCAGTGGCGCCTTCCAATGCATGGAGCCGTAGGCCAGTCCTGCGGCGGCACTTCCGCCGGCGACCAGCGCCAGCAGCAGGCCGCCACCGGCATCGCTGCCGCGTTCCTCGGCGAAGGCGACCATCGAGACCTCGACGGTCCCGAACAGCACACCGACGAACAACATCGAGGCCGTGAGGGTACGCAGCCCCGGTGAGGCGAGCGCGCTCGGGCGCCGTCCGGGTTCGGCGACGGGCACAGGCGGCTCGGTAGCGCTCTGAGCGACGAAGGACAGGGTGCCCGCGGCGCCCAAGCCCAGCGCCGCCAGCAGCCCGAAGGCTGGGTCGATCAGCGCGCAGCCCACGACGACGAGTGGGCCGAGCACGAACACCACCTCGTCGGCGACCGCCTCCCAGGCATAGGCCCGCGCGATCTCGTCAGCCCGGTCGGACGCGGTCAGGGTGCTGTGCCACCGGGCCCGGGCGCACGATCCGAGCTGCGAGGCCGAGGCACTGGTCACAGCAGCAGCGGCCATCAGGGCGCCGACGTGGGCATCGGTGTCCACGAGCAGCACCAGGGCGAGGACGCCGGCCGAGCTCACGGCCAGCGCGGGCAGTAGCACGACGCGTTGTCCGCGCCTGTCGACGAGCCGGGAGATCAGCGGGCCGAGGACGGCGAGCCCGACCGCGTACGCGGCACTGACCAGGCCGGCCAACGCGAAGGAGTCCCGGCGGTCCTGCACCAGCAGAACCGTCCCGATGCCCAGCATCGAGATCGGCAGCCGACCGATCAGCGCGGCGGTGGTGAAGGCGCCGGCGCCGGGCGTACGCAGCAGCGGTCCGTAACCGCGCCCCGCGCTCACCACTGCAGGCGAACAGGTGGCACGCGGTCGGGCAGCCTCCTACGCTGAGGAGCCGCGCAGGCTCGAGGACGTGTCCTCGACCAGAAGAGCACGCTGGGCGAGCTTCTCGCCGTACTCCCGCCCGTGGTGGGCGCAGAACAGCAGTTCACCCGCCGACAGCACGGCGCGAACGAAGGCCTGGGCGCCGCAACGGTCGCAGCGGTCCAGCGCGTCGAGACTTGCGGAAGCGAGCAAGGTCTGTGCCATGGGTCTCGTCCTCCGGTAGGTGGGGTGGTGGTTCCCCATCGGCAGCGGATCACTCCGGCCCAAGCCGCCGGGTGCACGGATGTGCGAAAGGTCACGCGCGGACCTCCGCGTAGCGCCCGAGCGCCACCTTGCGCTCGTTGGCGTGGTCGACGATCGGTGCCGGGTACCCCGGTGGCGGACCGTCCGGAAGCAGCCACGGTTCGTGCACCGCCGCGCCGGCGATGCTACGCAGCTCAGGCACCCACCTACGGACGAAGTCTCCGTCCGGGTCGTGCTCGCGGCCCTGCTTGACTGGGTTGAAGACCCGGAAGTAGGGGGACGGATCGGTGCCGGTGCCGGCCACCCACTGCCAGCCGTGCTGGTTGGAGGCCAGATCGCCGTCCCGCAGCAGCGACAGGAACAGCGCGGCGCCGCGGCGCCAGTGCAGGTGCAGGTCCTTGGTCAGGAACGACGCCACGATCATGCGCAGCCGGTTGTGCATCCAGGCCTCGCCGTGCAGCTGGCGCATCCCGGCGTCCACGATCGGATAGCCGGTCGTTCCGTCCACCCAGGCCTGCCACTTCGTCTCGGCGCTCGGACCGTCGTCGTAGCTCAGCCCGGCCATCTGCTCCTGCACCTCCGACCGGGCCGACTCCGGCGCATGCCAGAGCACGTCGGCGTAGAAGTCGCGAAAGGCGATCTCGCGCCGGTAGGCGGTCGGACCCGGTCCGGCGCCGAGGTCCTGCAGCAAGGTCCTCGGGTGCAGGCAGCCGTACTTCAGGTAGACCGACAGCTGTGAGGTGCGGTCCGCGTCCGGCCGGTTGCGGAGCTCGGCGTAGTCGGCCAGGTCATGGTCGACGAAGTCCCGCCACCGCTGCAGCGCAGCCAGCTCCCCGGCTCCGGGCAGATCGAGCTCACCCAGCGCGGGGTCGGGCGGGATCTTCGCGGTCCGGAGGCCGCCGTCGGTCCACGGCACGACGCGCGGCGTCGTGGCCGGTGCCCGCACGCCACGCTCCTGCCAGGCGCGAAAGAACGGGGTGTAGACGCGGTACGCCGTGTCGTCGGCTTTGGTCAGCGTGCCCGGCGTGACGGCGTACGGCGAGCCCATCGCCGTGAGTGGGACGTTCCCGAGCGCCTCGGCAACGCCCGCGTCGCGCCGCCGGCCGTACGGCCCGTGGTCACTGCTGATGTGGACGCTGGTCGCGCCGGCCTGCCGGACGACCCGCGGGAGCACCACCTCGGGTCGGCCGCGGGCGACCCGCAACGCCCCCTCGGTGCGCTCCTCCAGGTCCCGCAGGCAGCGGAACAGGAACGCGCGACGCGGGGCTCCGGCCGGGCCGAGCAGCACGTCGTCGAGCACGAACAGCGGCAGCACCTCGTCGGCCGCGTCGCGGGCGGCCAGCAACGCCGGATGGTCACCGAGTCGCAGGTCGCGTCGCAACCACAGCACGGAGGTCGTCACGATGGGGACGCTAATCCCGACCGTGCAGGCGCGCGCCCTGAACTCGGTGCCAGAGCCCTCCGGCGCCGGGCGCTGCGGGCACCGAGAAAGGCTGACGGTCCCCGCCGGGAGCAGGAACCGCCCCTCGCCGTCAGCGCGCCTGAGCGACCGGTAGCGGCGCGATGACCTGCCAGAAGGAGTCCGCCCAGACCCGGTGGCCGCGGTCGTTGGGGTGGAACCAGTCCGCCGCGTAATCGGTGAACATGCCCTGCCAGCCTCGCGCCCGCATCGCCTCCTGCAGGGGCGCGACCACGAGGCCGCCCTGGGTGGCGCGCTCGGTGATGAACGCAGCCGCCTCGTCGGCGTCACGCTGTGCCCGGCCGTGCATGAAGTACGGAATATCCGCCAGCACCGTGCCTTTCGGCAAGCCGGCCACGAGCGCGCTCACATCGCTGCGGTAGGTCGCGGCGTCGTACCGGCGCAGGTCGTTGCCACCGACGTCCAGGGTGATCAGATCAGGCCGCAGCCCGGTCAGCGCGGGCAGCTGCTCCTCGACCACGTCGCGGATCCGCGCCCCGCTGCTGCTGAGGTTGATGACCTGGACCGGCCGGCCGGTGCTCCTGGCGAGCCGGTCGGCGACCAGGGAGACATATCCGCGTGGCAACGAGCTGGCACCGATCCCTTGCGCGGCGGAGTCCCCCAGGGCGACGTAGACCAGACCCCCGGCACCACCGCGCGGCTGCTCCCACGCTCGCGCATAGGCGTCCACCGAAGCCTGGAGCTGCCAGATCTTGCTGCCCCAGACCGCGAGCAGCAGCGTCAGGAGCACGAGCGCGGCCGTCCACCGCGGATGTCGAACGGCGAAGGACCTCACAGGGGCATGCCTACCCGCTCGCGTGCCGGGGGCCGTGAGACGGTGTCGGGATGATCGCTCCTGACCCCGGCCTGACGTCCGTCCCTGCTGCGCAGACAGAGCCTGCTGACGAGATCGCCCAGCCCCGGCCGGGACTGCGGCGGCTGGCTCGGGCGACTGCCGACGGCTATCGATCGTCCAGCCCGGCCGAGCAGGCCGCCTTCGCCATGACCTGCGGCTTCGCACTGTCGCTCGCCGGGGCGCGCAAGATCACCTACGTCCAGGAACGGCGCCGGGACCTGCCCCGCCTTCGGGGCTTCGTGCGGAAGCTGCCGCGGGCACCAGGCACCAACGACATCCGCGTCCATCACTACCTGCCCGGCATGGCCATCGCCATGACGACCGGCGGCGCCGCGATCCTGGCCGGCCCAGGAGGGATCGAGCGTTGGCTGAGCGCGCCGTTCGGCGTCGGCGTGGGTCTGGTCGTCGACGAGATCGCTTTGCTGACAGGGCGCAACAATCCGTACTGGGGCAGCGAACGATTCGTGCTCATCACCTGTCTGGCCGCGACGTCGGCGGCGGCCTCGATGGCGGCGGGGTTCCTTCGTCGTGGCCACTCACCCAGCATCCTGGGTGAGAAAGTTCGAGCCGTCCGGGAGCGTGACGGTGGTGCCAATTCTGATGAAGGTTCGCCGCGGCCGGGTCGCCTCGCACAGGCACAGGGCAGTGCACAGTCACACCTCAGGAGCAGCCGGCACCCCGTGGGATGATGTTGCTCGTCTCAGTCGTGTCGAACAGGCCGGCCCCGGTGACATAAAGATCGGTGACCCCACACCCGTAGCCCGGGGAGAGGAAGCTGTAGGTGCCGTCCGTGTTGACCTCGCCCGCACTGTTCTCGCCGACGCCGCCGGGGGTGTTGAACCTCGAGGTCATCGTGGCACCCGGCTGAAGTCCCTCCCCGGACGCCTCGAATCGCCAGAACGTGGCGCCGTCGACAGTCCCAGCCGCGAAGGTACGCACCGTGATGCTGCCGAGCACGCCCGCCACGACCGTCTTCAGCTCCCGGTTCTCCCTCGCCTGCGCCGCGAGAGCGGCCAGCGCTTCATCCAGCCCAGCCTGCGTCGCGACTTCCTTCTTCGACGCCCCGCTCGGGCAGGCGCCGGAACTGGGTGCAGTGACGTTGGCGCGCTTATCCACGCACAGGATCAGCGGCGGCGCGGTGCTGGAGGCGGCGTAGACGACAGCGCCGGTCGTCATGCTGAGGACCGTCAGTGTGGCGACACCGACACCTACTGGTCCCAGCCGGCTCATGGTGCGTCGGAACTTCATTTTCCCCCCAGTGGCCACGGCCGGTGCCCCCCGGCACCGATGTCGGAGTACATCACGAGGGCCCACCGCATGGACCGACCGCAGCAACCGCGCCGCTGATCTTCAGCCGATCTTCAGCGAGCATGGGCCCAACCGGTCTGGCATATGAAGCCGTTCCCGGACCCGCTCGATGTCCGCTGGCAAGTCATCTTGAAAACTCTTCTGCTCTCCGGCTCTTGACGCGCGACCGGCTCGGCGCGGAGCTACTGGTCGCCCCGTCCGGAGATCATTGTGGTGAGCATGTCGACGATCTGCTGCTGACCGCCTGCTGTCTGGTCGAGTCTGCCTCGGATCTCGATGAAACCGGTGCGCATCTCGTCCTCGAGGTGGTCGAACCTGGTCTCCAGCTGATCGAACCGTCCGGCGGTCTGTACACCGAGCGCATTGATCGCGGAGCGATTCGCATCAACCTTGATCCCGAGGTCGGCCAGGTCACGGTCGCGTGCGGCGGCCAGGTGCCGAGCCGCCGCGGCATCGGCGGCGACCTCCTCCACACGTGCTTCCAGCGCGCTGAGCCGGGCCTCGACATCGGACGGCTTGGCCACAAGAAGGAGCGTACCGGCCGGCGGTCGCCATCCACATAACGTTGACACCTGTGGATAAGTTGTTCCCGCGGGAACGCGCAGCGCCGGCCACCCAGTCTGCTCGTCGCCCGGATGCGCGATCCGGCAGGAGGACACCCACAGCGACGCCCGTTCGCGGCGATCTCGGGTGAGCATGCGGCGCGTGAGATGCTTTGCTTCGGCGGCAACGTACGGCGCGCTACCCGCCGGTCGTGAGGCTCCGACGAATGATCTCGGACATCTCCGGCGCCGCCCGCCCCTCGGCAGAACGAGCGGCGCGACGCCTTCGGCAACTCGAGGAGTTCCTCGATCAGGACCGCGACCGATCCTCTGATGGTGTCGGAATCGGCGAGGTTCGCGACTCCGGCACCAGCAAGAGTCGCGATGAGACCCAGTGGGTGACCCCCGTCTCGCCGCAGCGCTGCCACGGCGGCTGTCGTCACGGCGCCGGCGAGCGAGTCTTCGAGAAGGTCAACGAGGCGCTGCGCCATCACCTCGGTCGGGGTGGCCTGTAGCAGACGGAGCACGTCGAGGCCGTCCTTCGGCTGGTGGCGATGCGGGCTGTCTCGTCGCTCGTCGATCTTGACGACCTTCGCGACCAGCAGCGCCGCCGGCCCAGCGACGCGAAGCCGAGCCGTCCGCAGGTCAGTCGGGTCGAGGGCGACGATCTCGTGGACTCGTTGTCGACCAGCGCCGCCTCGAGGCCAGTCGTGCGGCGCGCGGCCCGGTTGCCGTGGAGCTGGGAGTCGCGCGGACCGTCGGCTGCTGCCGCCGCTGAGCGCTTCGGGCACCATGAGGTCGACCGCGACACCGTGGCGTCCGCGCCAAGCCCCGGGGTTGGCAGCCAGCTCGAAGCCGGCAGCGCGCAGGGCGTCTTCCAGCAGCGGCTCATCGAGAAGCTTGGCCGGGTGCAGCGCGAGGTCGGCGTCGGTGGTGGTCGGCACCACGATCAGCTCGGCGTCCCCGGTGCGCAGGTAGACGGCCTGGGCGCCCACCAGCACGAGTGCGTCCCCGTGCGGGCCCAGGGCTTGCAGGGCGTCCAGCAGCACCGACCGTGCCAGGACGTACTCCGGCGGGGGAATCGAGGTCATCGGGCCCACCCGTTGTCCATCCTCGCCAGAGCCTCGATCAGGGATGCGCCCTCCTCGGGGGCCCGTCCTGGTCCGGTCAGCAGATCGGCCACGACCTGGCTCGGGGCGGCGTAGGTGAGGCGGTTCCTGGTGACCGCGGCTCGGTAGACGACGTCGTCGAAGGGCTCGACCAGGACAACGTTCGCGCCGCGGTCGACGGGGCGCAGCTTCAACTGATCTGCGGCCGCTGAGGCGTCGGGGACGAACACCGTCAGCAGGGAGAGGGGGGCGACGGCTGCCTGCTCCCTTGGGAGGTGGGCCCTGGTCGCGGCCTCTGCTGTGATCGCGTAAGGCCCGTCGTAGCGTTTAAGGGCTGTGAGGACCTGGTCGATCCCCCGCGCAGCGAGCACGGGGACCGCCTGGTTGGTGGAGGTCAGCCCATAGTCCGTCGTCCATCGGCGGACCAGTGACAGCTTGCTCACGTCGTTGACGCGCCCGTCCGGGTCTCGCCCGACCAGGTCCTCCCGAACGAGCAGTTCGAGAACCCTCGAACTCGTGGACGGGCCCACCTCCGCGACGTCAGCCAGTCGCCGTACGCCGAGCGGTGTCTCGGTATCGAGCAGCGCGCGCACGACCCGCGCCGCGCCCGGGCCTTTCAGGGACTTCAGGCGCCGATCGTCGGCGTCGGTGTAGGGGCTGCGACTCGCACCGACCCGGTCGAGGAACAGAGCCGGGCTGTCGAGCAGAAGCCGCAGGTTGCCAGTCATGTCAAACCAGCCCGTTCCCGAGGCGGCGAGGAGCTCGCGGGTCCGCAGTGACAGGAACGGCGCCGCGACGACCGCGACGAGGATTGCGGAGGAGTCACGGATGGAGTCGATCCGGCGGAGCAGAGCAGGCACATCACGAGGCTCGACCACTCTTTTCACCTCGACAAGAAGGTTCGCTGCGCTGCCATCCGACGACTGGATCATCCACATCACGTCGGTCAGCGCTTCCCCTGCCTGACTCGATGAGACGGACCACGACGCGGGCAGGGACGCGACGAGGACAGCGCGGAACGATGCGAGCACCTGCGTTTCTCGAATCGCCTTGTTCCGCATCACGCGGAACAGAGTACTTTACGGAACATATGCGTGCCGGCCCTTGGTGTAACGAGGATGCCGCCACCCTCCAAGATGAGCTTCCGAGAGCCCGACTGCATGAAGTTGACCAGCCGGGGCACCGCGCTCGAGCGGCCCCGCCGGCGGTCGGCCGGTCTTGGGGACAGGTGGCGGCAGCGGATCGGCGCACCACCCCAAACACGGGCAAAGCCCCCAGGAAGTCCTGGAGGGCTAGGGCCGTAACGCAGCAGACGGAAGTCCGCGTTGTAGCGGGGGCAGGATTTGAACCTGCGACCTCTGGGTTATGAGCCCAGCGAGCTACCGAGCTGCTCCACCCCGCGTTGCTGTGGCCCCAGTGTAGGTGACCCTGAACTCGCCCGGCAAACTCGCAGCCATGAGCGACGTGACGGTCTGGCTGAACCCCCGGTGCAGCAAGTGCCGCGGCGCCGACCAGCTGTTGACCGACCTCGGCGTGGAAGCCCGTGGTGGACCTGATGGGCGGCGACCCGCGCAGCCTGCTCCGCACCGGCGAGAAGGAATACGCCGGCCTCGAGGACGCAGACCGGGAGGCGCTGCTCGACGCCCTCGCCACCCATCCGCAGCTCATCGAACGGCCGGTCGTCATCGTGCGGGATCAATCCGGGGACCGCGCCGTCGTGGCCCGTCCGCCTGAGCGGCTGCTGGAGCTGCTACCCGGTCGGACCAGGCGAGGGTGACGGGGGAGCCGCCGCCCCGCTCGCAGCCGCGAGCTGCTCCAATGCCACGCGAAGCTGCTCCTGCGCCACCCCGTACGCAGCGAAGTCCCCTGCCCGCAGCGCGTCCTGGCCGGCCCGGAAGGCAGCGTCGGCCTGGGCGATCAGCGCCGGCACGTCCCCCGAGGGCGACGGTGTGGCACCCGGGGACGGCGTCGCGCCCGGCGACGGAGACGGCGTCGGCGTCCCCACGCCGGCGCCGGCGCCGGCGCCGAACAGGGCGTCGAGCGCCAGCGGCAGCGTCGGCTCCGAGGCGGTGTCGGTGCCGAAGCTGACGATCACCCGCTGCAGGGTGGGGAAGCTCTCGCCGCCTTGCGCGCGTACGAAAACGGGCTGGACGTAGAGCAACCCGCCTCCGACCGGCAGGGTGAGCAGGTTGCCGAAGGTGAGGTTGGTGCCGTTGCGGCGCAGCGCCAGGAGCGACTCAGCCACCTG
>JBBSKF010000076.1:0-16899 GCA_038256525.1 Mycobacteriales bacterium | reverse complement strand
GCCAGGGCGGGCGAGCCCTCACCCAGCAGGGCCGGCGCGACGTAGCCGACGACCCGGTCGACCAGGCCGGCGGCCACGAAGGCGCCGGCCAGGGTCGGCCCGCCCTCCACCAGCACGCTGACGACATCGTGCCGTCCGCCGAGCCGAGACAGCAGAGATGGCAGGTCCACCCGACCGTCGGCGGTAGCAGGCAGGTGCAGGGTGCGTTGGAAGCCGGGGTTGTCGGCGTGCTCGCGCATCGCGACGACCGCGGGCGCCGGACCGGCGAGCGCGCGCGCGCTCAGCGGTGTACGTCCGGTGGAATCGACGATCACCCGGAGCGGCTGACGGCCTCCTTCCGGCAATGCCATGGCCGGTCGGACGTCGAGCAGGGGGTCGTCGGCCAGCACGGTGCCGATCCCGACGACTACCGCGTCGGCCTCCGCGCGCAGCCGGTGCACGTCGGCGCGGGCTGCCTCACCAGTGATCCAGCGGGAGGTGCCATCCGCGGCGGCGCTTCGCCCGTCGAGCGTCGCGGCGTACTTCCAGGTGACGAACGGTCGGCCGAGGGCGGAGCTGGTCAGCCAGGCCTCCAGCGGTCCGCGAGCGACTTCGTCTGCTAGGAAGCCGGTCTCGACCTCGACGCCGGCGTCGCGCAGCACGGCCGCTCCCCCGCCGGCGCCAGTGGTCGGGTCGAGGCAGGCCACCACCACGCGGGCGATACCGGCCTGGGAGATGGCGCTCGTGCACGGACCGGTCCGGCCGATGTGCCGGCACGGTTCGAGGGTGACGACCAGCGTCCCGCCGGCGGCCAGCTCCCCCGCTTCGGCCAGCGCGACCACCTCGGCGTGCGGGCCGCCGGGCGGCGCGGTCCAGCCCTCCCCGACGACCTGCCCGGCGGCGTCGAGGACCACGGCACCGACGGGCGGGTTCGGGCTGGTCCGGCCGAGAGCCTGGACGGACACCGTGGTCGCGCGGCGCATCGCGACGGCGTCGGCAGGGCGGTCCTGCCCGGCGCTAGACACCGACCACGACGAACGGCGAACTCGCCTGCCCGGCGAGGGCGCGCAGATCGTCCGGATCGCTGGTCAGGACGACTGCGTCCCGCAGTTGAGCGGCGGTCGCGGCGACGACAGCATCGACTGCGGAGATGCTTCCGGCTCGGCCGGTCGCCGTCCGGAGCCGGGCAGCTTCCCGGGCCTGCCTCTCGTCGACGTCCCGCACCTGGCAGGTACGCAGGAGACGGTTCGCGCCGACGTCGCGCTTATGGTCACCGGTCAGTGCTTCGGTCAAGGTGACCGAGGGCACCTGCGCGGGCCACAGCCCGCGTCGTTGCAGCTCTCTGAGCCGAGCGCGATCACCGACCAGGGCGCTCAAGCCCCCCGCGTCAAGCACCAGTCTCATGGGCCGGCGGTCGTCGTGGGCGAGATCTGACTGGCAGCCTCGCCCAGCGCTCGCTCGGCCCAGGCGGCGGCGGCTGCCTGCTCGTTCGCCGGCACTGGACCCAGCTCGTCGTCCAGCTCGCTCAGGTAGCGGTCCAGCAGAACGATCCTGGCCCGTCGATCCAACTCCTCGGCCAGCGCCGCAGCCGACAATCGCGAGACGTTCAACCCTTCGGACCGCGCCCTGTCGAGCAGGTCGTCGGGAAGACTGATGTTGACTCGGGCCATGCGCACAAAATACACACAACTACGGACGGGCGCTGTCCGGCTCGCGTGCCCAGGCCGGTATCCACGACAGGATCGCGGCCGGCAGGGCCGGCACCGGAGCACGCAACATCCCGTCAGGACGTCGTATCAGCCAGGTCTCCAGCAGCTCGGTCAGCTCGCCGCGTACCTGCTCGGAGTCTTCGAGCCGGAGCAGGTCGAGGTGGTCCTCGACGGCCTCGGCCACCGTGGCGTAGCGATCGCTGGTCGGCACCTCGACGACCTCGACCTGCGCGGTGATGCCCAGCTCGCGCAACACGGCGACCGCATCCAGGTAGGTCGGCGCCGGAGGTCGTGCCTGCCGGTGGAAGTGCCGCCACAGCGGGTCGGTTCGCAGATCCGAGTTGCCCGCGCCCAGGTAGACGAAGACCCGTCTGCGGGCGATCCGATCCAGTCGTGCCAGGAACGACCGGGCGTCCGGCAGCACCGGCAGGACGTGGGCGCACAGGAGCACGTCGCCGCTCACGTCGTCCAGGTCCTCGAGCCGACCGAGGACGGTACGGACGTTGGAGACCTCCTGCGCGCGGGCCTGCTCCGTCAGGATGCGCAGCATTCCCGCGCTCGGGTCGAGGGCGACGACCTCCCGGGCGTCACCCGCAAGGGCCAGCGAGAAGCGTCCGGTGCCCGCCCCCACGTCGAGCACCACCGTGTCCGCATCGACGTGTGGCCGGATCCGTGGCAGCAGCGGATCGTGCGCCACCGTGTCGGCGACCCTCCGGGCGTAACGCTCGGCCCGGTCGTCCCAGAACGCCGGTGGGATCCCGTCACGGTCGGGATCCAGCAGGGCGACGGTGGCCAGCCGCGTGCGCACCAGGCGCTGCCACCGTCGCGAGGCCGATGACGCCGCCACGCTCACGCCGTCCCGTCGTAGCCGACCGGCAGCAACCGGTCGCCGTCCACCGTCCGGTAGTAGACCTGCCAGTGCCAATATCCCCGGTAGGTACGGGGGTCGGCGCGCATCTGCTCGGCGTGCACGGTGATCGCGCGCACGTACGCCTCACTGCGGTTGTAGGCGAACAGCGCCTTGGGCATGTTGCTGGGGGCGCCACTGGCCCGAAGATATCGACCCGCCGCCATCACGGCATCGCGCGGATCGTCGATGTCACCGCGACCGTAGATGTCCCACGTGCCCGGCAGGAACTGCATCGGACCCCGGGCACCGGCCGGACTGGTGCCTCGGATCCGGCCCATCCGCGTCTCGGACAGATGAATGGCCGCGAGGTACTCCCACTCGACGCCGAACTCCCGCTCCGCCTCGCGGTAGTAGCCCAGCAGCTCCGCCAGGGGCGGCGGCGCGACGATCCGCCAGGCCGGCAGCTTGGCCTGTGGTCGTGTCAGCTTCAGCAGGTCGCGGATCGCGTCGGTGTGCGCGACGACAGCACCGCGAAGGTCGGCGGGAACGGCGTCGAGCACCGCCTGACTCCACTGCGGCCGGGCGGCGAGCTCGCGGTATGCGGCCTGCTGCAGCCGTCCGGCATTCGCCAACGTCGCGTCGTCCGTGTCGTCGCTGCGGATCGCACGCTCGGCCTGTACGACGCGTGCGGCCAGGGCGGCCGGACTGCCTGCCGGTGCCGGCGGCTCCTGCGCGGCGGTCGACGCGGGCGCCGGCGGCGCCGTGGGCGGGACCGAGGCCGGGGGTGGGCTGCTCGCGGGCGACGACGGGCTCTGGGTGGGTGGCACCGCTGGTGCGGTGTCCGCTGGATTGACGGGTGGGCTGGCGGCGGATCCGGCGACGGTCGCGGGGGCGGCGTCTGGTGACTGCCCACCGGTGCAGCCGGTGACCAGCGCAAGGGACAAGACCAGGGCCACCCCGGGGCCGAAGCGAGCAGGCGCCATGGTCGAACTCCGCGGGTCAGTCACACCCTCAGCCGGAAAGGACCTTGCTCGCCTGGGCCCGTAGCCCCTCGATGGCGGCGGCCGGGTCGTCCTTGCCGTAGACCGCCGAGCCGGCGACGAAGACGTCGGCGCCCGCCTCGGCGCAGCGCTCGATGGTTTCGGCGCTGACCCCGCCGTCGACCTGCAGCCACACGTCGAGCTCCCGACCACGGATGGCCTCCGAGCACCGGCGGAGCTTGGGCAGCACGACGTCGAGGAAGCTCTGCCCGCCGAAGCCGGGTTCGACGGTCATGACCAGCAGCATGTCGATCTCGCCGAGCAGGTCGAGGTAGGGCTCGACCGGCGTCGCCGGCTTGAGCGCCATCCCGGCCCGCGCGCCGGCGGCACGCAGGTTGCGAGCCAGGCGGACGGGAGCGGCGGCAGCCTCGATGTGGAAGGTGACGCTCTTTGCTCCGACCTCGGCGTACGCCGGCGCCCAGCGGTCCGGGTCCTCGATCATCAGGTGGCAGTCGATCGGCAGATCCGTGACCTTCAGCATGGCCTCGACGACCGGCAGACCCAGCGTCAGGTTGGGCACGAAGTGGTTGTCCATGACGTCGACATGCGCCCAGTCGGCGGCCTTGTCGATCTTGGCGAGGTCGTCGGCGAGCCGCGCGAAGTCGGCGGACAGCAGGCTGGGCGAGATCTGGGCGCGGCGGGACACGGGGCTCCTTAGGGGTTGTCTCGCGGATGGTAGCGGCGGGCCGCTCCCCGTCGCCACGCCCCAGGTGATCCACGGAGACTCTGAGGTGGAAATCACCGGGCGATCCACCTCAACGACCGCGTGGATCACCGGTGGCGGCGGGGGCGGGGGCGGGGGGCGGGGGCGGGGGGCGGGGGGCTCTACCCGCGGCGGCGCAGCAGCGACAGATGCATCGCGTCCGTGCCGTGCAGGTGCGGCCACAGCTGCACCGACGGCCCGTCGCCGAGGTCGGGCACGCCGGGCAGCAGCGGCCGGGCGTCGACGCGCTCGAGCTCCGGGTGGCGGCGCAGCACATCGGACACCGGCACGACGGTCTCGGCCAGGTGCGGTGAACAGGTCACATAGGCCAGCACCCCCCCGGGCCGGAGCAGCAGCGCGGCAGCGTCGAGCAGCTCCCCCTGCAGCCTGGTGAGCGGCGGCAGATCCGAGGGCTGCCGGCGCCATCGGGCCTCCGGCCGCCGCCGCAACGCCCCGAGCCCGCTGCACGGGGCGTCGAGCAGGATGCGGTCGACCGAGCCGGGCCGAAGCGGTGGCTGCCGCGCGTCGGCGGTCACCACCCGAAAGACGCCACTGCTGCGTACCAGCCGGGACCGGTGGTGCTGCGCCTCCAGCGCCAGCAGCGTCGCACCGCGGTCGGCAGCCACCACGTCGAGCAGCGCGGCCTTCCCGCCCGGCCCGGCGCACAGGTCGACCCAGAGCCGGTCCGGACCGTCCAGCGGCGCGGCCGCGAGTGCGAGCGCCATCAGCTGACTGCCCTCGTCCTGTACTCCGGCGAGCCCATGCCGCACCGCGCCGAGGGCACCGGGATCACCTTCGGAGAGCCTTACCGCGTACGGCGAGAAGGGCCCCGGGGTGCCGCCACTGGCGAGCGCCAGCTCCTCGCGGGGCAGCCGGCGGGCGACCAGGTGCACCTCGGGTCGGGCATCGCCAGCGGCAAGGGCCGCGCCGGTCTGCCACAGGTCGCCGCCGAGGGCGTCGCGGAATGCGCTCGCGATCCAGCGGGGGTGGCTGTGCTCCAAGGCGAGCGCGGCAAGCCGGTCGTCGGTGGGAGCGAGCTGGGCGACCCAGCCGGCGAGGTCCTTCGCGGTGACCTTGCGCAGCACCGCGTTGACGAAAGCCACCGGCCCGGCGCTGACCACCCGGCGGGCGAGGTCGACGGTCGCGGACACCGCTGCGTGCGGGGGGATCCGGGTGCGCAGCAGCTGATGGGTGCCGAGCCGGAGCACGTCGAGCACCGGCGGGTCGACGTGGGCAAGTGGCCGGTCGACGCAGGCCTGCAGCACCGCGTCGTAGAGACCCTGACCGCGCAGCGCGCCGTACGCCAGCTCGGTCGCGAGCGCTGCGTCGCGGCCGGTGATCCCGCGCTCGCGCAACAGTCCCGGAAGGACCAGGTTGGCGTAGGCCTGCCGCTCCCGGACGGCGAGCAGGACGTCGTACGCGGCGCGGCGCGGCTTGTCATCGGCCGGCGGACGGTACGGCCGCGCAGCGCGGCGGTCGGGCTTTCGCGGCGGCGGCGGGGCCGCAGGCGGCGGGGTCACGAGAACGTCTCCCCCGGCTCGATGCGCAGCCCGCGCAACCAGTCGGCGGCGGCCATCGCCGGCCGGCCCTCCGGCCGGACCCCGCCGAGGCGGACTGCTCCCGCGCCAGTGCCGACCAGTCCGTCGCGCAGCTCCCCCGGGGCGAGGGTGTCGTGGGTGAGGGTGACCGGCCCGATCTTGACCCGCTTGCCGCGCATCGTCGTCCACGCCCCTGGCGCCGGTGTGCAGGCCCGCACCAGCCGGTCCACCCGCAGCGCGGGGGCCGACCAGTCCACGCGGGCGTCGTCGACCGTGATCTTCGGGGCGGAGCTCACCCCTTCGCTCGGCTGCGGAACCGCCTGCACCGAGCCGTTTTCCAGGGCGTCGAGGGTCGCGACCAGCAGCCCCGCGCCGGCGACGGCCAGCCGGGCGAGCAGGTCGCCGCTGGTGTCGGTGGGGCGTACGTCCTCGGTCGTGACGCCGAAGACCGGGCCGGTGTCCAGGCCGGCCTCCAGGCGGAAGGTGGTGGCGCCGGTGACCTCGTCGCCGGCGAGGACGGCGTGCTGCACCGGTGCGGCGCCGCGCCAGGCGGGCAGCAGCGAGAAGTGCAGGTTGACCCAGCCGTGTGCCGGGACGTCCAGGACCGGCTGCGGCACGAGCGCGCCGTACGCCACGACCGGGCAGCAGTCCGGGGCGATCTCCCGCAGTCGGGCCTGGAAGGTGTCCTCGCGCGGGTGGGCCGGTGTGAGGACCTCGAGGCCGGCCGCCTCGGCGCGCTCGCGGACCGGGCTGCGCTTCAGGGTCCGGCCCCGGCCGGCGGGGGCGTCCGGGCGGGTGAGGATGGCGACGACGTCGTGCCCGCTGGCGAGCAGGGCCTCGAGCGAGGGCAGGGCCGGTTCCGGGGTGCCGGCGAAGACGAGCCTCACCGGGCGAAGAGCTGGCGGCTCAGAGCGCGCGTCCGAACAGCGGGTGCGGGCTGGCCTTGACCACGGGTGGGGGCGAATTGGACCACTCGGCGAGGCGGACCGCCTCGAGGGCAGCCCGTTTCGTCTCGGCGTCGAGCCGGTCGATGAACAGCACCCCGTCGAGGTGGTCGGTCTCGTGCTGCACGCATCGGGCCAGCATGTCGCTTCCCTCGATCGTGACCGGGTCGCCGTAGACGTTCTGCCCGTGCGCGACGACGTGCTGCTTGCGCCGGCAGTCGAAGGTGAGATCGGGCAGCGACAGGCAGCCCTCCGGGCCGTCCTGCTCCTCATCGCTCGGGAAGTGCAGCACCGGATTGATGAGGTGACCGAGCACGTCGCCGACGTCGAAGACGAAAACTCGCAGGCCCACGCCGATCTGGGGCGCGGCGAGGCCGACACCGGGTGCGTCGATCATCGTGTCGGCGAGGTCCTTGACAAGGTTGCGCAGCTCCTTGTCGAAGGTGGTGACCTCGACGGCGGGGGTGCGCAGCACGGGGTCGCCGATCAGGCGGATCGTTCGAGTGGCCACGTGCGGGATTGTAGTTGGCTGCCTGGCGTGGAGCTCGAGCCACGATCGCCGCCGCGCTGCCTGCGCTGTTCTCGGTGCCACCAGCGCCCGGGCCGTGCGAGTGATGGCACCGAGATGGGAATGCCCGCCACGTGTCGCGGTGTGCCAGTAGCCATCTTGGTGCCAGTACCGCCCGAGCACGCTTCGACGCGGCACCGAGTTCCGGGGGGGGCTCGGGCCACCGATGGTGCACCGCCGGCATGGCAGCGAGCTCAGCGACCGCGGCGTCTTGCGAGTCCGGAAGTCAGGCGAGGGTGCGGGGGTCCAGCTCGACGCGGACCGGCTCGCCCTTCTTGGCGCTGCGCACCGCGCTGGCAGACTTCAAATCCGCGGCAAACTGCGCGCCTGCAGCCAGCGGCACGCGCAGCAGCAACCGCTCGACCCCCTCGCCGGCCGGCACCGGCCCGAGGACGTCGGCGCGGGCGATCTCCGGCAGCGCCGACAGGAACTCCCGTCGGGCCGCCGCAGTCCCGACGAGCGAGGCCATCCGGACCGCAGGGGGGAACCGCAGCTCGGTTCGCTCGGCGAGCTCGCGGGCAGCCGCACCGGCCGGGTCCCAGCGCACCAGCGCCTGCACCGGTGCGAGAGCGTTGTCGGCCACCACGACCACCCGTCCGTGCGGCGCCGGCCGGGCCAGCGCCGCGGCGGCGAACCACCGCCGCAGCGCCTCCTCCCCCGCCCGCAGGTCGGCCCGGCCGAGCGCGACCCAGCCGTCCAGGAGCAGCACCGCGCCGTACCCACCGTCGGCGACCGGCTCCGCCCCCGGCGTGCTGACGACCAGCGCGGGGGCGGCGTCGACGGTGGCGAGCACGCCGTCACGACCGGAGGTCCTGACAGTGACGCCGGCGAAGGCGCGGCCCAGCTCCTCGGCCGTGCGCCGGGCCCCGACGACGACCGAGCGCAGCTGCCGGCCGTCGCACACCGGACACTGCCAGTCGCCCGCGAGCCGGCCGCACCAGCGGCAGCCGGCAACCGCGGAGCTGGACGCGGTCGCGAGCGGTCCGGCGCAGGCCGGGCAGCGGGCCGGGGTGCGATCCCGGACGCACGCCAGGCTTGGGAGGTAACCTCGGCGCGGCACCTGGACGAGCACCGGGGCACCCACCGCGAGAGCCGCGCGGGCCGCCTCGAAGGCGAGTGCCGGAAGCCGGGCGGCCTGGGCCACCGGGTCCCGGGCGAGCTGATCCTCCGACGTGCCCTCGACGGTCGGTGCGCTGGCGCGCACCTGGGCGCGGTCGGCCTGGAGCGGGCGCGCCCAGCCGTGGTCGACGAGCAGCTGGCCCTCGGCGGTACGCGCGTGACCGCCGACCAGCATCGCCGCGCCCGCCAGATAGGCTCGCAATGCCAGGATCTCGCGCACATGCGGGTAGGGCGCCCGCGGCTCGGCGTGCAGGTCGTCCCCGTCGTCCCAGATCACGACCAGTCCGAGCTCCACAACCGGCGCGAAGGCGGTTGCCCGGGTGCCGACCGCGACGCGCACGGTCCCGCGTAACACCGACAACCACCGGCGGTAGCGCTCGGCCGGACCCAGGTCCGCCGACAGCGAGGCGGCGGGCACGCCTCGTTCCGCCAGGGCGCCGGTCACCCGCTCGAGGTCGCGGCCATCGGGCACGACGACGACAGCGCCGCGACCACTGCTGGCGCCGGCCTGGACGGCGCGGGCGATCTCGTCCGGCCAGTGCGGGCCGGGCAGGGCGGACCAGACAGCGCGCGGCGCGCGTCCCTCGGTCAAGGCGGCCAGAAAGGCCGGCCCGGTCGGGTAGCGCCGCCACGGCCCAGGGTCCGGGGCAGCGGGAGCGATCGCCGGCGCGGCGGCCGGCTCCGCCTCCACGCGGGCATGCCGCGGCGGGACGGCGAGCCGTAGCACATCGGGAAGCGTGCCAGCCGTCCGGTCCGCAACCGCCCGGGCGAGCCGGGCGACGTCGGGGGTGAGCACCTGCTCGCCACTGACGACGCCGGCGAGCGGACTCAGCCGGCGGTCGTGACCGGTGGCTGCGATCCGCTCCAGCAGCCAGCCGTCGACAAGCCGACCGGCGAAGCGGACCCGCACCCGAACGCCCGGCCGGGCCAGGTCGTCGAACCGCTCCGTGACCGCGTAGTCGAAGGGCCGGTCGAGGTGGGCCAGCCCGCTGTCGACCACCACCCGGGCGACCGCCAGCTCGGCGGCGAGGGGCGCCCGGGGTCCACTCGACTCGCTCACGGCCGCGAGGTTAGGCGGATCAGCCGACAGCGGCGCTCCCCCCGTACCCCTCCCTGATCAACTGGCGATGATCATGGCCATTTCGGGGTCCGATCTCGCCAGATGATCAGGGAGGGGGAAAGAGCGAGGGGGAAAAGAGGGAGGGACGCGCTACTGGCCGGCGGCTTGACGGAGGAGGTCCGCGCGCTCGGTCGACTCCCACGTGAAGTCGGCGCCGTGACGGCCGAAGTGACCGTAGGCGGCGGTCTGCCGGTAGATCGGCCGGAGCAGGTCCAGGTCACGGATGATCGCCGCCGGCCGGAGGTCGAAGACCTGCACGATCGCATCCTGCAGCTTCTCGTCGTCGAGCACTCCGGTCCCGGCAGTGTCGACGAAAAGGCCTACCGGCTCGGCCTTGCCGATTGCGTAGGCGACCTGCACCTCGCACCGGGTCGCGAGCCCAGCGGCCACGACGTTCTTGGCCACCCAGCGCATCGCATAGGCCGCGGAGCGGTCCACCTTGGAGGGGTCCTTGCCGGAGAAGGCGCCACCACCGTGGCGGGCGTAGCCGCCGTACGTGTCGACGATGATTTTGCGCCCGGTGAGTCCGGCGTCCCCCATCGGACCGCCGATCTCGAAGCGCCCGGTCGGGTTGACCAGCAGGCGGTAACCCTCGGTGTCGATGCCGATGCCCGCCACCTCCGGGCCGATGACCTGTTCGGCGATGTCCGGGGTGAGCAGCGTCTCGATGTCGATGTCGGCCGCGTGCTGACTCGACACGACGACGGTGTCGAGCCGGGTCGGCCGGCCGTCGACGTATTCGATGGTCACCTGCGTCTTGCCGTCCGGACGCAGGTACGGCACGGAGCCGTCCTTGCGCACCGCCGACAGGCGCCAGGCCAGCCGGTGGGCCAGCGCGATCGGCAGCGGCATCAGCTCGGGCGTCTCGTCACAGGCGAAGCCGAACATCAGCCCCTGGTCGCCGGCGCCCTGGGCGTCCAGCGGATCCGCGTCGCCCTCGACCCGCGCTTCGTACGCCGTGTCGACGCCCTGAGCGATGTCGGCGCTCTGCGAGCCGATCGACACGCTGACCCCGCAGCTCGCGCCGTCGAAGCCCTTGCGGCTGCTGTCGTAGCCGATGTCGAGGATGCACTCGCGCACGATCGTCGGGATGTCGACATAGGCGTCGGTCGTCACCTCGCCGGCGACGTGCACCTGACCGGTGGTGATGAGCGTCTCGACGGCCACCCGGCTGCGGGGGTCCTCGCTCAGCAGGGCGTCCAGGATCGAGTCGCTGATCGCATCGGCGATCTTGTCGGGGTGGCCTTCGGTGACCGACTCGGAGGTGAACAGGCGGCGGGACATGCGACTCCTCGGGCGGTCCGGCACGGTCAGGACGTGGCGGCGACCCTACCCGGCCACTGTGTCGCGACGAGATCCCAGACCCGATGGGCGAGGGCGTCCTTGGAGCCCAGCGGGATGTCGTACGAGGCGCCGTCGCTCGACAGGACGGTGGCGGCGTTGCGGTCGCCCTCGAAACCGGTCGGGTGCCCAGCCTCGCCTACCTCGTTGACCACGAGCAGGTCGCAGCCCTTCGCGGCGAGCTTGGCGCGCGCATGGGTGAGCACGTCGCCGTCGCCGTCGCCTGTCTCGGCGGCGAACCCGACGAGCACCTGGCCCGTGGTCCGACTCGCGACCAGCTCGACCAGCACATCGGGGTTCTGCACCAGCTCGACCGTCAGCATCGCGGTCTTCTTGCGTTTGGTGACCAGGCGCTTCGCGGGGCGGTAGTCGGCCACGGCCGCGGCCATCACGATGGCGTCGGCCCCCTTGGCCTCGGCGAGCACGGCGTCCCGCAGCTCGAGGGCGCTGGTGACGTGGACGACCGTGACGCCGGCCGGGTCCGGCAGGGCCGCGGCGCTGACCAGCACCACCTCGGCTCCGCGTGCGGCCGCCGCGCGGGCCAGCGCGAAGCCCTGCTTGCCCGAGGAGCGGTTGCCCAGGAAACGCACCGGGTCGAGGTGCTCCCGGGTCCCGCCGGCGGAGACGACCACCCGCCGGCCGGCCAGGTCCTGGGGCGTCCCGGCGAGCAGGCTGCGGCACAGCGCAGCGATCTCGTTCGGCTCGGGAAGTCGGCCCTTGCCGCTGTCGGCACCGGTGAGCCGGCCATCGGCGGGCTCGAGGACCAGCACGCCCCGCTCGCGCAGCAACGCGACGTTCGCCCGCGTCGCAGGGTGCTCCCACATCTCGGTGTGCATCGCGGGGGCGAGCAGGACCGGGCAACGGGCCGTCAGCAGGATGGCTGTCAGCAGGTCGTCGGCCAGGCCGGCGGCCGCACGGGCCAGCAAGTCGGCGGTGGCCGGGGCGACGACGACGAGATCGGCGCACTGGCCGAGCCGCACGTGGGGCACCTCGTGGACCTGTGCCCACAGGTCGTCGGCCACCGGCCGCCCGGACAGGGCCGCCCAGGTCGGCGCCCCGACGAATCGCAACGCGGCCGACGTGGGCACGACCGTGACGTCGTGATCGCTCTCGGTCAGCTGCCGCAACAGCTCGACAGCTTTGTACGCCGCGATCCCGCCCGCGACGCCGAGCACGACGCCGGGCCGCTCGTTCATCGGGCGGCCACCAGCAAGGGGGACATGGGGCTAGACGACGGGGTCGGCGACCTGCTCGTGCGTGAGCAGCCCGCCGTTGATCTCCCGCAGCGCGATCGACAGCGGCTTTTCCTGGACGCCGGTCTCCACCAACGGCCCGACGTATTCCAACAGGCCCTCGCCCAGCTGCGAGTAGTAGGCGTTGATCTGGCGGGCCCGCTTGGCGGCGTAGATGACCAGGCTGTACTTGGAATCGGTCGCAGCCAGCAGCTCGTCGATCGGGGGGTTGGTGATGCCGATCGGGTTGGCGACAGTTCCGGACACAGTGCACTCCAGAGGAAGAATTACAGGGGGATCTGCATCAAGGCTACCAGCCGGTCCGCGGCCCGTTCGAGCTCGTCGTTGACGATGACGACGTCGAACTCTTCCTCGGCGGCCAGCTCGATCCGGGCCCGGTCCAGCCGGCGGTGCACCCGCCCGGAGTTCTCGGTCCCCCGCCCGGTCAGCCGGCGGGCGAGCTCGTCGAAGGACGGCGGGACGAGCAGGACCAGCTGCGCCTCAGGCATCTTCGCCCGCACCTGGCGGGCGCCCTGCAACTCGATCTCGAGCAGGGCGGGGGTGCCGGCGGCCAGCCGGTCCTGCACCGGGCGACGCGGCGTGCCGTAGCGGTTCCCGGCGTACGAGGCGTGCTCCAGCAGCTCGTCGGCCGAGACCATGCGCGCGAACTCGGTCTGGTCCACGAAGTGGTACTCGACCCCATCGACCTCGCCGGGACGCGGCGCCCGGGTGGTGACGCTCACCGACAGCCAGACCTGCGGGTGACGCCTGCGGACGAGCGCGACGACGCTGCCCTTGCCCACGCCGGACGGACCCGACAGGACCGTCAGGCGGCCGGCCGCTGCGGTCAAGAGCCGCCGAACTCCTCGACCAGAGCCTTGCGCTGCTTGGTCCCCAGTCCGCGGATCCGCCGGGACGGCGAGATCTCCAATCGCTCCATGATCTTCTGTGCCCGGACCTTGCCCACGCCGGGCATCGCCTCCAGCACTGCGACAACCTTCATCTTGCCGATGACCTCGTCCTTCGCGCCGTCGGCGAGAACGTCGTGAAGGGTCGTGCCGCTGGACTTCAGCCGCACCTTGAGCGCTGCCCGCTGCTTTCGCACCGCAGCTGCCTTCTCCAGGGCGGCAGCGCGCTGCTCGGGGGTGAGGGACGGCAGCGCCACGCGGTTCACCTCATTGGGGAGTTGCCGGATCGTGCACGGAACCTAGCGGCGCGGGCACCTCCCGGGCAACGGGACCCCCCCCGTCGGCCGGTGCGGGCCTGAGCTCAGGCGGGCAGCAGGTCGGCGGCGATGCGGGCGGCGGCTGCGCCGGGGTCGGCCGCGCCGGTGATCGGACGGCCGATCACCAGCAGATCAGCCCCGTCGGCGAGCGCCTGCTCCGGGGTCGCCACCCGGGCCTGGTCCTGCGCGTCGGCCCCGGCCGGCCGTACCCCCGGGGTGATGAGAACGATGCCGGGACCGACCTCGGCACGGACGGCGGCGACCTCCCGGGGCGAGCAGACCAGCGCGCCGGCGCCGGCGCCGACGGCGAGGGTGGCCAGCCGGCGGACGACATCGAGCACCGGACCGGCCATCCCGACGGCGTCCATGGCCCGGTCGTCCATCGAGGTCAGCACGGTCACCGCCGCGATCGTCACACCGTCGGCCGCGTCCACGGCCGCCCGCACCATGTCGGCGCCACCACCGGCATGCACGGTGAGGTAGCGCGGCTCGAGCTTGGCCACGGCCCGGGCGGCGCCGGCGACGGTGTTGGGGATGTCGTGGAGCTTGAGGTCCAGGAACAGCTCCACCCCGGACGCGCCGCGCACGCTCGTGGTGATGGCGGGCCCGGCCCGGCAGAACAGCTCCAGACCGATCTTGACGACCGCGACGTAGGGGGTGACGGCCTGCGCCCAGCGGGCAGCGGTCTCGGCGTCCGGCGCGTCGAGCGCGACGGCGATCGGGGCCTTCATGGCTTCTCCATCTCTGCGGCCGGCTCGTCGCCGACCGGGTCGGGACCCTCCGGGACGAGGTGTCCCGCAGCGGTGTGGGCGAGGCCGATGACGTCGCGGACGTGCTCGACGCCCCGGTCGGACAGCGCCTGCTCGAGCTCCGCGAGCACCCGGACCGGCGCGGATGGGTCGCCGAAGACCGTCGTGCCGACACTGACGGCGCTCGCACCGGCGAGCAGGAACTGCAGGGCGTCAAGGCCGGAGCGGATCCCGCCCATGCCGAGGATGGGCACGTCCGGCAGCGCCTGGTGCACCTGCCAGACGCAACGCACCGCAACCGGCCGGATCGCCGGGCCGGAGAGCCCGCCGGTCACACCCGCGAGGGCCGGACGCATCGTCGTCGTGTCGATCACCATGCCCAGCAGGGTGTTGATGACCGACAGCCCGTCGGCCCCGGCGTCGACGCAGGCCCGGGCGATCGATGCGATGTCGGTGACGTCGGGTGAGAGCTTGGCGAACACCGGGATGTCGGGCGCGGTGTTGCGGCGTACGGCGCTGACCACTCCCGAGGCGGCCTGCGGGTCGCAGGCGAACACCTGCCCGCGGTCCTCGACGTTCGGGCAGGAGATGTTCACCTCGACCATGGTGAGCCCCGGTCGGTCGCGAAGGCGGGCCGCGAGGTGTGCGTAGTCCGCGACGCACCCGCCGGCGATCGACACGACCGCCCGGGCCCCGCGCTCACAGAGCCAGGCGAGGTCCCTGTCCAGGAACACGTCGATGCCCGGACCCTGCAGGCCGATCGAGTTGAGCATCCCACTAGGCGTTTCCGCCATCCGCGGGGTCGCTCTGCCGGCGCGTGGCTCCAGCATGATCGACTTCGTGACGATCCCTCCGAGCGCGGTGACGTCGAAGAACTGGTCGAGCTCCTGCCCCGCGGCGGCGCAGCCGGACGCGGTGAACACGGGGTTGGGGAACCGGACCCCGGCAAGCACCGTCGTCAGGTCCGTCACGGACGAGCCAGGGCGCCGACGGTGTCCTGCGGGACCGTGCCGACGTCGTCCCACCGGACCCGGTCGGCGAGGAAGACCGGCCCCTCGACGCACGACCGCGCCATCCGGGTCCGGCCGTCGTCGCCGATGACCGGCAGCACGCAGGTCATGCAGACCCCGATACCGCAGGCCATCGACTCCTCGACCGCCACCTGGCAGGGGATGCCGCGCTCGGCGCAGAGCGCCGCGACGGCGCGCAGCATGGGCATCGGCCCGCACGCGTAGACGACATCGGTCTTGTGCTTGTCGAGCACGCCGGGCAGCACGTCGCTGACCCGGCCAGCAGTCCCGACAGAGCCGTCGTCGGTCGTCACCGCGATCGAGGCCGCCATCCGCTTGGCTTCGAGCAAGCCGAACAGCCGGTCGGCGCTGCCCGCTCCGAGCACCATGTCGACCCGGCAGCTGCGCTCCCGCAGGGCGGCGGCGAGCGGCAGCAGCGGCGCACTGCCGTACCCGCCCCCGACCAGCGTGGTGTTCACGCCGGTGGTCGGCAGTCGGAACGGCTTGCCCAGCGGACCGACGATGTCGAGCTTGTCCTGCGGCCGCCGGGCCGACAGCCAGGCGGTGCCCTTGCCGTGCACCGCGAAGACGAACTCGACTGTCCCGCCGTAGACGCCGCGGTCCTTCACGTCGTAGATGGCAAAGGCCCGGCGCAGGAGCATGCTCGACTCCGGGCCGCCGACCTGGACGGCGACGAAGTGGCCGGGCCGGGCCAGCTCGGCGATCCCCGGCGCGATCACGGTCATGGACTGGTAGGCGCCGACCCGTTTGACCGACAGCACGTCGCCGAGCACCTGCACCGGCATCAGCGATCTCCCGGTCGGCCGGCGGCGGACGCGCGCAGCCGCTGGTGGTGCTCCTGCAGCGAGGTCACGCCGATGTCCCCGCGCACCAGCGCCTCGATGCCCTGCACGCAGGCCGCCGCGCCCTGGATGGTGGTGATGCACGGGATGCCGCGCGCGACAGCCGCCGTCCGGATCTCGTAGCCGTCCTTGCGCGCGCCGACCCCGAACGGCGTGTTGAGGATGAGATCCACCTCGCCGGCGAGGATCCGGGGCACGACGTCGTCGCCCTTGCCGTGAGAGTGCTTGCCGACGACAGTGGCGCGTACGCCGTTGCGCCGTAGCACCTCCGCCGTGCCCTCGGTCGCGAGAACCTCGAATCCCAGGTCGGCCAGCCGCTTGACCGGGAAGATCATGGCCCGCTTGTCGCGGTTCGCGACGCTGACGAAGACCCGCCCCTTGGTGGGCAGTTCGCCGTACGCCGCGGCTTGGCTCTTGGCGTAGGCGGTGCCGAACACCGCGTCGATCCCCATCACCTCGCCGGTCGACTTCATCTCCGGCCCGAGCACGGTGTCGACGCCCTCGCCGGTCGCGGTGCGGAAACGGCCGAACGGCAGCACCGCCTCCTTGACCGAGATCGGGCAGTCGTCGGGCAGGGTGCCGCCGTCACCGGTGGCGGGCAGCAGCCCCTCGGCGCGAAGGCGCTCGATCGTGGCGCCCAGCATGATCCGGGCGGCGGCCTTGGCGACCGGGACGGCAGTGGCCTTGCTGACGAACGGCACCGTCCGGCTCGCCCGCGGATTGGCCTCGAGCACATAGAGCACGTCGTCCTTCAGGGCGTACTGCACATTGAGCAGACCGCGCACACCGACCCCCGCAGCGATGCCCAGCGTCGAGCTGCGGATGCGGTCGAGGTCCGACCGGCCCAGCGTCACCGGCGGCAGCGCGCACGCCGAGTCCCCGGAGTGGATGCCCGCCTCCTCGATGTGC
>JBBSKF010000075.1:0-17001 GCA_038256525.1 Mycobacteriales bacterium | reverse complement strand
CGGCGGACGGCACGATGTCGTCAGCGTGCTGGTGGAGGGCGGGCCGACCCTGGCCGGCGCCTTCGTGGCCGCCGGCCTGGTCGACCGGGTCGTCGGCTACGTCGCGCCGGCCCTGCTGGGTGAGGGCTCGCCCGCCCTGGCAGTGGCCGGCGTGGGCACGATCAGTGCCGTACACCGGTTGCGCTTGGACGAGGTGATGCGCATCGGCGACGACGTGCGCCTGACGCTGCGACCTCGGAGGAGCTGAGGCGTGGGCGAGGAGAACAGATGAGTAGCCGCATCGCCGTCATCGCCATCGACGCCGTGGAACCACGGCTGGTGGACGTGCTCGCCGTGCCGGAGGGCAAGGTCGTCAAGAACCGCCTCCACCTCGACCTGCGCGCGGACGGCCTGGCCACCGGCGACGAGCTCGATCGGCTGCTCGCCCTGGGTGCCCGTCGCACGGATGTCGGGCAGGGGCCAGACTCCAGCTGGGTCGTCCTTGCGGACCCCGAAGGCAACGAGTTCTGCCTGCTGTCACGGTCGGTCCAGGAGGTCTAAGAAGTGGCGACCCGAAACCTCGGAATGGGTTCGCTTCTTGGAGCGCTATCCCTGGGGTCCGCTGGTGCGCTCTTCGGGTCGCCGGGACGGCCTCCGGTCAGGCGGCCTCGCTGAAGAATCGCCAGATCACGCTGGTGGCGTCGAGTGCTCCATTGGCCGGGCCGAGACCGGGCGCGAACCACAGGTGGCCACCGCCCCGCACCGTGATCAGCTTGACCGTCGTGCCGTTGGCGCATCCCTCCCACGAATCGGTCGTCACAGGTCCGGCAATCTCTGGACGTAACGGCGGTGGGCAATCGTCGATCTCGGTCCAGCGCTGGATCATGGCGGGAGTCGAGGGGTAGGACGCACCAGCTGCTTCGACGGCGTCGGGGACGCCGCCCTCGTAGGGCAACAGCGGATCCTCGGTACCGTGGATCTCCAGTACCGACACCGGCCGGGACGGCTGACAGGCATCGACGCGGACCGCGCCGGCCACCGAAGCCACGGCGCTCACCCGATCGGCCCGCTCGCAGGCGAAGCGGTAGGCCATCATCGCCCCGTTCGACACGCCGGTCACGAAGACCCGTGCCGGGTCGATGGGGTAGTCGCTCTGCAGCCGGTCGATCAGCTGGGTCAAGAACCCCACGTCGTCGGGATTCCGACTCGGCGCCGACCCGCAACAGCGCCCGGCGTTCCATTCCGTCCGGGTGCCTTCGGGGTAGGCGACGATGAACTCACCGATCGACGCCTGCTTGTCAAAACCGGTGATCTGAACGGCGTCCTGGGCAGTGTTGGCACCGCCATGGAGGACCAGGACAAGCGGGGTGGGCTGGCTGCGGTCCAGTGTCGGCGGGACGAAGACGCGGTACGTACGGAGCGTGCCGTCGACGGTGAGCTGACCGTTACGCACTGCGGGCGGCAGTACGGTGGACTCCGTTCCCCCTCCGCATGCGATCGCCAGCAGCGACACCAGTGTGGCGACCGCCGTCGACCGGGCAGTGCGATGTCGCTTCCGATCCGTGGGAGGCGCCTGACGTCGCGCACTCAACGTGTCCCCCCGCGCTGCAACCACATGGACCTCCACCCAGCAGGCTGGACCACCGGGCGGCCGCGAGTCAACGCGCTGGTCCGATAGACCCGACGCAGAGGGCGTCGTCTGGCTTCCCTCCAACTGCGCCGGACCGCGCGGGCAACTTGCTCGATGTGTAACTCACGTGTTACACATCTTGGGTGGAAGCCTTGACTGCCCTCGCTGACCCGACCCGGCGGCGAATCCTGGAGCTGCTGAGGGAGGAGGGCGAGGTCGCTGCGGGTGAGCTTGCCCAGCAATTCGCCGTCAGCCGCCCTGCGGTGAGCCGGCATCTGCGAGTGCTGCGTGAGGTCGGGCTGGTGAGCTCACGGGTCGATGGACAGCGGCGCGTGTACGCCCTCGACGCTCGGCCGCTGGCCGAGCTCGATGCCTGGCTGGAGCCCTACCGGCGATCCTGGGCGCAGCGCCTGGACGCCCTCGACACCGAGATCCGACGGGGACGTCGGAACAGGAGGACCCCGTGACCGTCACCACCCCGCTCGGGCAGGTGCTGCGCGACCAGGACGGGATGCTCCTGGAATTCGTGCGCGCCTACGACGAGGCCATTGACGCGGTCTGGTCGGCGCTCACGAGTCCGGAGCGCGTGGCCCGCTGGCTCGGCTCCGTCTCCGGCGACCCCACGACCGGGAGGGTCGAGGTGGTCATGACCGAGGACGAGGGGGCAACTCCCACCACCGTGACGATCCTGGAGTGCGAGCCGCCCACCCGGCTCGTCGTCGAGCTGCCCAGCCCCGACGGCATCTGGCGGTTGTCCGCGGTGCTGCGGGCCCAGGACAACGTGACCACGCTGGTGTTCACCCAGCGCCTGGCTGAGCCCTACGACGCCAGCAGCGTCGGCCCCGGCTGGCACTACTACCTCGACCGGCTCGGTGCAACGATTGCCGACGCGCCCGTGCCCGACGCGTGGGATGACTACTACCCGTCGCTGGCGGCCGCCTACCCCTTGCCGGACTGACCGGTGTGATGGCGGTGCTCCGGGCGCCGAGGTCAAGGGGGTCCACCCTCGGGTTTGCTACGGCGGTAGCATCGAAGTAGCATCCAGTGGTGAAGTTGAGCGTGAGCCTGCGGGACGAAGACGTTGCCGTGCTCGATGAGTTCGTCCAGGCGTCTGGGCTGGGGTCTCGCTCTGCGGCGCTACAGCACGCGATCCGACTTCTTCGTCGTCCCAACCTCGAGCACGACTACGCCGACGCGTGGGACGAGTGGGAGTCAGCGGGTGAGCAGTCCGCATGGGAGGGGACGGCTGGTGACGGGCTGACCGATGCTGCGCGGTGAGGTCCGGTTGACTGACCTCGAGCCCGCGCGCGGAAGCGAGGCGGACAACCGCCGCCCGGCCGTCATCGTGAGCAACAACCACGCCAACACCTCTGCCAGCCGTTCGGGACGGGGCGTCGTGACCGTCGTGCCGGTGACGAGCACCGTCGCGCGGATCTTCCCGTTCCAGACGCTGCTGCTGGCTCACACGACAGGTCTGCGCGTCGACTCGAAGGCTCACGCGGAGCAGGTGCGGTCCGTGGCCCTCGAACGGGTGGGCCCTGTCGTCGGACACCTGCCGGCGCAGATCATGGCCGAGCTGGACGAGGCGCTCCGGCTGCACCTGCAGCTGTAGCGCAACGAGGCTCGCGGCCGCCGGTGTGGGAACGATCAGCGCCGTACACCGGTTGCGAGTGGACGAGCCGATGCGCATCGGTGACGACGTGCGCCTGACGTCGGGACCAGGAGGAGCGAAGTGTTCACCGGCATCGTCGAGGAGCTCGGCGAGGTCGTCGCAGTCGAGGATCTCGGGCAGGCGTCCCGGCTGCACGTCCGCGGCCCGCTCGTCACCTCGGACGCCGCGGTCGGCGATTCGATCGCCGTCAACGGCGTCTGCCTCACTGTCGTCACCAGCGAGAACGGCGCCTTCACCGCCGACGTCATGGCCGAGACGCTGCGCCGCTCCTGCCTCGGCGCCCTGACCGCGGGCAGCCCGGTCAACCTCGAACGGGCGGTACGCGTCACCGGCCGCCTCGGTGGCCATGTCGTGCTGGGCCATGTCGACGGCACTGGCCGGCTGCTCGAAGTGCGCCCGGCAGAGCACTGGACGGTGGTCA
Source organism: Mycobacteriales bacterium (assembly GCA_038256525.1). Classification (GTDB taxonomy): domain Bacteria; phylum Actinomycetota; class Actinomycetes; order Mycobacteriales; family SCTD01; genus SCTD01. The sequence continues at coordinate 13,299 of JBBSKF010000075.1, read as the reverse complement.
CGGTCTCGCTGCCGAGTGATCTCGGCCGGTACGTTGTCCACAAGGGGTCGATCACCGTGGACGGCATCTCGCTCACGGTGAGCGCCGTGGGGCCGGACCGGTTCGAGATCAGCCTCATCCCGACCACCCTCGGCCGTACGACGCTGGGCTCGAAGGTGCCCGGCGACCCGGTGAACCTCGAGGTCGACATCCTCGCCAAGCACGTCGAGAAGCTGTTGCAGGCCGACAAGGAGAGCGCATGACCGCCCCCGACGCGACGGTGGACCGCCCACCGCCGCGTCCGCTCGACAGCATCGGGCGGGCCGTCGCCGACATCGCCGCCGGCAAGGCCGTGGTCGTCGTCGACGACGAGGACCGCGAGAACGAGGGCGATCTCATCTTCGCCGCCGAGCTCGCCACCCCGGAGCTGATGGCGTTCATGATCCGCTGGTCGTCGGGCTACGTCTGCGCGCCGATGACCGAGGCCGATCTCGACCGGCTCGAGCTGCCGCTCATGGTGAGCAGCAACCAGGAGCGGATGCGCACCGCCTACACCGTGACCGTCGATGCCCGCGAGGGCGTGACGACCGGGATCTCGGCCGGCGACCGTGCCCATACCGTCCGCGTCCTCGCCGACCCGACCACCGGGCCGTACGACCTGACCCGTCCCGGCCACGTCAACCCGTTGCGGGCGCTGGACGGCGGCGTGCTGCGCCGGGCCGGCCACACCGAGGCGGCCGTCGACCTGTGCCGGCTCGCGGGCCTGCGCCCGGTCGGCGTGATCTGCGAGGTGGTCAGCCAGAAGGACGACCACGGGATGGCCCGGCTCGAGGAGTTGAAGATCTTTGCCGACGAGCACGGCCTCGCGCTCGTCTCGATCGCCGACCTCATCGCCTGGCGGCGGCGCACCGAGAAGCAGGTCGAGCGGATCGCCGCTGCCCGGATTCCCACCAAGCACGGCGAGTTCAAGGCGGTCGGCTTTCGCTCGGTGCTCGACCACACCGAGCACATCGCCCTGGTCAAGGGTGAGATCGGCGACGGGCAGGACGTTCTCGTACGAGTGCACTCCGAGTGCCTGACCGGCGACGTCTTCGCCTCCCACCGTTGCGACTGCGGGCCGCAGCTCGATGCGGCTCTGGCGGCGGTCAACGCGGCCGGCCGTGGGGTGGTGCTCTACGTGCGCGGCCACGAGGGTCGGGGGATAGGCCTGATGCACAAGCTGCAGGCCTACCAGCTGCAGGACGACGGTTCGGACACCGTCGATGCCAACCTCGAGCTCGGCCTTCCCTCCGACGCCCGCGACTACGGCACCGGGGCGCAGATCCTGGTCGACCTCGGTGTACGCAGCATGCGGCTGCTCAGCAACAACCCGACCAAGCGAGCCGGGCTCGAGGGATACGGCCTGGAGATCGTCGGGCGGGTCCCGCTGCCGGTGCACGCCAACCCCGAGAATCTGCGCTACCTGCGTACCAAGCGTGATCGCATGGGCCATGAGCTGCCGGGCCTGGCCGCCTTCGAGGACGAGGCGACCGAAGCCACCGCCGACGGGCTCGAACCGTGAGCGGGCAAGGCGCGCCGGGCGCGCGATCCGTCGACGGACGCGGCCTGTCGCTGGCGATCGTCGCCACCCGGTGGCACGAGCAGATCGTGGCGGCGCTGCTGGATTCCGCGGTCCGCACCGCGAAGGAGTGCGGGATCGACGAGCCGACGGTGGTGCGGGTGTCCGGCGCCGTCGAGCTGCCGGTGGTCGCGCAGGCGCTCGCCGCGACCCACGACGCCGTCGCGGCCCTCGGGCTCGTCGTGCGCGGCGGCACCCCGCACTTCGACTACGTGTGCGACGCGGTGACGTACGGTCTGACCCGGGTGGCGCTGGACAGCGGCAAGCCAGTCGGTAACGGAGTGCTGACCTGTGACACCGAGGAGCAGGCGCAAGCGCGCTCCGGGTTGCCCGGCTCCACCGAAGACAAGGGCAGGGACGCCGTGCTCGCCGCTCTGGACGCGGCGGCCACCCTCGTCGCCCTCCGCACCCTGACCTGAGAGGCACCCCGTGCTCGCGATCGTCCTGCCGAAGGGCAGTCTGGAGAAGCAGGTCCTCGAGCTGTTCCTGGCCGCGGACCTGCAGGTCCTGCGTGGCGGGGACCGCGACTACCACGCGCGCGTTGACGACCCGCGGATCGCCAAGGTGCGCTTCCTGCGACCGCAGGAGATCCCCACCTACGTCGAGCAGGGCATCTTCGACCTCGGCATCAGCGGGCGGGACTGGATCACCGAGACCGGCGCCGATGTGGTGAGCCTCGGGGAGATCGGTGGTGGACGGGCTGGCGAGGCGCTCGTCAGCGTCGTGCTGGCCGTGCCGAAAGAATCTCCATGGCAGCAGGTCTCGGATCTGCCGGACGGTGTGCGCATCTCCACCGAGATGCCGGAGACCACCCGCCGCTATCTGGCCGACCATGGCGTGAAGGCCAAGGTGTTCACCTCACACGGTGCGACCGAAGCCAAGATCCCCGACATCGTCGACGCGATCGTCGACCTGACCGAGACCGGCTCCTCGCTGCGCAAGGCCGGCCTGCGCATCCTTGCCACCCTGCTCACCAGCCGGACCGAGCTGATCGCCAACCGCGAGGCGTACGAGGACGAGACCAAGCGCGCCGCCATGGAGGATCTGGTCGTCTTGCTGCAGGGGGCGTTGCGGGCGCGCGGACATGTGCTGCTCAAGCTCAACGTCGCGGCCGACCAGCTCGAGGCAGTGCTCGCCGTGCTGCCGGCGATGGCCTCTCCGACCGTCATGACGCTGGCCGCGAAGGACATGCGGGCGCTCGAGACGGTGGTGCCGAAGAAGGGCGTCAACACGCTGATCCCGGCCCTGAAGTCAGCCGGTGCCTGCGACATCCTCGAGCTCCCGATCTCCAAGATCGTCGAGTAGTGGCGGCGCCGGCCGCTGATGTCAAGAGCGCGCCCTCCACGCTGCCGTTGGCTGCCGCTGTCGCGGGAGGAGTCCTGATCGCGCTGCAGTCCCGGGTCAACGGCGAGCTGAAGATTGCGCTCGGCGATGCCTTGCTCACGGCGCTGGTCTCGTTCTCGACGGGGCTGGTCACCGTGCTCGTCGTCGTGCTCGCCCGCCCGGCCGCGCGCCGTGCTGTCGGGCTGCTCCGCGGGGTGCCGCGGCATCAACTGCTCGGCGGTCTCGGTGGGGCGAGCTTCGTGGCGATCGGGGCCGCTGCGGCACCCGAGGTCGGCGTCGCCCTGCTGACCGTCGGGGTGGTGGCCGGCCAGACCGGTGGTGGGCTGGCCGTCGACCGGCTCGGTCTGGGCCCTGGCGGCAGCCATCCCCTGACCCCGCCTCGGCTGCTCGGTGCCGCGGTCTGCCTGGTGGCCGTGGGGATCAGCGTGCTGGGGGAGGGGGTCCGGTCCGCGAGCCCGCTGTTGCTGCTGCTCGTCGTGGTTGCCGGGCTCCTGGTCGCGGTGTCGCAGGCCCTGAACGGGCAGGTACGCCGGCTCACCGGCGACGCGGGGGTGGCCACGCTGGTCAACTTCGCGGTGGGCTCGCTCGCCCTCGGGCTGGGCGTCGTGATCCACGCCGCGGCCGTCGGCGGGTTGGACGTCGGTCAGTGGCCGGGGGCCGACCGGTGGTGGCTCTACCTGGGCGGTCCCTTCGGCGCCGTCTTCGTGGCGGTGGCTGCGATGGTCGTGCGGCGCCTCGGCGTCCTGCGCCTCGGGCTCGCCATCATCGCCGGGCAGCTCGGCGCCGCGCTGCTGCTCGACCTCGCGGCGCCGGTCTCCGGCCGGCCCGTCGACGTCGTCACCGTGGTCGCGGTCGGGCTCACCTTCGGGGCTGTCGCGCTCAGCGGTCGGGCGGCCAAGACGTGAGCGCGCCCGATCGCGTCATCGTCCGTCCCCGGGTGCTCAGCCGCGTCTGCTGGGGGATCGCCGTCGGCCTGCTCGCGCTGTTCGCCGTCCTCGCCGTCGCCCTGGGTTCGGGCCCGGCCGGACCCGCCCAGTTCCAGGTGGCCGACCAGGTGGCCTTCTTCGGGTTGGGCGTGCTGCTCGCCCTCGCGGCGCTCAGCTTCACCCGTGCTCGGGTCGAGGCTGACGCGGACGGCATCCGGGTGCGCAGCGTGCTCGGCGAGAAGGTCCTGCCGTGGCAGGTCGTCCGGGCGGTGTGCCTCGACGACGGTGCTGCGTGGGCCACGCTCGACCTGCACGACGACGACGTGGTGTCCCTGCTGGCCGTGCAGTCCGGCGACGGCGAGAGCGCAGTGCAGGCCGTGCTGGACCTGCGGGCCCTGCTCGAGGCCAGCCGGCGGCCGCCACCGCGACCGACATCCCCGCCTGCGTCCCCGCCGTCACCGCCGTCACCGCCTGCATCCCCGCCGCCCCCTTCACCGCCACCCCCGCCGCCACCCCCGCCGCCACCCCCGCCGCCACCCCGCCCGGCATGATCATCAGGATCTTTCCGTCAGACACGCCCGGCGTGTCGGACGGCAACCCCCTGATGATCTTGTGGCGAGGGGGCGGGCCAGGTGGCGCGGCGTCTGCGTCCGGCGGATGAGCGACACCGGCCTCGCCGACGGGCGACTCGCCGCTGCGCTCGCCGGCTGGACCGGCCGGCCCGACGCCGCCACCGCCGCCGAGGTCTACGCCGCTCTCGCCGGCGCCCGGGTGTTCGCCGCCATCACGGCGACTGCCGCTGCCGGGTCTGGCGCGCAGATGGCGGTGCTCACCCTGACCGGCAGCGCCGGTGGTCGTGCCCTGCCGGCCTTCCTCGACGTCGAGGCCGTCGTGCGCTTCCGCCCCGGGGCCCGCCCCAAGGCGCTGTCCGGTCCTGCCGCCGCCACCGCCGCCGTCGCGGACGGCGCCGTCGCGGTCCTGCTCGACCCTCCGGGGGCGGCGTTCGTCGTCACCGGTGCGGCGCTCGACGACCTCGCGGCCGGGCGGGTGCCCATCGCCGGCACGTCGCTGTCCTCGCGCCGCACCACCGCCACCCTCAGCCACCCCGACCGGGCGGACCCGGTTCTGCTCGCCGCCCTCGCCCAGGCACTGGAGCCAGAGCCGGTACGCGCGGCGCGCCTGCTCGAGGGGCCGGACGGCCCCGTGGTCGGACTGGTTCCGGTGCATCCTCTGGACGCCGCCGGATTTGCCGCCCTGACGGCCCGGCTGCTGCCACGGCTCGGCGGGGCGCTGCCCGCCGCAGGGTTGGACGTCGCACTGGTGGGGGCCGAGGGGCCGGGCCTGCCCGTACCGCTGAATCTCCGCGGCCGGCGAAGGGGCAAGCTCAGACGCGACCGGTGAGCGTCTCGCCCGGACCCCCGCCCGGCTCGTCCGGCAGCGGCGAGGCCTCGCGGAACGCGCGCTGCAGGGACTGCAGCCCGTCGCGCAGCGGCGCCGCGTGCACCCCGAGGTCGGGACGGGCAGCGGTGACGAGGCCGGCGAGGGCAGTGATCAGCTTGCGTGCCTCGTCCAGGTCGAGTGCGCCGGGACCGGACTCGTCCAGGCCGCACTTGACCGCCGCTGCGCTCATGAGGTGGACGGCGGCAGCGGCGATGACCTCCGCGGCCGGCACCTCGGCAAGGTCGCGGGCAGCGTCGAGAGCGTCTGGATCCATCCTGCTACTCTGGCAGGGCGACCCGGCTCCCTGCTGTCTTCTCTTGCCAGGAGCCGCGCAAGCGGAGGTTCCCACCTCCCACCCGAGAAGCCGCGAGGCATCCGGGTCCGGTCGACGCCCTCCGGCGTGCTGTGCGGAGGGTGTCGTGGTCCGCGCGCCCCCTCGGGTGCCGCGGACCTGTGGTGGGCCCTGCGCAGAGCGCGGGGCCCCTTTCCGTGTGGGGGCTCACGAGGGCACCGGACCGCGCCCACCGTTGCCCTCACGAGGAGGCCCCATCAGCGCTGAACCCCGCATCAACGACCGGATCCGCGTCCCCGAGGTGCGTCTGGTCGGACCCAACGGCGAGCAGGTCGGCATCGTCGCGATCGGCGAAGCCATCCGGCTGGCCCAGGACAGCGACCTCGACCTCGTCGAGGTCGCACCGATGGCCCGGCCGCCGGTCTGCAAGCTCATGGATTACGGCAAGTACAAGTACGAGACCGCACAGAAGGCGCGTGAGAGTCGCAAGAACCAGGTCCTCACCGTCATCAAGGAGATGAAGCTCCGGCCCAAGATCGACCCGCACGATTACCAGACCAAGAAGGGGCACGTCGTTCGCTTCCTCAAGGCGGGCGACAAGGTCAAGATCACGATCATGTTCCGCGGACGTGAGCAGTCACGTCCCGAGCTCGGCTACCGCCTGCTCACCCGGCTCGGCGAGGACGTCGCGGAGCTCGGTTTCGTGGAGGCGGCGCCCAAGCAGGACGGGCGCAACATGATCATGGTTCTGGCTCCGCACCGCAACGCCGCAGACCTCAAGAAGGCCGCCAAGGACCTACCAGCCAGCCAGAGCGCTCCGGAAGCCAGCTGACCCGAGCCACCTCAGAATCGCCTCCGATGCGCGACCCGACCGACAGGACGAGCAGGCCATGCCCAAGCAGAAGACGCACAGCGGCGCCAAGAAGCGCTTCAAGGTGACCGGCAGCGGCAAGATCATGCGCGAGCAGGCCGGGGTGCGCCACTACCTCGAGCGCAAGCCGAGCACCTTCACCCGCCGACTGAGTGGCGAGGTCGAGGTCGCCCCGGCCGACCGCCAGCGGGTCAAGAAGCTGCTCGGCCGCTAGCCCCGCTCATCCCTTGCCCCCGTCGCGGTTGGCGACGGGGGACCTCCGACAGGAACAGGTGCACCCGTGGCACGCGTGAAGAGGGCGGTCAACGCCCACAAGAAGCGACGCGAGATCCTCGAGAAGGCCAGTGGCTACCGCGGCCAGCGCAGCCGGCTCTACCGCAAGGCCAAGGAGCAGCTGCTTCACTCGGCGACCTATGAGTACCGGGACCGCAAGAAGAAGAAGGGCGACTTCCGGCAGCTGTGGATCACCCGCATCAACGCGGCCGCCCGGCAGAACGACATGACCTACAGCCGACTGGTCCAGGGTCTCAAGGCAGCAGGCGTCGAGGTGGACCGCAAGGTGCTCGCCGACCTCGCCGTCAACGACCCGCCGGCCTTTGCCGCCCTCGTCGAGGTGGCCCGGGCCGCGCTGCCCACGGACGGCACCGGCGGCCCGGCTGCCCAGAAGGCCGGCAAGGCCGCCTAGTTGTCCGCCGTCGTGCTGACCTCGATCCGTTCCCCCCGGGTCCAGGCAGTGCGCCGGCTGGCCCGTCGGTCGGCGCGGCTTGCTGCGGGCCGGTTCGTGGTCGAAGGGCCGCAGGCGGTACGCGAAGCGTTGCCGACCCTGCTCGAGCTCTACGTCGAGGCTGATCATCACCCGGAGCTCGTCGCGGCAGCGCCCTGCCCGGTGACGGTGGTCGGTCGTGACGTCCTCGCGGCGATGGCCCAGACCGTGACCCCGCAGGGTGTCCTTGGTGTCGCCGCCCTGCTCGACGTCCCCCTCGCGGCGGCGCTCGCGGACCGGCCGGGACTCGTGGCGGTGCTCGAGGCGGTCAGCGACCCGGGCAACGCCGGCACCGTGATCCGCACCGCCGACGCGGCCGGCGCGGGCGCGGTGCTGCTGACCGAGGGCTCGACCGATCCGCACGGCGGCAAGTGCGTACGCGCCACTGCCGGCAGCCTGTGGCACCTGCCGCTGGTGCACGGGCCGACGGTGCAGGAGTCCGTCGAGGCCCTGCGCGCGGCGGGGCTCCGCGTCCTCGCTACGACAGCCGCCGGCACCGACGACCTCGACGAGCTCGCGGACGGTGGTGAGCTCGCGAGGCCGACGGCCTGGCTGTTCGGCAGCGAGGCCGACGGCCTGTCCAGCGCCGCGCTGGCTCTGGCCGACCGCACGGTCCGGGTCCCGCTGCTCGGACGGGCGGAGTCGCTCAACCTCGCCGCGACCGCCGCGGTGTGCCTCTATGCCTCGGCACGGGCGCAGCGGAGTTCATAACAGGGCTGCCTTCGCCGCCGTACAGTGGCGTTCCACCGGGGAGGAGCGGCGAAGTGTCCGAGAAGTCGGCGTACGACGACCTCCCCGACGGCGTTGTCGTCGCGGGCGAGGACGGGCGCGTGGTCGCGCTGAACCCGGCCGGCGCCCGACTGCTCGGCACCACCGCCGACGCAGCGCTCGGGTGTGACTTCCGGGACGTGCTGCCGTTCGTCGACGAGCAGGGCCGCGACTGGTGGGCCTGCACCGATCCCTACGACGGGCTGCGCAGCCGGACCCGGCAGCCCGAGCGGCAGCTGACGTTGAAGGGCGGGGCCGATCTGATGGTCACCGCCTCCTATGTCCGCGATGCCGACCGGACCCTGTCCCGCCTCGTCGTGGCGCTGCGCGACACCCACGCGCGGGAGCGGCTGGAGCGTTCCCGCGCCAACCTCGTGTCGACGGTCGCGCACGAGCTGCGGTCTCCGCTGACCAGCGTCAAGGGCTTCACCGCCACACTGCTCGCGAAGTGGGACCGCTTCAACGACGACCAGAAGAAGCTCATGCTGCAGACGGTCAACGCCGACGCGGACCGGGTCACCCGGCTGATCACCGAGCTGTTGGACGTCAGCCGCATCGACGCCGGCCGGCTGGAGATGCGCCGGCAGGTCGTCGACCTCCCGGCGGCCATCCGCAAGGCCATCGCCGGGTGTGTCGCCGCCGGCCAGCCGGAGAGCCGGTTCGTCCTGCAGGAGAGTCCGGGGCTGCCGGAGATGTGGGTGGACCCGGACAAGTTCCAGCAGGTGCTGGGCAACCTGCTGGAGAACGCGGTCCGTCACGGGGAAGGCACCGTCACTGTCGCCGTCGGGCCGAACGGCGACGGCGCTGAGGTCACCGTCGCGGACGAGGGCGAGGGCATCGCGGAGGCCACCGCGGTGCGGGTGTTCACCCGCTTCTGGCGGGGGGACCAGCGTGGCGGCACCGGTCTCGGGCTCTACATCGTCAAGGGCCTGGTCGAGGCCCACGGCGGCAGCGTGTCGGTCGGCCGGGCAGTCGGCGGCGGCGCGGAGTTCCGCTTCGTGCTGCCCGCCGGGACGCCGTCCTTCCTGTAGCCGGGCCCCCGACCGCGGTCGGCACCGGCCACCCGGGCTTGTCCGGTACCGCCCTCTGGGACAATGACGCCGACCCCGACCTTGGAGCTGCTGCACCGTGTCCGGCCCCGACCTGCTCGCCCCTGAAGCCCTCGAACGCGCCCGCGAGCAGGCGCTCGCCGCCTTCATCGCGGCCCAGTCGATCGAGGCGCTCGCCGCCACGCGTACCGCCCACATCGGTGACCGCTCACCCGTCGCCCGGGCGCGCAAGGCGATCGGCGGTCTGCCCGGCATCGAGAAGGCCGACGCCGGCAAGCGGGTCAACGTCGCCGCCTCCGCCGTGCAGGCGGCGTTCGAGCAGCGCAAGCAGGCGCTCGAGCTGGAGCGGGACCAGCGGGTACTGCTCGAGGAGGCGGTCGACGTCACCATTCTGCCGCCTCGTCGACGCGGCGCCCGGCACCCCTTGACGACCATCTCCGAGCGCGTCGCGGACGTGTTCGTCGCGATGGGTTGGGAGGTCGCCGAGGGACCCGAGGTCGAGCACGAGTGGTTCAACTTCGACGCGCTGAACTTCGGCGGGGACCATCCCGCCCGGGAGCTGCAGGACACCCTGTTCGTCGAGCCGGCCGGCAGCGGCCTGGTGCTGCGCACCCACACCTCGCCGGTGCAGGTGCGCTCGATGCTCGACCGGGAGCTGCCGATCTACGTCATCTGCCCGGGGCGGGTCTACCGCGCGGACGCCCTCGACGCCACGCACTCGCCGGTGTTCGCGCAGGTCGAGGGGCTGTGCGTCGACGAGGGCATCACGATGGCCCACCTGCGCGGGACGCTGGACCACCTCGCCGCGGCGATGTTCGGCCAGGGGACAGTGACCCGCCTGCGCCCCAACTACTTCCCCTTCACCGAGCCGTCCGCCGAGATGGATCTGCAGTGCTTCGCCTGCCGCGGCGCCTCCGCGCAGCCCGGCGGCGAGCCCTGCCGGGTCTGCTCCAGCGAGGGCTGGATCGAGTGGGGCGGCTGCGGCATGGTCAACCCCGCCGTACTCGTGGCCTGCGGCATCGACCCGGAGCGCTACAGCGGTTTCGCCTTCGGGGTTGGCCTGGACCGCACGCTGATGTTCCGGCACGACCTGCACGACATCCGTGACATCTACGAGGGCGATCTGCGCTTCACCTCCGCGCTCGGTTCGGAGGCCTGAGATGCGGGTCCCGGTCTCCTGGCTGCGAACGCTGGTGCCCGACCTGACCGCGGCCGCCGGCGACATCGCCGCGGCGCTCGTACGCGCTGGGCTCGAGGTCGAGCAGGTGCACCGGGTCGGTCACGAGATCTCCGGTGTCGTCGTCGGCGAGGTCCTCGACATCGAGGAGCTGACCGGCTTCAAGAAGCCGATCCGGTTCTGTCACGTGACGACCGGCACGCGGGTCCACGACGTGGTCTGCGGCGCGGTCAACTTCACCGCCGGGGATCGAGTCGCCTTCGCGACACCGGGCGCCGTGCTGCCCGGCGGCTTCCGGATCGCGACGCGGCAGACGTACGGCCACACCTCCGACGGGATGATCTGCTCCGCGGCGGAGCTCGGCCTGTCGGGCGACCCGTCCGGCATCCTGGTCCTGCCGTCGGACAGTCCCCTCGGCACCGATGTGGTGGAGCTGTTGGCCCTGCGCGACGAGGTGCTGGACATCGCTGTCACGCCGGACCGTGGCTATCAGCTGTCCGTCCGCGGGGTGGCCCGCGAGGCCGCCACCGCCTTCGGAGTCGCGTTTTCCGATCCTGGTCTGGCCGAGTCTGCGAGCGCCGGCTCCGACGCCTTTGTCGTACGCGTGGACGCGCCCGAGGCGTGCGACCGCTACGTGGCGCGCGTCGTCACGGGGGTCGACCCGGCGGCCCAGAGTCCCGCCTGGCTGCAACGCCGGCTGACGCTGGCCGGCATGCGACCGATCTCGTTGGCGGTCGACGTGACCAACGCGGTGATGCTCGAGCTCGGTCAGCCGCTGCACGCGTTCGACCTCGACGCGCTGCAGGGGGCGATCGTCGTCCGGCGGGCCGCGACGGGGGAGCGCCTCGTCACCCTTGACGGCCAGGACCGGGCCCTCGACCGCGGCGACCTGCTGATCACCGACGACAGCGGCCCGATCGCCTTGGCCGGGGTGATGGGCGGCGGCCCGACCGAGGTCACCGCCGCGACGCGGTCCCTGCTGATCGAGTCAGCGCACTTCGCGCCACGCTCGATCGCCCGAACGGCGCGTCGGCACAAGCTGCCGTCGGAGGCGAGCCGCCGCTACGAGCGCGGGGTCGACCCGGCGCTGGCCGCCGCGGCTGCGGAGGCGGCCGTCCGCCTGCTGGTCGAGCTCGCCGGCGCCACGGCCGGGCCGGTGACCGACGTCGACACCCGCCCACCCCAACCGGTCCTGGCCCTGCCCGTGGCGGCGCCCGGACGGCTGGCCGGACGCGCCTACGAGCCGCAGGTCGTCCGCCGCCGGCTCGAGGACGTGGGCTGCACCGTGGCCGGCGATGACCCGCTCGAGGTCACCCCGCCGACGTGGCGCCCGGACCTGACCGGTCGGGCCGAGCTGATCGAGGAGGTCCTGCGGCTCGAGGGATACGACACGATCCCGGTGGTGCTGCCGACGGCCCCGGCCGGTCGGGGTCTGACCGCCGAGCAGCGCCTGCGCCGGGTGGCCTCGCGGATGCTCGCGGCCGGCGGCTTCGTGGAAGTGGTCCTGCCACCCTTCGTCAGCCCCGAATCGCTCGACGCCCTCGGTGGTGCCATGCACCCGCCGCGGGTGCTCAACCCGCTGTCGGCGCAGGAGGCGCTGCTGCGTCCCACCCTGCTGCCCGGCCTGCTCGCCGCTGTCGCGCGCAACGTCAGCCGCGGGCTGGTGGACGTCGCGGTCTACGAGACCGGCCACGTCTTCGTCGGTCCGGGTGGATCGGCTCCGACCCCCGGGGTCGAAGGGCCGCCCACCGCCGCGCAGCGGGCCGCGCTGGACGGAGCGCTTCCACCGCAGCCACGCCACGTCGGCGTCGCCCTGGCCGGCGGCCCCGCGTCGTGGGACGCCGCCCTCGGGGCGCTGGTCGAGCTCGGCGCGGCCCTCGGGCTGTCCTTGCGGCCCCGGGCCGTCGAGGCGGGTCCCGACCTGCAGCCCGGCCCCTACCACCCCGGTCGCAGCGCCGAGCTGCTGCTGGACGGGGGCCGGGTCGGCATCGCCGGCGAGCTCCACCCCCGGGTGTGCGTGGCCTTGGGCCTGCCGACGCGCACCTGCGCCGGCGAAGCCAATCTCGACGTGCTCGTCTCCGCAGCGGCCGCGGCCGGTCCGCAGCCGGCACCGGTCGTCTCGCACTTCCCTCCCGCGAGCGTCGACGTCGCCCTGGTCGTTGGTCGGGACGTGCCCGCGGCCGAGGTGGAGGCCGCCCTGCGAGAAGGTGCGGGCGAACTGCTCGAGGCCCTGCACCTGTTCGACGTCTACACCGGAGCCCAGACGGGCGAGGGTCGCCGGTCGCTGGCGTACACCCTTCGGCTGCGGGCGGGCGACCGGACACTCACCGATGTCGAGGTGCTCGCTGCCAGGGACGCGGCGATTACCGAGGCCGGCCGTCGGACCGGGGCCGTGCTCCGGTCGTGAACCGGTAGGACTGTGGACAACTCCCAGATGGCGAGTCGAGCGAGGAGGATGCCACCTGTGAAGGCGATCGAACTGCGTGATCCCCCGGCCGAGGTAGTAGCGCTGATCGAGCGCCGCCGCGCCCTCGGCCTCGATGGGCACGACGAGGTATGGGAGGGGGTCTACCGGATGCCGCCGCACGCCGACGGCGGACACGCCTGGCTGGAGGCCCAACTCCCTCTGGTGCTCTGGCCACGGGCACGGACGAAGAACCTTTTCGCGTACGGCGCCGCCAACCTGGGCGAGCCCGGCGACTTTCGCGTTCCTGATGGCGTCGTGACACGGGACCGGACGACGAACCTCTACTTCGCCGCCGCGGCCGTCGTCATCGAGATCCTGTCGCCGGACGACGACACGTACCGGAAATTCGATTTTTACGCCGCGCGAGGTGTCGAGGAGATCCTGGTCGTCGACTGGCGCACCTGCAGCGTCCGCTGCTTCCAACTGACACGTGGCGCCTACGAAGAGCACGGACGCAGTGAGCAACTCGATGTCGAGACGGCGACCCTCGTCGACGAGATCGACTGGCCGTAGATCCTCTGTTCTGCCTGTCGCTCGCGTGTGGCAGGAGCAATCGGCGCACGCGTTCCCACGGGAACAAGTTATCCACAGGAGTAGCCGGCGTT
>JBBSKF010000074.1:0-17075 GCA_038256525.1 Mycobacteriales bacterium | reverse complement strand
GAAGAGGCACCGCGTCGGGTTCGCTGCTCGCTCCCCGCTGCCCAAGCGACCAAGGTGGAAGGCAGGCGGATCAAAGCGTCACGGTCTGTCGCTGACAACGGTAGAGATCAGCCCCGCCCCTGCCCATCCTCCGTTCGGCCCCCGCAAGCGTTGAGACGCCTCAACGCCGGCAAGCGCCGCTCACTCGCCCAGCGCGATCCTCACCGCCGCGTCCCGGTCCTTGACGTTGAGCTTCTTCAGCACGTTCGCCACATGCGTGCGCACCGTCACCTGGCCGATGGACAGCCGCGAGGCGATGGCCTGCGTCGACAGGCCGGCGGACATGAGGGTGAGCACCTCGGTCTCCCGGCTGGTGAGCGCCGCGGTCGCCGGCTTCGGCCGCAGCCCCGGCCAGCGACGGGGGGCGTTGGCGAACTCGGCCATCACCTTGAGGACCAGCGCCGGCGGCAGCGCCGCCTCCCCGCCCAGGACCCCGCGCAGCGCTGCGCCGAGCCGCGAAGGGTCGGTGTCCTTGAGCAGGTAGCCACGGGCGCCGGCCCGCAGCGCCTCGAACAGGTCGTCGTCGTCCCGCGAGGCGGTGAGCATCACCACAGCCGTCTCGGGCAGACGCGTCGTGATCTGCCGAGCGGCTGCGATCCCACCGCCCGGCATGTGGATGTCGAGCACGCAGGCGTCCGGCGCGTGCTCGAGGGCGGCGGCCACAGCCTTCGCCGCGTCGCTCACGTCCGCGACGACCTCGCAGCCGTCGGCTTCGAGCGCCGCCCGCACCCCCGCTCGCGTCGGAAGGTGGTCGTCGGCCACCAGCACCCGCAGCGGTCCGCTCACGGCCACCGCACCTCCACCGTCGTCCCTGCTCCGAGCGCCGACCGCACGCCGAAGGCGGCACCCAATCCCTCCGCCCGCTCACGCATGCTGACCAGGCCGAAGCCGCCACCTCCAGCCTGCCTACCCGCGTCGACCTCGAACCCCACCCCGTCGTCCCGCACGACCAGCGCGAGCGGTGGACAGTTCAAGACAACCTCGACGGTGGACGCTTCGCCGTGCCGCACGGCGTTGCGGAACGCCTCCCCCACGATCCGGAGGACCGCGTCCCCCTGTTCGGGCGACAGCTCGACCGACTCGGCGGCCTCGACCCGGGCCGGGACGCCGTACCGCGACGCCAGTCCCTCGACCGACTCGCGCAACACCGCCGCGAAAGATCCAGTGCTGGTACGGGTGAGCGCGGCGATCGCGGTGCGCGCCTCGTCGAGGGCGCGGGCAGAGGCGCCGTTGATTCGCTCGACGACTGCGAGATCGCCGGGATGCTCGGTCAGCAGCCGGGACTGCGACCAGATGTAGGCCAGCTCCTGGGTCAGTCCGTCGTGCAGGTCACGAGCAAGACGCCGACGGTCCTCGAGCACCGCAGCCTGAGCCTGCGCCGCCCAGTACGACCGGATCTCACGTCCTGCCCCGGTCAGCAGCATCAGGTAGAAGGCGAACCGCAGCAGGTCACCGACGTAGACGTATTCGCTGTACAGCGACGGGAACAGCAGGTAGTTCACCCGCGCGAAGGCCGACAGCACGCAGGCCGCCCCCACGAAGCGCAGCAGGTCGTCCTGCGTGCGGGCCGAGCGGCGGGTGAAAGCCACCGCCGCCACGGCGTACAGCAGTCCGCTGACCGCCTGTACGGCGAGCGCCGCCGGGTGCCCCGTCACCACCGGTCGGGACGACGTCGTGGGGACGTCGGCAGGATCGACCGGTGGCGGCAGGTCGCCGCCGAGCACGAGCAGCAGCACGCTCAGCCCGGTGACGAGCAGCGCGAGCAGCAGTACGACCGGCCCGGCCAGCCGACCCCGTACCCGAACGCCGGCCGGGCTCAGCGCGGCGGACACCAGAAGCACTGTGCCGACCAGACGGACCACCAGCGGCGCCCACCGGGAGAGCTCCTCCTCACCGGACAGCGCGAGCGCGGTCGGGATCGCGGCCAGGAGCAGGTTGGCCACCGCCACCACCGCCAGCGAGCAGGCGAGCAGCAGCTCCTGAAGGCCGCCACTTCGGCGAAACCGCCCGTAGAACAGGAAGCAGACCAGCAGAGCGACGAGCGAGCTGACCGTCTCCAGCACCACGTGAAGGGCCGGTGCCCGGTAGGCGAAGTCGATGAAGGGGAGCACGATGACGAGCGAGGTCCCGGCGAGGCAGCCCGCGGTGACGATCATCGCCAGCCCGTAGGCCGAGGGGCCTCGCCGAGTGGGGGTCACTGCGCGCACGCTAGCCCCGGGCAGAACCGCAACATTGCAGAGAGATGTTTGCAAACAGAGCTCTGCGATCTAGCCTGTCACCATGACTGCTCCCCCGCCACCCCGGTCGGCTTCGGTTCGTGACCCGCAGGTCCTCAAGGCGCTCGCCCACCCGCTCCGCGGCCGCCTGCTCGGCCTGCTGCGCATCGACGGCCCGTCGACGGCCACCCGGCTCGGCGAGCGGCTGGGGGAGAGCAGCGGAACGACCAGCTATCACCTGCGCCAGCTCGCGGCGTACGGCTTCGTGGCGGAGGTCAAGGACCGCGGCAACGGCCGGGAGCGGTGGTGGCAGGCGATGCACCAGAGCACCAGCTGGGAGCCGGACGAGGTGATCTCCCAACCGGGAGGGCTCGAGGCCAACGAACAGATGCAGCGCCTGCAGATCGAGCTGGTCGGACGGCAGCTGCGGGCCTGGGCGGAGCGGGGACGCGAGCTCGGACCGTCCTGGGGCGCCGTCGCCGGCCTGTCCGACTACGCCATGCGCCTGACGCCCGAGCAGACCAGGCAGCTCACGGACGAGGTCTACGCCGTGCTCGACCGATGGTCCGCCGAGCACCGCGAGCCGCAGCCGGGCGCCCGGATCGTCGGCGTCTTCACCGCGGTCGTCCCGCTCGTGGACCACCCGTCGTGACACCGCCGGGCGTCCGGTCCGCCACCCGGCGGTTCGTCACGCTGACCGCCCTGCGCTGGCTGCCCGTGGGGCTCACGATCCCCGTCATGGTCCTGCTCGCGACCTCCCGTGGGCTGACCCTCACCCAGATCGGGCTGGTCTCGATCATCCACAGCATCACCGTCGCCTGCCTGGAGCTGCCCACCGGCGGGCTCGCCGACGCGGTCGGCCGAAAGCCTGTCCTGGTCACGTCAGGCGTGCTGCACCTGGGCTCGTGCGCTGCCTTCGTCACTGCCGACAGCGTCGCCGGTTTCGCCTTCGCCATGGGGCTGATGGCGGTCGGCCGGGCCCTCGACTCCGGCCCACTGGAGGCCTGGTACGTGGACACCGTGCACGGGTGCGACCCGCACGCGGATGTCGTGCCCGGCCTGTCCCGGGCGGGCATCGCGGACTGCCTCGCACTGTCGGCCGGCGCCGTCGCCGGTGGGCTCCTTCCCGCGCTGCTCGAGGGCGGCGCGACCACGCTTCTGGTGCTGCCCTTCGTGGCCGCAGCGTTCCTGGACCTCGTCTCGATCACCGCCGTCCTGGTCCTGGTGACCCCGACCGGACCGGCCCGCACCGGCTCGGCGCTGCAGTCCGTACGCCGCGGGGTGGCGGCGGTCCCGGCCACCGTGACGGCCTCGGTCGCCCTGTCCGTCCGCGACGGCGCCCTGCGCACAATCCTGCTGCTGTCCGCCGTCTGCGGGCTGTGCCTCGGCACGCTGGAGCTGCTCGGGCCGGGCCTGTTCGCCGACCTCGCCGGCAGCCGCACCGGCGGCTCGGCCGTCTTCGGCGTGGTCATGGCGGCGTCCTTTCTCGCCGGCGCCGCCGGAGCGGCGCTCGCGCCCACCGCTCGCAGACTGGCCCGAGGCTCGCTGCCCTGGGCCGTCGCCGGTCTGACGGCGCTGTCCGGGCTGGCCGTGTCCGGCGTCTCAGCCGGCGACACGGTGCTGCTGGCCGCGGCGGCGTACTGCTGCTTCTATCTCGCGAACGCCGCTGCCTGGCCGCTGCTGCACGCTGTCCTGCACGCCCGGGTCGGCGCCGGCCGGCGGGCCAGCGTGCTGTCCGCGTCCTCGCTGGCGCTCATGCTCGGCGGCGCGACCGCCAGCCTGCTGAGCCCCCGGCTGGTCGAGGCCGGAGGGTGGCCGGCGGCGTACCTGGTCGTCGGGGCCGCGACTGTCGGTGCGGGCCTGCTCGCGCTGCGGCTGCCGCGATCAGGGTATGAGGAAGCCCTGCTCCACCAGCCGCTGCACGACCGGGACCACCTGCTCGGCGGCCTCGTCCTCGCCGATCCCGGCGCTGGCGGCAAGCACGGCGAGCAGCTCACCGAGCCGGCGGGTGCCGTCACAACCGGCGAGCAGGGTCGCGCCGTAGGCGTCGACCCCACCTGACCAGCGCAGGCCGCCCTCCTGACGGAGCACCTGCGCCTGCACCTGCCAGCCCTGGACGGTGCGCTCCGCGACCGAGTGGAGGCGTACGTCGTCGCGCAGCCGCCAGGCGGTCGCAAGCACCCCGCGGTCCAGCGCATCCTGGCCGGCGAAGAAGGCCGGCACCTGCTCCCCCCACGACGGCGCGACCTGCTGGGGGACCTCGTCGAGCCAGACCCGGCCCCCGGTGGCCCGTCGCTTGCGCATGGCGAGGACTCCGAACGCCACCGCCTCGACCCGGCGTTCGGCGAACCAGTCCAGCCACCGGCTGTACAGCTGCTCGAGGACGGCCGGCTCGCCGGTGTCGCGCAGCCAGGCGGTGACGTAGTCCTGCGGCGCGGCCAGCTCCCGCTCGACCACCCAGCCGTCCACGTCGGGACCGAACCAGGAGCGCACCCGGTCGTCACCGTCCTCGCCCTCGACGTGCAGCCAGTTGGCGAGCAGCACCGCCGTACCGCCCTCGACAAGCACGGTCGGCAGCGCGGTCACGAGGCGGCGGCACAGCCCGTCGCCGTCCGGACCGGCGTCGCGGTAGGTGTGGCGCTCCCCGCCGTCCCCGCCGGGAGCGCCGAGCACGAACGGCGGGTTGCTGACCACCAGGTCGAACAGCTCGCCGGCGACCGGCTCCAGCAAATCGCCGGTACGGACGTCCAGGTGGCTCCCGTTGAGCGCCGCGGCGAGCCGGGCGTAGCCGGCCGCCCGCGGGTTGACATCAGTGGCGACGACGGTGCTGCTGTGTCCTGCGGCCAGCAGCGCCTGGACGCCGCATCCGGTGCCGAGGTCGAGGGTGCGGCCGACGGGCGTACGAGGGGTGGCCGCCGCCAGCGTGCGGCTGGCCGCCCCGAAGCCGAGGACGCGGTCCGGACCGGGAGCGTCCTCGGTGCCGCGACCCGGGTCATGGGCAAGCTGCACCTCCACGCCGTCGTGCAGCACCGGCTGCAGTCGGACGGGGGCGGCCACGCCGTAGCCGTCCGGTCGCAGCCAGGTCTCCGGGACGCCGGCCCGCCGGGACTGCGACAGGGGAACGGTGACACCGAGGACGAACAGCCGGGCGAGCGTCTCGAGCGGCGAGCCGCCGCTGGTCCGACGAAGCAGCGGCGCAAGCTCGCCGCGGTCGAGGGAACTTCGGGCCGATGCGCCCAGCAGATCGTCGAGAGCCTGTGACGACCAGCCAGCGGC
Organism: Mycobacteriales bacterium; assembly: GCA_038256525.1. Taxonomy (GTDB): domain Bacteria; phylum Actinomycetota; class Actinomycetes; order Mycobacteriales; family SCTD01; genus SCTD01. Next base: position 11,544 of record JBBSKF010000074.1, on the reverse strand, counting down.
GGCCAGCGCCTTCGCGAGCAGGGGGGCGTCGGGGCACAGCCGGTCCGGGTCAGGCGGGCTCACGCGGCAGGTCCTCTCCCGTGTCGAGAACGGCTCGAGGGGCCGTGCTCCGCCGAAGCGGAGCACGGCCCCTCGAGAACGTGCCGGTCTATCAGCCGATCAGGTCACCGCGACGGCGGATGGCCATCACGAGCAGCAGGGCGACCACGCCGAGCAGCGGTGCGGTGGTTCCCAGGCCGGTCTCGGGGAGGTCCCGACCCGTGCCCTCGGCGCCGGTGCAGCCAATGGCGGGGCAGCCCGCCGGCACGCCGGGATTGCCCACCGAGTTGCCGGTGACCCTCGGCCCTTCCGTGCTCGGCCTGGCCTTGGCACCCTGGTCGGTGGTGATGTCGGCCGCATTCGGCAACGTGCCCGTCGTGGCGGTCACCTTGACGACGATCTTCAGCGTCCGGCTGGCCCCGCTGGCCAACGTGCCCACCGAGAAGGTGACCCGCTGGCCCGCGTTGGTGCAGTTGTCGGAGCAGGAGACGAAGGACACGCCCGCAACCAGCTCATCGGTGACAGTCACGCCGGTGCACTCGGCACCACCGGTGTTGCTGACGTTGATGAAGTAGGCGAACTCCTGGCCGGTGGCGACCTCCTTGTTGCTGGCGAACTTCGTCGAGCGGTCGACCGCGCACGGCCCGGTCAGGGCGGGGATGACGGTCGGGGCATCCTTCTCGACGACCTTCTCGATCTGCCGGCCCTCGAACGTCGCCGTGATCTTCGCGCTGTTCATGTATTTCGTGCCCACGCGCGCATCGGCCGGCACCCGGAAGGTGAAGGTGATTTCCCTGAACGTCCCGGGCTCGATGGTCCCGATGTCGTAGGTGAGCACGTTGTCCGCCCGCGAGGTCGGAGCCGGGACGGAGGAGATGAACTCCAGCGGCGGCGGACCCCCGGTGAAGGTGTCGACCACCCGCACGTTGGTCAGCGGGGTCTTCCCGTCGTTCGGGAAGCGGACGGTGTAGTTGAAGGTCGCGCCCGCAACGACACCGAGGGCAGAGACGTCCTTGAACGCGTTGCGCAGCGGGTCCTCGGTGGGACCACACGTGATGCCGCCGACCGGAACCTTGGCCAGGGCCTCGAGGTGGCCGTAGCGGATGTCGGCAAGGGTGATCCCGGCGGATTCCAGGGCGTCCTGGATCGCGTCGGTGACCGGGGCGAGCGCGTCGGTGATCGGGTCGAGGACGCCACCGATCGGCGCGAGCGGACCATCCGTGATGACCGGCGTGGTGCCGGTGGGGAGCGTGCCGGGGGACTCGATGCGGATGAAGTCAGCGGTGCCAGCGGCGGTCGTCCCGTCCGCAGCGATGTTCTCGCTGCTGTCGGCACCGATGAAGACGTCGATGACGCCGAGGTTCAGCCTCAGCCCCTCGTCCCCGAAGACATCCTGGCTGGTGAGCGTCAGCGGCGCGGAGTCGAGGGCAACCACCGTCAGGACCGGAGTCGTGTCGTCGGTCTCGACGATCTGCGAGCCGTCGTCGTTGACGAAGCCGTAGAAGACGTTGCCGCCTCCGGCCGTCCCGGAGGCGGTCGCCCGCAACCGGATGTCCTTCAGCACCTCGATCCGCGTCTCGAGGGGGGTGCCCCCGAGCAGCGTCAGCGGCGCCAAGGTCTGGGTGGTGAAGGTGCTCAGGCCGAACTTGCCGCCCGCGAGCGGGACGAGCCGGTTCTCCGAGATCGACTCGGACGTCCCGTCCAACTGGACGACGGGCTGGCTGACCGGCAGCCCGGCTACATCCGCCGGGTCCAGGATCGTGGCGTCAGCGGCCTGGGCGGTGCCCTGACTGATCAGCGTCGCACCCCCGGTCAGGCAGGGGTTCGCGAGCGTCGTGGTGTTGGCCTGCGCGCTGGCCTCCAGCACGTCGGCGGACACCAGCGGGTCGACGGGGACATCGAGGACGATGTCCTCGTCGGTCGAGGCCGGAGGCGAGAGCGCCTCGGCGAGGGCCAAGGTGGTCGACGGCGTCGTGCCGGGCGCCTGGCCCAGCGAGAGACTGAGGCCGGCGCCGTGGCCGTAGGCGTTCTTGCCCGCCTGATCGGCGAACAGGATCTTGGAGTCCAGCGTGTCGATGTCCACCAGGCCCTGACCAACGCCGACACCGGCCGAGCTCTGGGCCAGTTCCGCGCGGGTCAACTCGGTGGCTGTCGTGCCGACCGCCTCGATGTGGGCGATAGCGCCCGAGCTGTAGCCGCCGTAGCCGGCGCCGTTGGCGGCCTCGGTCGGCGTGATGGCCGCGGCCGGTGCGGCGGCACCGAGGGCTGTCACCCCGGCGAGCGCCAGAGTGCCGGCAAGAGCGCCGGCCAGAGACTTGATCGATCGCATCGGTGGAGCTCCTCGGGTGAACGCGCGGCGCGGGACCCCCGCGCGGGGGGACCTGGGGTTCAGGCAGGTCAAAATCGGATGGGGCTGTTGCCCGGCGACACAATGGCACATTCAGGCGCGCCGTGGTTGTAGCGGGTCACATCGCTCAGTTCTGCTACGTGCGACCTACACCGGGGTGCGTGCGCCCTCGCCGATGTCCGCCGCCCCGGTGACACTGCGCTTGTTACTGATTGTCACGGCCGTCACAATGCCCGCGATGGCGAGGGCAGCGACGACGAACCGGACACCAAGGTTCTCCTCGGCACCAATGCCGTACTGCACGACAGTGGGTGCGATGAGCAGCGCCACGAGGTTCATCACCTTGAGCAACGGGTTCAGCGCAGGTCCGGCGGTGTCCTTGAACGGGTCGCCGACCGTGTCGCCGATGATCGTGGCCTCGTGGGCCGAGCTTCCCTTGCCGCCGTGGGTGCCGTCCTCCACCAGCTTCTTGGCGTTGTCCCAGGCGCCACCGGAGTTGGACAGGAAGACCGCCATGAGCACGCCGGCGGCGATGGCGCCGGCGAGGAAGGCCCCGAGCGGCTGGTAGCCGAGGGCGAACCCGACAGCGATCGGGCTGAGCACCGCGAGCAGTCCCGGTGTGGCGAGCTCACGCAGGGAGTCCTTGGTGCAGATGTCGACGACGCGGGCGTAGTCCGGCTTCTCGGTGTAGTCCATGATTCCGGGCTTGGTACGGAACTGCTCGCGCACCTCGTAGACGACCCGGCCGGCCGCGCGCGAGACCGCCTGGATCGCGAGTCCCGAGAACAGGAACACCACCGCGGCGCCGATGATCAGCCCGAACAGCAGATTCGGCTTCTCGATCGACAGCGAGAAGTCCTCCGCCGACCCTCCGGCGACGATCAGCGCACGTTCCACCTCGGTCCGGAACGACCCGAACAGCGCTGTCGCCGCGAGCACCGCCGTCGCGATGGCGATGCCCTTGGTGATGGCCTTGGTGGTGTTGCCGACCGCGTCCAGGCTGGTGAGCACGAGCGCGCCCTCGGCGGTGATCTCGCCGGACATCTCGGCGATGCCCTGAGCGTTGTCGCTGATCGGGCCGAAGGTGTCCATCGCGACGATGACCCCGACGGTGGTCAGCAGACCGGTGCCGGCGAGGGCCACCGCGAACAGGGCCACGACCGTGGAGCCGCCACCCAGCAGGAACGCCGCGTAGACAGCGCCACCGATGAGCAGGGAGGAGTAGACCGCGGACTCCAGACCGACCGAGATGCCGGCGAGGATCACCGTCGCGGCGCCGGTGAGGGAGCTCTTGCCGATCTCCTGGACCGGCTTGCGGTTGGTCTCGGTGAAGTAGCCGGTGAGGACCTGGATGAGGCTGGCCAGCACGATCCCGATCACCACGGCGCCGATGGCGATCAGGCGCGGGTCCTGGTCGGAGGCGGCTCCGCCGTCGAGCTCGGCGAAGGTGCCGGGCAGGTAGAGGAAGGCGGCGATCGCGACGAGCACGGCCGACACGACGGCAGACAGGAAGAAGCCGCGGTTGATGGCGTTCATGCCGTTGCGGTCGGTGTCGCGCGGCGACGTGCCGTAGATCCCGACGAGGGCCGTGAGCACCCCGATCGCGGGGACGATGAGCGGGAAGACCAAGCCCTGGGCACCGAAGGCGACCTGGCCGAGGATGAGCGCGGCCACCAGCGTCACGGCGTAGGACTCGAACAGGTCGGCAGCCATCCCGGCGCAGTCCCCGACGTTGTCGCCCACGTTGTCGGCGATCGTCGCGGCGTTGCGGGGGTCGTCCTCGGGGATGCCTTGCTCCACCTTGCCGACGAGGTCGGCGCCCACGTCAGCCGCCTTGGTGAAGATGCCGCCACCCACGCGCATGAACATCGCGAGCAGCGCGCCGCCGAAGGCGAAGCCCTCGAGCACCCTGGGCGCCTGGTCGTCGAACAGGATGAGCACCAAGGAGGCGCCGAACAGCCCCAGACCGACGGTGAACATGCCGACGACGCCACCGGCGCGGAAGGCCAGGCGCAGCGCCTTCTTGGTGCCCGACTCGTTGGCGGCGTTGGCCACCCGCAGATTGGTACGGGTGGCGAGCGTCATGCCGATGAACCCGACGAGGGCGGAGAAGCCCGCGCCCACCAGGAAGAAGATCGAGCGGCCGACCCGTACATCGGTGCCGTCGGCCGGCAGCAGGAACAGCAGCAGGAACACCAGCGCGGCAAACACCGCGAGCGTCCGGAACTGCCGGGAGAGGTAGGCCGCTGCGCCCTCCTGGACGGCCTTCGCGATCTCGATCATCTTCGGAGTGCCCTGGCCCGCGGCCAGCACCTCCTTGGCGAAGACGGCGGCGAAGCCGAGCGCCACCAGGGAGGTCAGCAGGATGAGGTAGATGATGGCCTTGTCACTGTCGGCGACCGAGGCCAGGTCCTCGCCGGTGACGGCAAGGGGTAGTGCGGGCATGCATTCCTCCTGGATCCGTGCGGGGCCCGGCAGGGTGTCGAAGCAGGGTCATCCCGACCCAGACGATCAGCAGGCACGGGATGCCCGGGTGGCCGGGTACGTGAAGCATACCGATCCGCGCCCGATGGCCCTCCTGGCGCGCCGGGCTACCGCTGGGCGACGATCGTTGCCCGGGCACCGACCGCGCCGGCCGGCAGCGGCCAGCGCATGGTGACCACCGTGCCGCCCGGCTCCGAATGGACGGTCAACTCGTCGACCAGGCCGTGCAGGAGGGCGAGCGCCACGTCCGGGTCGGCGAGCTCGTCGAGCCCCCCCGTGTCGGGGCCCGCGAGCAGGACCTCCCCCGCATCGTCGAGGACAGGCCCCGCGGCCGGTCCGACATCGGTCACGCTCAGCGTCAGGCCGTTCGCGTCGTCGGTGACGGTCAGCCGTACCGGACTGACGGGTGCGTGCCGCCCGTGCAGCCCGACCGCACGGGAGCACGCCTCACCGACCGCGAGGCGCAGCTCGTCGACCAGCTCGTCGTCCAGACCTGCCCGCCGGGCGGCCGCGACCGCAACCAGTCGGGCAGTGCGTACGTGGGCGGGCAACGGGCTGAGCAACAGCTCGACGAGGGCCATGAGAGTGGTGGGGGCGCGGGAACTAGTCCGACGCGGCCACGGCCTCCTCGACCGAGGCGTGGATCGGGAACACCTTCGTGAGGCCGGTGATCCGGAAGATCTTCAGGATGCGCTCCTGCGTGCAGACCAGCCGCAGGGAACCCTCATGGGCCCGCACCCGCTTGAGCCCGCCCACGAGCACGCCGAGGCCGGTGGAGTCGAGGAACTCCACGCCCTCCATGTCGACGACCAGGTGGTACTGACCGCTGCTGACCAGGTCGATCAACTGCTCGCGCAGCTTGGGCGCGGTGTAGACGTCGATCTCGCCGCCGACGACGACCACCGTGCGGGGGCCTCCCGGACCGTCTTCCGAGCGGGTCGACAGGGACAGGTCCACGGAGGTTCTCCTTCGAACGGTTGGCATCGGGCGTACAGGAACAGGCCCCTGGAAGGGCTGGCTCGGAATACCCGAGGGACCCGTATCTAACCGCACGGCCCTGCGGGCGGGCCAGCGCGTCGGCGGCTCTCGGCGGCTGACCGGCCGGTGTCCGGAGGGGCTGCGACACTGAATCCCCGTGAGCAGCCGTCCCGTCACTCTCCTTTCGCGGCTGCTCGCCGACCCTGGTCGGGCCGGGCGGGTCACCCACGTCGAGCACGTCGAGCCCCGCACCGGACGGCACGCGGACTGGCCCGGCTGGGTCGACCCGCTGCTGGTCGACCGGCTCCGCCTCGCGGGGGTGGAGCGGCCGTGGGAGCACCAGGTGCAGGCAGCCGAGCTCGCGCACGGCGGCAGCTCGGTCGTGCTCGCCACCGGCACGGCGAGCGGCAAGTCCCTGGCGTACCTGCTTCCGGTGCTCAGCGCGCTGCTACGTGACGACCGGGCCGGTGCGCTCTACCTGTCCCCCACCAAGGCGCTCGCCACGGACCAGCTCCGCGCTGTCCGGGCGCTTCACCTCACGGCCGTGCGCGCCGCGACCTTCGACGGTGACACACCGCGCGAGGAGCGGGACTGGGTTCGACGGCACGCGCGCCTCGTGCTCACCAACCCGGACATGCTGCACCGCGGCATCCTGCCGAGGCACAACGACTGGGCGCCGTACCTGCGGAACCTGACGTACGTCGTCGTGGACGAGTGCCACAGCTACCGAGGGGTCTTCGGCTCCCATGTGGCGCTGGTCCTGCGCCGGCTGCGGCGCGTGTGTGCGCGGTACGGCGCGTACCCCGTCTTCCTGCTGGCGAGCGCGACGGCAAGCGATCCAGAGGTGTCCGCCTCTCGGCTGACCGGCCTGCCGGTGCTCGCCGTCACCGATGACGCGTCGCCGCGGGGGACGACCGAGTTCGCACTCTGGGAACCGCCGTTGCTGCCCTCCGGCGGCGGGGAGAACGGGGCTCCGGTCCGGCGCTCGGCCACCGCCGAGACCGCCGACCTGCTGGCCGACCTCGTGGTGGAGGGGGCGCGCACGCTCGCCTTCGTCCGCTCCCGCCGGGGCGCGGAGTCGGTTGCGCTGTCGGCCCGGCGCGCGCTGGCGGAGGCGGCCCCGGAACTGGGCTCGCGGGTGGCCGCCTACCGGGCCGGCTACCTGCCGACGGAGCGGCGGGAGCTGGAACGGCGGCTGCAGTCCGGTGAGCTGCTCGGGGTCGCCGCGACCAACGCCCTCGAGCTGGGGTTGGACGTGTCGGGTCTCGACGCCGTGGTCCTCACCGGCTGGCCGGGGACGGTCGCGTCGGTGTGGCAGCAGGCCGGGCGGGCCGGGCGGGCCGGGCAGGGGGCGCTCGCGGTGTTCGTGGCCCGGGACGACCCGCTGGACACCTATCTCGTGCACCACCCTCAGGCGCTGTTCGGCCGCCCGATCGAGACCACCGTGCTCGACCCCGGCAATCCGTACGTCCTCGGTCCTCACCTGGGCTGCGCGGCGGCCGAGCTGCCGCTGACCGAGGCCGACCTCGAGCTGTTCGGCGAGCCGGACCCGGTGCGCCTGCTGCTGGCCGATCTCGTGCGGCGTGGGGTGCTGCGAGCCCGCCCACGCGGCTGGTTCTGGACCTCCCGGGAGCGGCCGGAGGTCGACATCCGCGGAACGGGAGGGCCGCCCGTCCGGCTCGTCGAGACGGGTACGGGGCGGCTGCTCGGCACGGTCGACAGCGCCTCGGCCCACACCCAGGCACACACCGGGGCGGTGCACCTGCACCAGGGCGAGAGCTGGCTGGTCGACCGGCTCGACCTGTCGGAGTCCGTGGCCCTCGTGCATGCCGAGGAGCCCGACTACACGACCTCGGCCCGGGAGGTCACCGAGCTGACGGTGGTCGAGTCGCTGCGCACCACGGCGTACGACGGCGTGGAGCTGCACTTCGGGATCGTCGACGTGACACATCAGGTGGTGTCGTTCCTGCGCAAGCGAATCGGCAGCGGGCAGGTGCTCGGCGAGCAGCCACTGGACCTGCCGGCTCGCGAGCTGCGGACCAAGGCAGTCTGGTACACGGTGTCGCCGGAGCTGCTGGCCGGGGTGGGGTTGGCGCGGCAGGACGTGCCCGGGGCGGCTCACGCGGCAGAGCATGCGGCGATCGGGCTGCTGCCGCTGTTCGCGACCTGCGACCGCTGGGACATCGGTGGCGTGTCCACCGCGTTGCACCCGGACACCGGCACCTGCTCGGTCTTCGTCTACGACGGTCATCCCGGCGGGGCCGGCTTCGCGGAGCAGGGCTTCGCCTGCGGCGCGGCATGGCTTCGCGCCACGCGCGAGGCGATCGCCTCCTGCGAGTGCCCGGCGGGCTGCCCCTCCTGCGTGCAGTCCCCGAAGTGCGGCAACGGCAACGAGCCGCTGGACAAGGGGGGCGCGGTCACGTTGCTCGACGTGGTCCTCGCCAGTGGTCTGGCCCGGGTGGAGACGGGGTAGGGCTCTACCGAATCCGCCGTCTAAAGAAGGAGCTCCCCGTGGTCGCCCTTGGTCTTGTCCTCCTGGTCCTGGCCGCCCTGGTTGCGGCCGGGATCGTGTTGTCCAACGGGGACAGCGTTCAAGCCGACGCGTTCGGCGTCTCGCTCGACAACGTCTCGGTCGGCGGGCTGTTCCTCGTCGGAATGGTCGTCGGCGTCGTCGCGATGGTCGGTCTGGGGCTGATGCTGCTCGGTGCGGCTCGTCGCCGCGCAAAGCGGGTTGCGGTCAAGCGCGAGGTGCGAGACGTGCGTGGCGAGCGGGAGAGCCTGGCCGAGGAGAACGCCCGGCTGCAGGCTGAGCTGGAGCGCACCTCCGCCACATCTGGTACGGCGGTCGGGGCGTCGAGCGGTGAGCCGAGCGGCACGTACGTCCCGCGCGGGGACGCTCCCGCGGACGCCGATGCACCGGGCCGGCACCGCGCCTAGTCGGTCACTCCGGAGGAGCGGCGTTCAGCCAGCGACGCAGGTGAGCGCCGGTGAGCAACAGCACCAGCGCGCCGGCCGTGCTGCGGACCACCTGCTCGGAGACGATCGCGTCCCCGACGGTGCTGGTGACCCGAGCAGCCACCCCGGAGGAGGGGTCGTCCTCGCCCAGCTCCTGATCCTCGAAACCGAGCGTCGGCTCGAAGGTGCCGTCCGGGAGCTGCGCCACAGCCGGCGCCTGCGGCAGTGGCGGCAGCTTGGGAACGCCCAGCTTGGGGCCGAAGGTGTTGAAGCCCGTGGAGAACGCCTGGCGCCGGGCAGCAGCGGGGTCCACCCCGCCGGGGCGGGCCGCGGGGCTGCGGGACGCAGTCGCCTTGGCTGGGGACGGTGAGGCGGAAGCGGAGCTCTCGGGGGCAGGGCTCCCGGTGCCGGGCACAACGCCGCCGAGCGGCCCGGGGAGGGCCGCTCCGGGCAGGACGGTTGCCGAGGCGCTCGCGGAGGGGGCGGAGGCCAGCGGCTCGCCGCCGTCGCCCGCGGATCGGAACGCGCGAACGGTGTAGGTGTGCGCTCCGGCACCTTCGACCGGGTAGGCGATGACGGCGGTGCAGGCGCCGTCCCGGCAGTCGCCGCGCGGCACCGACTTGACCTGCGTCTCACCTTCGAACACTGCGAAGCCGGTCAGGTCGGGCTCGGTGCCGAGGCGCCAGCTGACACTCGCCTGCAGTGGCGATGATCCGTCTGCCGTGACGTCCGTCGGCGGCCGAGCGGGGATGCGCAGGCGGAAGGTGGTGCTGCTGTCGCTGACGCCTCCGCCGACCTGCCGGACGCCCCACTCACCATTGGCCGCTGGTCGGTCGCCCGCGCAAGGCCGTCCATCGGCCTCCCGGCACAGCGTGTTGAACGGGTGAGACACCTCCAAGTCGGCGGGGCCTCCCTCGGCGACCTGGATCGCCTGACCGCCCGGCGGGGTGAGCAGGAGCCGGCTCGCTCCGAACTGGTTGGCGGTGATCAAGAACGTGTCGTGCGCCGCGAACACCGTGCCGGTCTCGGGGGAGCCGATCTGAGCGCTCGCAGGTGGTGCCGCCACCACGAGCAGCACCCCGCTGAGCGGCAGCACGAGCGCACCGGCCCACAGCGACCTGGCCACGCCGAGGCGGCCGCCCGCTCGCTGCGCCGCGGTCACGTCGGTCGCCGGGTCTGCTCAGTCTTCACCAGCTCGAAGCGGGCGATCAGGCGCTGCTTGGCGCTGCCCTTGGGATGACACGTCGTGAGGGTCAGCAGGCTCTTCCCTGGCTCGGCCGCCACCACGGAGTAGTCGGTCGGCGCCACCACCCAGGGATTCGCGTGACCACCGAAGGCTGGAACTGCCTCGTAGGTGTAGATCGCGAACGGCGTCTCGAGCTCGACGACGTCTCCCGGAACGAGTTCGTCCATGCGGTTGAGCGGTCGGCCGTAGGTCGTCCGGTGGCCGGCGATCGCGACGTTGCCCACCTCACCGGGCAGGGCCGTGTCCATGTAGTGGCCGGCTCCCGCCCGCAGAGCCGCGGGCGTGGTGCCCTCGACGACGAGGACCTCGACATCCAGTTTCGGGATGCGCATCGTCGTCAACCCGTCGCCGACCCGAATGCGTCGCTCGGCGTAGGCGGCGACCACCTCCGGGTCGTCGAACCGCTCCTGCAGGTTGCCCTGCAGGAAGCGGCCATAGGCGTCGGTGCCGACCGGGTAGGCAAACATCGCCACGCCGGCGAGGAAGAGCACGAGTGAGAGGACCGAGACCGCACGACGGCCGCCAGGCCGGCGCAGCGCATCGCCCAGCAGAGCTCCGAGGGGGCGCGCGGTGGCTGGAACCGGTGGCGCCGTGAACGACGGCTTCATGCCGACAGACTCCTGTTGCTGGGGGGACGCTCGGGCAGAAACGGCGGCGCGCGGTCGGCGGCGAGCGCCGAAACGGACACCGGAAACAACGACCTTCCACCGTTGAGGTTACGCCTGGGCGGGCTGGGTTCAGGGGGCCGCCGTCCGGTCGTCAAGGGACGTACGGAAGGTGCCAGGGGTTCCGCGGTGCCCTGGCGACCCCGTGGGCATCCACGGTGATCCACGCGGAGTTTGAGGTGCAAGACGGGCGGCGAAGCACCTGAAAGTCCGCGTGGACCACCCGTCCAGGGGCCTGTGAGCCTTCCCTTTCTTCCTGTCAAGGCCCGTCGTCGCTGTCGTGGACAGCGAATAGTTCTCCACAGCAGTACGATTCACTGTTCGGGGGCTTGCGTTGCGCCGGCAGAGCCGGTACTGTATCGAACATGAGTTCGAGGGTGGTGGCGGAGCTGGGGCGGATCGTCGACGCCCTCGTCGCGATCCGGCCCGAGGCGCTGACCGTCGCTGAGCTGCAAGCCTCGATCGGCGGGGTGCTGCCGCTGATCGACCGGCTCGGCGGCTGGGTGGACATCGCCGTCGGACAGCTCACCACCCGGACCGGCAACCGGGTCCCAGCCGCCGACGACAATGCCCGGGTGGTGCCGGTGCACGCCTGGCTCCGGGACACGACCTTGTGCGGCGGGACCGCCGCCGGTGGGCAGGTGCGGATCGCCGAGCTCCTACGACAGCTCCCGCAGGTCGCCGGACGCCGTGCTGACCGGACAGATCAGCCAGGCCTGCGCGGCCGTGCTGACCCGGCTGATCGGCAAGATCGAGATCGAGCAGCTGCTGGTCTGCCAGGGCTCGCTGATCGAGGTCGCCGCCGGCCGGGACCCCCAAGCCCTCGCCGG
>JBBSKF010000073.1:0-17212 GCA_038256525.1 Mycobacteriales bacterium | reverse complement strand
GCGAGCCGGATCGATGCCCTTCAAGAGATAACCCTTGGCTCCCGCCTGCAAGGCTTCGAACAGGTCCGCGTCGTTGCGGGAGACGGTCAGCATCACCACGGCGGTGACGTCGTTGAGCGCACCGATGGCTCGCGCTGCGACAAGCCCGCCCCCCGGCATGTTGATGTCGATCAGGGCGACGTCAGGTCGCTGATCGCGCACGCGCTCGACGGCCGACTCGGCAGTGGAGGCCTCCGCGACGACCTGGAAGCCGCCCTCCTCCAGAGCCGTTCGGATGGCGAGTCGGGTCGGCACATGATCGTCGGCGATCACGACCCGAGCGGTCACGGCAGTCTGATCTCGACCGTGGTGCCGCCGAGGGCCTCGGTCCCCTCTCGCATGCCCGCGAAGCCGGCAGCGGCCAGCCTCGCTCGCTCGTCGTCCGTCGCCAAGAAAGACCCCCCAAGACCGCCCCCATCATGCCTCAGCCGGCGTTTCTGCGATATAGCTCCGCCACGGACATCTCGAGAACGCCTCTTGACGGCTGGCAGATATCTTCCTATAACTGGTCCATGCCCCGTCGTCGCCCCGGCAGCCTGTTGCCGCTCGAGATCGCCGTGCTGGAGGTTGCCCTCGCGGGTGGCTCGACACAGGAGTTCCACGGCTTCTCGATCGCCAAGTCTCTGCAGAACGCCAACGGCGCCCGTCGACTGACGGCTCACGGCACCCTTTACAAGGCGCTGGCGCGGATGGAGAAGGCCGGCCTGCTGACGAGCCGGTGGGAGGAGCCGGACGGTCCGCTGACAGACGGCCGTCCTCGCCGCCGCCTCTATCTGGTGACCGGAGCGGGGGCCGGGGCGCTGCACGCCGCCCAGCGGGCGGCCCGACAGGCCCCGGCGCTGCAGCCCGGGCTGGCGACGTCATGACCGACATGCCGGCGGTGACCCGGCTGTGGTTGCACACCTACACCCGCGGTCTGGCGCCGGAGCAGCAGGACCGGCGGCGCGAGGAGCTGGCACGTGACGTGCACGAGCAGCTGGCGGACGGTGGCCCCGCCAGTTGGCGATCTCGTACCTCAGTGGTCGGACGCACCGCGCGCGGCGCGATGGACGACCTGGCCTGGCGCAGAGAGCAGAGGCACACGATGGACAGCAACGTCGCACCGCACGGTCTGCGAGCGGCCTGGGCCGCGATGACGCAAGCCTGGTTTGCCCCGGCCGCGGCCCTGATCGTGGGCTTCGACATCGTGCTCGCCGTCGGGATCCTGCTCGATGCCAACAGCACGATGCCTGGCCGGGTGGTCGGCCCGCTGGTCCTACTCTCCCTCGGCCTGTGCACGGCCAGCGGCCTGTTCCTTCGCTCACAAGCCCGCTGGCGCCCTGCTTCAGCGCTTCCCGGCGCTGCGCCGACGAACAGCAATGCAGCCGTGGCAGTGCTGCTCGTGTTGGCAGCCGTCGCGGCCGCGGTCGGGGTCGGCGCCGGACGGGCGCCGCTGCTGCTCGCCCTGTTGCTCCTGGTGCTGGCAGGGACATTGTTCGCCTTGGGCCGGCGGCGGCCCGGCCTTGGACGGGCCGGGTCAGCGGTGGCCGACCCGCTCATCATGCTGGGGACGCTGCCCGGGCTCGCCTTCTTCTGGATGGTGGTCCCCGCCCTGCTCGCGCTGGTGGTGATCGCCGGAGTCCTGAGCACCGGACCAGACACGCGTCGACCCGCTGTCGCCGCTTGACCCACGCGCTATCCCCCCCGACTTCCCCTGCCCCATGACACCGAAAGCGTGTCCAGCAATGCTCCTACGCAGGGGAAGTGGCTCGGTGGGGGGTCAGCGAGGCAGGTCCTCCAGCATCTCGGTCACCAGCGCCGCGATCGGTGAGCGCTCGGACCGGGTGAGCGTGACGTGCGCGAACAGCGGGTGGCCCTTGAGCGCCTCGATGACGGCGTTCACGCCGTCGTGGCGCCCCACCCGCAGGTTGTCCCGCTGGGCGACGTCGTGGGTCAGCACGACCCGCGAGCCCTGCCCCAGCCGGGACAGCACCGTGAGCAGCACCCCCCGCTCGAGCGACTGGGCCTCGTCGACGATGACGAAGGCGTCGTGCAGGGAGCGGCCCCGGATGTGGGTCAGCGGCAGGACTTCCAGCAGTCCCCGGACGACGATCTCCTCGACCACCTCGGCGCTGACCAGGGCGCCCAGGGTGTCGAAGACGGCCTGCGCCCACGGACCCATCTTCTCGGCGCTGTCGCCCGGCAGGTAGCCCAGGTCCTGACCGCCGACGGCGTACAGCGGGCGAAAGACGATCACCTTCTTGTGGGCGCGGCGCTCCAGCACCGACTCGAGACCGGCGCACAACGCCAGCGCGGACTTTCCGGTGCCGGCCCGGCCCCCGAGCGAGACGATGCCGATGTCCGGGTCGAGCAGCAGGTCGATGGCGACCCGCTGCTCGGCCGAGCGGCCGTGGACCCCGAAGACCTCCCGGTCGCCACGCACCAGCCTTACCGACTTGTCGGGCGCGACCCGGCCCAGGCCGCTTCCGCGCTCGGACAGCAGCACCAAACCGCTGTGCGTGGGCAGCTCGCGGGCCGCGTCGAGCTCCAGCCGACCGGCCGCGTAGAGCTCGTTCAGCTCGGCGCCGGACACCTCCAGCTCGTCCATGCCGGTCCAGCCGCAGTTGACGGCCAGCTCGGCGCGGTACTCCTGCGCGGTCAGCCCGATCGAGGCGGCCTTGACCCGTAGCGGCAGGTCCTTGGAGACCAGGATGACCTCGGCGCCCTCGGCAGCGAGGTTCGCGGCGACGGCGAGGATCCGGCTGTCGCCGTCGGTGCCGCGCACGGCGGCCGGCAGGACCGAGGTGCCGACGTGGTTGAGCTCGACGCGCAGCGTGCCGTTCGCGATCGGGATCGGGCGGTCGAGCCGGCCGTGGGCGATCCGCAGGTCGTCGAGCAGGCGCAGGGCCTGCCGGGCGAACCAGCCCAGCTCGGGGTGGTCCCGCTTGCCCTCGAGCTCACTGACCACCACCAGCGGCAGGACGACCTCGTGCTCGGCGAAGCGGGCCAGTGCTCCCGGGTCGGACAGAAGGACGGAGGTGTCGAGAACGTACGTGGTCATGTGGCCCCCTGCGCTCGGGAACTGCCTGGACCGGGACCGGACCCGCTGGGCCGGACGCCGGCCCTCCATACGCACCTGCACTGCCGCGCATCGGGCCTCCCGGGCGGACCGACGGACTGCCGACCGCTTGTGCCGAACGCTACGACGCGCCCGACCGCGGGGGCGTCCGACACGCACACCGGACGGGTGAACGTCCGATGACCGGTCAGCTTCCGAAGCGCCGCTGCCGGGCGGCGTAGGCCCGCAGCGCCCGCAGGAAGTCCACCCGTCGGAAGTCCGGCCAGTAGGCCTCGCAGAAGTAGAACTCGCTGTGGGCGCTCTGCCACAGCAGGAAACCGCCCAGCCGCTGCTCACCGCTGGTGCGGATCACCAGATCGGGGTCGGGCTGGCCCCGGGTGTAGAGGTGCTCGGCGATGTGCTCGACGTCCAGGAACTCGGCCACCTCCTCCAGCGTGGCCCCGGTCGCCGCGTGCGCCTGCAGCATGGAGCGCACCGCGTCGGCGATCTCCCGCCGCCCGCCGTAGCCGATGGCCACGTTGACCTCGACGCCCGGGCGGCCGGCGGTGCCGGCGGCGGCCTCCTTGAGGGTCCGAGCCGTCTCGTCCGGCAGCAGGTCCAGCGCGCCGACGATGTTCAGCGTCCACCGGTTCATCGGCCGGGCCAGCTCCGTCACCACCGTCTCGATGATCCGGAGCAGTGGGTCGAGCTCGGCAGCCGGACGGCCGAGATTGTCGGTGGACAGCAACCAGAGGGTGACCAGCTCGACACCGGCCTGGTCGCACCACGCCAGCAGGTCGGCGATCTTGTCGGCCCCGGCCTGGTGGCCGACGTTGACGTCCTGGCGACCAGTTGCCCTGGCCCACCGCCGGTTACCGTCCAGGATCACCCCGACATGCCGGGGCACCGGCGAGCCGGCCCGCTCGAGCGCCAAGGCGAGACGTCGCTCGTAGAGGCCGTAGACGACGTTGCGCAGACCCACGTCCACCTCTTCCCCGCCTCGACGCTGCCCGCAGGATAACGGGCTGCGACCGGACAGGGGTGACGGCGCGGCTCAGCCGACGGGGCGCCGCAGTCCGGAAAGCTCCTCACCGGGCTCGTAGGCTGTTCCTACGCCGGCAAAGTCCTGAACCAGCTGCTCGAGCAGCGAGAGCAGCTCCGCGCTCGTCAGCACGGCGCGCACCCCTCCGCCTCGGGCGCCCCAGGCGTCGAGCACGGCAAGGCATCGCACCCTCCAGTAGCCGCGCTCGCTGCCTGGGATGGTCACCCAGGAGCGTTCGGTGCGAAGGGTGAGGCGCAGGTCTCCGGCCGAGCTCAGGTCGTCCGGGTCGCGGGACAGGAAGGCGAACAGCTCTCGGTCACGCGGGACGTAACGTTCGAAGCACTCCCACGCCTCGTCAGCCGGCAGTTGCTCATCGACCGCCCACGCCCGCAGACCAGCTTCCAGGCTGCTGGCGGGGAAGGCGTCGGGATCCCCGCCGGCCCGGGCAACCCGCAGCCGGGCAGCGGTCGTGGCGATGAACCAGCCGCACCGCTCCCCCACCTCGCCGAACAGCCGGCCGTCCCGCAGCAGCCGGAGCGTGACCTCGTACGGGACGCCGTCGCGGTCAAGGACTGGGACAGGCAGGACGGCGAGTACGGAGCCGTCGACGCACCTGATCTCAGCCATGACGTGATCTTTGCCTGTAGGTGCGAACTGCACAATGGCCTTGCCTGCCCCGGGGGATCAGTCGGTCAGGCGCCGGACGAGGGACTCGTGCTCGTCGACCATGGCCCGGGGGAGCGCGTCCGCGAACTGGCCAAGGTAGTCCCGTAGCAGCGCCGCCTCCTCCCGCCACACCTCGTGGTCGACCCTCAGCAGGACCTCCAGGTCCTCGGCCGGCAGGTCGAGCCCGGCCACGTCGAGGCTCTCCGGGCTCGGCACGATCCCGATGGGCGTCTCCACACCGTCCGCGTCACCGTCCAGGCGCTCGACGATCCACTTCAGCACGCGGGAGTTCTCGCCGAACCCCGGCCAGAGCCATCGCCCCTGGTCGTCCTTGCGGAACCAGTTGACGTAGTACAGGCGCGGCAGTAGCGCCGCGTCGCCACGGGCCACGGCGGCGGCGCCGACGTCGAACCAGTGCCCCATGTAGTCGCCCATGTTGTAGCCGCAGAACGGCAGCATGGCGAACGGGTCGCGGCGCAGTTGCCCGACCGCACCGGTGGCTGCGGCAGTGGTCTCGGAGGAGACCGAGGCGCCAAGGAAGACGCCGTGCCGCCAGGAGCGGGACTCGGTGACCAGCGGCACCACTTCGGCCCTGCGGCCACCGAACAGGATGGCCGATATCGGCACGCCGTCCGGGTCGTCCCACTCCGGGGCGATGGTCGGGCACTGACCCGCAGGGGTCGTGAACCGCGAGTTCGGATGGGCGGCCGGCGTCGTCGACCCCGGCGACCAGCGGTTGCCCCGCCAGTCGGTGAGACCGGTCGGCGGCGTCCTCGTCAGGCCCTCCCACCAGACATCGCCGTCGTCGGTCAGCGCCACGTTGGTGAAGATGCTGTTGGCAGTGAAGGTCCGTACGGCGTTGGCATTGGTGTCGGCACCGGTTCCGGGCGCGACGCCGAAGAAGCCGGCCTCGGGATTGATGGCGTAGAGCCGGCCGTCGGTGCCGAAGCGCATCCAGGCGATGTCGTCGCCGACCGTCTCGACGGTCCAGCCTGGGATGGTCGGCTCGAGCATCGCCAGGTTTGTCTTGCCGCAGGCGCTGGGGAAGGCGGCAGCGACGTAGCGTGGGCGGCCCCCTGGCGGGGTCAGCTTGAGGATGAGCATGTGCTCGGCCAGCCAGCCCTCGTCGCGTCCCATGACCGAGGCGATCCGCAGGGCGAAGCACTTCTTGCCGAGCAGCGCGTTGCCGCCGTACCCGGAACCGTAGGACCAGATCTCACGTGTCTCCGGGAAGTGCGCGATGTACTTGGTGTCGCTGCACGGCCAGGGCACGTCCTCCTGCTGCGCTTTCAGCGGCGCACCCACGCTGTGCACGGCCGGGACGAAGAACCCGTCTGCGCCGATCTGGTCGAGAGCGGCCTTGCCCATGCGGGTCATGATCCGCATCGACACCGCGACGTAGGCGGAGTCGGTGATCTCGACGCCGAGCTGCGAGATGCTGCCGCCGATCGGCCCCATGCAGAAGGGCACGACGTACATCGTCCGGCCTTGCATGCACCCCTGGAACAGCGGCTGCAACGTGTCGCGCATCCGGTCGGGATCGCACCAGTTGTTGGTCGGCCCGGCGTCGGACTCCCGCGTGGAGCAGATGAAGGTGCGGTCCTCCACCCGGGCGACATCGGAGGGGTCGGAGGCGGCGTGGAAGCTGTTCGGGCGCTTGCGTGGGTCGAGTCGGGTGAAGGTTCCCTGCTCGACGAGCAGGGCGGTGAGCCGCTCCCACTCCCGCTCGGACCCGTCGCACCACTCCACCCGATCGGGCTGGGTCAGCCAGGCGGTCTCACGCACCCATCGCAGCAGCCGGGGGTTGCTGGTCGGAGCCAGTTCCAGCCCTGGAATACTGGACGTCGTGATCACTGCCGCCCTCTCCGCCGATATGTGCCGGAAAGGTCGCAAAGTCATGAAACGCCCTACCAGCTTGTACAATACATCCACAGTACTCAGTCGGCCGACTCCGGCGCTGTGAGATGAGCCACCCTCATCGGCCCTGGAGGAAGACCCGCGCGTGACCGTAGAAGCCAAGGTTGCCGAGTTGTCGGCGGCACTCAAGCCCCGCCTGCGAGGGGTGCTGCACGAAGCCGCTTTCGCCATCTCGCTGATCACCGGCACAGCCCTGGTCTGCCTGGCCGAGGGCCCCCGGGCAAGGACCGCGGCTGTCGTCTACGCGGTCAGCGTCGCCTTGCTGTTCGGTACGTCGGCCGCCTACCACCGCGGTCCGTGGACCGGCCGTTCGCGGGAGGTCATGAAGCGACTCGACCACTCGATGATCTTCATCCTCATCGCCGGCACCTACACGCCCTTCGCGTTGCTCCTGCTGGACGGGGCGACCCGCTGGCTCGTGTTCGGACTGGTCTGGGGCGGCGCGCTGCTGGGGGTCGTGCTACGCAACGCCGTACGCCGGCCGGCCCGTTGGCTGTTCGTGGTGCTCTATCTCGCGCTGGGCTGGGTGGCGCTGGGGGTGCTGCCACAGCTGCAGGACGCGGGTGGCTGGACCGTCGTGATCCTGCTGCTGGCGGGCGGGCTGTTCTACAGCCTCGGCGCCATCGTCTATGCGCTGCGCCGGCCGAACCCCTTCCCGAGTTGGTTCGGGTTCCACGAGGTGTTCCACGCCTTCACCCTGCTGGCTTTCATCACGCACTACGTCGCGGTGTCCGTCGCGACCTACAGCGCGGCGGTGTGAGGCAAGACCCGGTTCATCTCTGACCGGCCTGCAGCTGCTCGGCCAGCCGTTGCGCGTCCTTCGTCGGTGCGTCGCAGACGAACTGACGGCAGACGTACGCCGCGCCGGGCGGCCGGTCCTTCGCGAGCGGGCCGTCCGTGACGACCACGGCGCCCGGGGAGGTCGCCAGTCGGGCCACCGCCAGCAGGTCGGGGCGGGCCAGCACCACGACCTCGGCCGGGCCGGCCAGCTGCGCCTCAGCGACCGCGGCAGCCCAACCGGCGAAGCGGGCTTGCCGGGCGAACAGCGGTGCCACGGTCGCGACCGCCGCGGTCGCCGCAGCCCGGTACGGCTCGGATCCCGTCATGGCGGCGCAGGTCAGCAGGGCGCCCGCCGCGGCGGCAAGCCCCGAGGGGGTCGCGTTGTCGGTCGGGTCCTGCGGTCGCCGCACGAGCTGCTCCGCGTCGTCGGCGGTGTCGTAGAAACCTCCGTGGCCGTCAGCGAAGTGCCCGAGCACGATGTCCAGCAGGGCCTGCGCGTCGATCAGTCGCTGCAGCTCGCCGGTCGCCGAGAACAGCGCCAGCAGCCCTTCGGCCACGTCGGCGTAGTCCTCGAGCACGCCGGCGTGACGGCCCGCCCGCCCGTCGATGGAGGTGCGCAGCAGCCGCCCGTCCGTCCAGTGCAGATCGCGCAGCAGGTCCGCGCAGGCCTCCGCAGCCGTGACGTAGTCCGGCCGGTCGAACAGGATGCCGGCGTCGGCCAGCGCCGCAATGGCGAGCCCGTTCCAGGCGGCGACGACCTTGCCGTCACGGGCCGGCTGCGGCCTGGTCGAGCGCACGTCCAGCAGCCGGACACGGACCCGCTCGTAGCGGTCCGCGTCGTCCGGTTCGAGCAGCCGCTGCAACACGCTGGAGCCGCGCTCGAAGGTGCCGGCTGCGGTCACCTCGAACTGCTCAGCCGCCCAGGTGCCGTCGGACTCGCCCAAGGCGTCGACGAGCTGAGCCGTCGTCCAGACGTAGGTCAGCCCCTCCTCGCCGTCGGTGTCGGCGTCCAGCGCGGAGGCGAAACCCCCCTGCGGTGTGCGCAGTTCCCGCAGCAGGAAGTCGGCTGTCTCGAGGGCCACCCGCTTGGCGTTGTCCGCACCGGTCGCCCGCCACAGGTGGGTGTAGACGCGCAGCAGCAGGGCGTTGTCGTAGAGCATCTTCTCGAAGTGCGGAACCACCCAGCCCGCGTCGACCGAGTAGCGCGAGAACCCGCCCGCGAGCTGGTCGTAGACGCCGCCGCTCGCCATCGCCCGGCAGGTGTGCTGCACGAGCTCGAGACCCGAGCCGGTGCGGGCATCGTGGCGCAGCAGGAACTCGAGCACCATGGACGGCGGGAACTTCGGTGCACCGCCGAACCCGCCGTGCACCCCGTCGTAGCTCGCGCGCAGGTTGTCGAAGGCTTGGTCCAGCAGCTCGGCGGTGACCTGCGCGGTAGCGCCACCGGGCGTGCGTGACAGCCGGCGCACGACGTCGGCGCCGGCCGCCTCGACCTCGCCGCGCCGGGTCTGCCAAGCCTGCGCGACCGACCTCAGCACCTCGCGGAAGGCCGGCATGCCGTGCCGAGGCCGGGAGGGCCAGTAGGTGCCGCAGAAGAACGGCTCGCCCTTGGCCGTGAGGAAACTGGTCATCGGCCAGCCACCGTGACCAGTCATGGCCTGCACGGCCTCCATGTAGACCGCATCCACGTCCGGCCGCTCCTCGCGGTCGACCTTGACGTTGACGAACGCCTCGTTCATGAAAGCCGCCGTCTGCTCGTCCTCGAAGGACTCGTGGGCCATGACATGACACCAGTGACAGGCGGCGTAGCCGATGCTGAGCAGCACCGGCACCCCGCGCCGCTCGGCCTCGGCGAACGCCTCGGGCTGCCACTCCCACCAGTCGACCGGGTTGTCCTGGTGCTGGAGCAGGTAGGGGCTCGTGGACGCGGCCAGGCGATTCGGCATGCCCTCAGGTGTTCGCAGAGTCCGTTGCCTGGTCGTCCTTCGCCTGGTCGCTCGGGTCGTCGAGGTCCGGCGCAGGCGCAGCGGTTTCCCAGCCCGCCTGCATCCCGTCGTCGTCCCCGGCCGGCTTCTGCGCGGGATGGACCTCGTCGGTGGAGGAGTCGGAGGGAGGAGGGACCTCGTGTTGCGACTGGACGGTGTGCTGTGGCTCGTTCATCGGGATCTCCAGGATCGAAGGGGTGGTCGCGGCGGTCTCCTGCCCAGCGTTCGGCTGTTCCACACTGGTGGGCATGCCCGGGCCGCTGCAGGTGACGTCGCGGCTGAGCGTGCCCGAGGCCGAGCTGTCCTGGCGTTTCTCGCGCTCGTCCGGCCCCGGCGGGCAGGGGGTCAACACCACCGACAGCCGCGCCGAGCTCTCGTTCGACGTCGCGCGGTCACCGTCGCTGCCGGAGCACCTTCGCGTCCGCGCCCTGGAGCGGCTCGTCGGCAGGCTGGTCGACGGGACGGTCACCGTGGCCGCCAGCGAGCACCGCAGCCAGTTGCAGAACCGCGAGGCCGCCGAGGCGCGGCTGATCGCGCTGCTGCGGGCAGCCGTGGCGCCGCCGCCTCCCAGGCGGCGGGCCACTCGGCCGACGAAGGGTTCGAAGGAGCGTCGGCTGGAGGTCAAGCGCCAGCGCTCGGAGCTCAAGCGCGGCAGGCGCTCGCGCCCCGAGGAGTGATCCGCTGTCAGCCCTTGGGCTCGTCGCCGCCTCTCGGCTCCTCGATGGTCGCCTCGTCGGCGTCCACCGCCCTGGCCTCCGGCGGGGGGAAGTGTTCCGGAAGCCGCTTGAGCCGCCCGTTCATGTTGCGGATCAGCAGCACCGTGGCCAGGCCCATCAGCAGGACGACGAGCAGCCCCAGCGGCCCGGCCGTGATCCGTTCGGTCTGCAGAGCCAGGGCCCCGGTCATGTCATCACCCGGTCGCGCACGCCGGCGAACAGGTCGCTTTCGGGCAGCACCGAGTCGACGAGAGACCGGGCGAGCTGGAAGTCCTCGCAGGGCCAGGTCTCCTGCTGGATGTCGATCGGGCAGGCGAACCACCGGCCGGTCGGATCGACCTGCGTGGCGTGGGCGATGAGGGCGGCGTTGCGCACCGGGAAGAACTGCGCGCACGGCACCGAGGTCGTGATGCGTTCGGCGTCACCGGGCTTGTCCTGCCAGTCGGACAGCCAGTCGCCGTACGGCGAGTCGATCTTCGCGGCGAGCATCGCCTGGTGGAGCTTCTCCAGCCGGCTCTTGTGGAAGGTGAGGCTGTAATACAGCTTCAGGGGCTGCCAGGGCTCGCCCGCACCCGGAAATCGGTCGGGGTCGCCGGCCGCCTCGAAGGCGGCGACCGACACCTCGTGGCAGCGGATGTGGTCCGGATGCGGATAGCCCCCGGTCTCGTCGTAGGTCG
Organism: Mycobacteriales bacterium; assembly: GCA_038256525.1. Taxonomy (GTDB): domain Bacteria; phylum Actinomycetota; class Actinomycetes; order Mycobacteriales; family SCTD01; genus SCTD01. The sequence continues at coordinate 6,353 of JBBSKF010000073.1, read as the reverse complement.
TCATCACGTGCGGACGCTGCTGCCGCACGACGCGCACGAGCGCCTCGGTCTGCTTCTCGAGATCGCCGAGGGCGAAGCACCCCTCGGGCAGTGGCGGCAGCGGGTCGCCCTCGGGCAGACCGGAGTCGACGAACCCGAGGAAGACCTGCCGCACGCCGAGGATCTCGCGGGCGCGGTCCATCTCGGCTGCCCGGATCCTCGTGATGTCGGCCAGCACCTCCGGCCGGTCCATCGCCGGGTTGAGCACCGAACCCCGCGAACCGTCGGTCAGGGTGACAACCAGCACGTCGACGTCCTCACGGGCGTAGCGGGCCATCGTGGCGGCGCCTTTGCTGGACTCGTCGTCGGGGTGCGCGTGCACGCACATCAGCCGCAGCTGACCGCTTCCACCCACCGGTAGGCCTCCCTGTCCGCTTCGAGGGACCATCGTCCCGTACGACCAACACCAGCGCCCACCGCAGGAGTCCCGTGCCCGCCCCGACCGCTCCCCGTCGCCGTCCCGCCGGCCGCTACGACGAGCCGTCACTGGCCGGTCAGCGCGTGCTCGCGGTGCTGCTCGGGATCCTGTTCCTCGGCCTGGTTGCGGCCGTGTTCTTCGTGTTGTACGCCCGTTTCGGCCAGGAGCAGGTGAACGGGCGGGTCGTCTCCTACGTCGTGGAGTCCGATCGCCGGGTCGTCGTCGACGTCGAGGTCAGCAAGAACCCCGGCAGCCGGGCCTACTGCGTGATCCGGTCGCGAAGTCGCGACGGAGCGGAGGTGGGGCGGGACGTCGCGGTGCTCGACGCCGTGGGCACGGTCGAGCGGACCGTACGCGCGAGCTTTCCGCTCACGACCTCTGCGCGCGCCGTGACCGGCGAGGTGGCGGCATGCACGGCGGAACCGCTCTCACGCGAGGACATCACGCCGTAGCATCGGACGACGCGAAACCGACGACCGACCGTAGCCCCCCGACGGCGAGGACCCCCATGAGCACCGCTGCCGCACAGCAGACCACCTGGCTCACCCAGGAGGCCTACGACCGGTTGTCCGGTGAGCTCCAGGAGGCGACCGGCCCCCGTCGCGCCGACATCGTCGCCAAGATCGAAGCCGCGAGGGAAGAGGGCGACCTCAAGGAGAACGGCGGCTACCACGCCGCAAAGGACGAACAGGGCAAGCTCGAGGCCCGGATCCGCCAGCTGACGCAGCTGTTGCGCGACGCCAAGGTCGGCGAGGCGCCTGCGGACAACGGCGTCGCGGCCCCAGGCATGGTCGTCGAGGTGCGCTACGACGACGGCGACACCGAGCGATTCCTGATCGGGTCCCGCGAGGACAAGGCAGAGGTTCCGGTCTACTCCGCCAACAGCCCGCTCGGGCTGGCGCTCACCGGCGCGCAGGTGGGGGACAAGGTGAGCTACACGCTGCCGAGCGGCGGCTCGATGGCCGTCGAGCTGCTGTCAGCGGAGCCCTACACCGGTTGAGCGGGTGACCGGCCCCGAGGGTGCTGCGGCCCCTGACCCGTTCCCGGTGGAGGCCGTGGACCACCTGCGCTTCGCGGTGGGCAATGCCCGACAGGCCGCCCACTGGTATTCCACGGCGTTCGGCATGCGGGTGACCGGATACCGCGGCCCGGAGACCGGCTCGCCCGATCTCGCCGATTACGTCCTCGAGTCGGGCAGCGCGCGCTTCGTCCTGACCGGTCCGGTCCGGAGTGGGACGGCCGTCGGCGACCACGTGGCGCGGCACGGCGACGGGGTGGTCGACATCGCCTTGCGCGTCCCCGACGCGGAGAGGGCATTTCGCCTCGCCGTGGAACGCGGGGCCACGCCGGTGTCGGCGCCCGAGGTGTTCGAGGACGACAGCGGAAAGGTGGTCCTCGCCGCGATCGCGACCTATGGACAGACCCGGCACACCCTTGTGGAGCGGTCTGCGTACGCCGGGCTCTTTCTGCCTGGTTTCGCCGCGCGGGAACCATTCGTCGAGCCACCGACCCGGCGGCTGTTCCAGGCGATCGACCACGTCGTCGGCAACGTCGAGCTCGGCCAGATGGACCGGTGGGTGGGCTTCTATCAGAAGGTCATGGGGTTCACCAACATGAAGGAGTTCGTCGGCGACGACATCGCCACGGACTATTCCGCGTTGATGAGCAAGGTGGTCGCGGACGGCCGCCGCAAGGTGAAGTTCCCCCTGAACGAACCGGCTGCCGGCCCGCGACGTTCGCAGATCGACGAGTATCTCGAGTTCTACGGCGGTCCAGGCGTCCAGCACGTCGCGCTCGCGACCGGCGACATCCTGCGCAGCGTCGACGAGATGCTCTCTCGGGGCGTGGAGTTCCTACAGACACCGGCGGCCTACTACGACGAGGAGTTGGCTGCCCGCGTGGGCACGGTGCGCGCACCCATGGCAGAGCTGCAGGCGCGCGGGATCCTCGTCGACCGGGACGAGGACGGCTACCTGTTGCAGATCTTCACCCGGCCGGTTCAGGACCGTCCGACAGTGTTCTTCGAGCTGATCGAGCGGCACGGCTCCCTGGGCTTCGGCAAGGGGAACTTCCGGGCGCTGTTCGAGGCCATTGAGCGCGAGCAGGAGCGCCGGGGCAACCTCTGACCCGCCTACCCGGCGACGGCCTCGAGCAGCGCCTCGTTGAACACCTTCAGGTCGTCCGGCTTCCGGCTGGTGATCAGGGTGTTCGGCCCGTCGGTGTCGACGACGACCGGCTCGTCGACCCAATGCCCGCCGGCGTTGCGCAGGTCGGTCTGCAGGCTCGGCCAGCTGGTGAGGGTCCGGCCACGTACGACGTCGGCCTCGATGAGCGCCCACGGCGCATGGCAGATGGCAGCCACCGGCTTGCCGGCGGCGAAGAAGGCCGAGATGAAAGCCACTGAGGCGGTGTCGGTGCGCAGGGCATCGGGATTGGCCACGCCCCCGGGCAGGACGAGGCCGTCATAGGCCAGCGGGTCGGCTGCGTCGCTGACGACGTCCACCGCGAACGTGTCGGCCCTGTCCAGATGGTGGTACGCCTGGACCTCCCCCGAACTCGGACTGATCAGCTGCGGGATGCCACCGGCGTCCGTCACGGCCTGCCACGGTCCGGTGAGCTCGATCTGCTCGATTCCCTCGGCGGCGACCAGAAATGCGATGATCTTGCCGGTCAGGTCAGGCATGGGTGCTCCTTCGGCATCGTGGTCTCGGCTGGCGATCCCCTACCCAGAACGCGGTCGCGCACCACCGATCAGCCCGGCTAGCCATGCGGCGCCTCCATCGACGCGACGGTGTAGTGCGCCCGCTGCAGCTGGTCGAGGACGCTGCTGCTGTGCGTGGACCCGCGGGTCTCGAGCAGCAGCTCGACCCCCACCTCCTCGAGGTGCAGCCCGTGACCGGTGCGCGAGTGCTCGATGTCGAGCACGTTGGCCCCGGCGTCCCCGAGCACGCCCAGCATCCGAGCGAGTGCGCCGGGCCGGTCCGGGATGCGGACCTTCAACGACAGGAACCTGCCGGCCGCCACGAGCCCGTGCCGGATCACCTTGCTGAGCAGCAGCGGGTCGATGTTGCCGCCGGAGACGACGACGACCACGGGCGGCTCGAAAGCCGTCGGGTTCTCCATCACGGCCGCGAGCCCGGCGGCGCCGGCAGGTTCGACCACGAGCTTGGCCCGTTCGAGCAGCAGCAGCAGCGCGCGGGCCAAGGCGTCGTCGTCGACCGTCACGATGTCCGAGACCAGATCCCGGACCAGCGGGAAGGTCAGCTCGCCCGGTCGCCCGACCGCGATCCCGTCGGCCATCGTCGTCATCACGTCGAGCGCCACCGGCCGGCCGGCCTGCAGCGAGGCGGAGAAGCTGGCTGCGCCAGAGGCCTGAACGCCGACGAGCCGGACGTCGGACCGCAGCCCGCAGACCGCCGCGGCGATCCCGGCGAGCAGTCCCCCGCCGCCCGTGCAGACGAGCACGGTGCGCACCTGCGGGCACTGCTCCAACAGCTCCAGCCCGACTGTGCCCTGGCCGGCGATGACGTCGGCGTGGTCGAACGGGTGGATCAGCACGGCTCCGGTCTCGTCGGCGAACTCGATAGCGGCGCCGAGCGCCTCGTCGACGGTGTTGCCGACGTGGCGGACCTCCGCGCCGTAGCCCCGGGTGGCGGCCACCTTCGGCAGCGGCGCCGCATGCGGCATGAGGACCGTCGAGCGGCAGCCGAGCAGGGAGGCCGCGAGCGCAACCCCCTGACCGTGGTTACCGGCGCTCGCCGCGACGACACCGCGAGCCCGCTCCGCGTCGCTGAGACGCGCGATGCGCACGTAGGCGCCGCGGATCTTGAAAGAGCCTGTCCGCTGAAGGTTCTCGCACTTGAGAAGAACCGGTCCCCCCACCTGCTGAGACAGCTCGCGCAGCCCCGCCAGCGGGGTGGTCCGGGCGACGCCCTCGAGCAGTCCGCGCGCGGCTCGGACATCAGCAAGCCCTACCGCAGATCCCATGCGCTCAGCCGGCCGACCAGTAGCGGTCCCCGACCAGCACCAGCGCGGCCGCACCGACAAGGCCGGCCTCGCCGCCGAGGCCGGCAGGCACGACCCGCACGCCTGACAGGAAGCCCAGCCGGGCGTACCGGCTGAAGGAGGCCTGCAGCGGCTGCCAGAGGGCGTCCCCGCTCTGGGCCAGGCCACCGCCGATCACGACGAGGCTCACATCGAGCAGGGCTGCGGCTGAGGCGACCCCCACCCCGACCGCGGAGCCCGCCCGGTCGAGCGCGGCGACGGCGACCGGGTCACCGTCCCGGGCGAGGGCCGCCAGCTCCCGCCCGTCCTGCGCTGAGGACCCCTGCTCTCGCGCCCAGGCCACGACGGCCGGGCCGCGGGCGATCGCCTCCAGGCACCCCCGCCCGCCACACACGCAGTCCGGCCCGTCGGGGTGCACGACGACGTGACCGATGTGCCCGGCATTGCCGGTCGCCCCGTCGACCAGCCGCCCGCCCAGCACGAGACCTCCGCCCACGCCGGTCGAGACCACCATGCCGAGCAGGTTGTCGATCCCCTGCCCTGCCCCCCGCCAGTGCTCGCCGACGGCGACACACGCAGCGTCGTTGTGCACCCGGACCGGCACCCCCGGATAGCTCTCCCGGAGTCGGTCGCGGAGCGGAAAGGCTTGCCAACCAGGGATGTTCAACGGAGAGATGAGACCGGCGGGCCACTGCATCGGCCCACCGCTGCCGACGCCGACGCCCGCGATCTCCGTTCCGTCCCGGACCTCCTCCAGAAGGCGGTGACAGACCGGCCACGGGTCGACGGGGGTGGGCGCCCGGGCCGAGCGCTGCACCACGCCGTCGGCGGAGACCAGGGCGGCGGCGAGCTTGGTGCCCCCGATGTCCAGCGCGAGCGCAGCGGTCATGCCGACGCCCGTCTACCCATGCCGTCATCTTGCCCTGTCACCGAGGGCTGGCGGCGACCTGGCAGGCCGGCCTGCCCGGACGTACTGTCGAGCAGTGACCAGCCCAGCCCCGGACCCCACCACTCTCGGTGCCCTCCGCGCGAGCGACCACGTGCACAAGACGGTCAAGGTCGAGATCCGCGACAACCTGCTCGCGCGCCTGGTCGCCGGTGAGACCGTCTTCCCGGGCATCCTGGGGTTCGACGACTCGGTGCTGCCGCAGGTCGAGCGGGCGCTGCTCGCCGGCCACGACCTGGTCCTGCTCGGCGAGCGGGGCCAGGGCAAGACGCGGCTGATCCGCACGCTGGTCGGGCTGCTCGACGCGTGGACCCCGGTGGTCGCGGGTTGCGAGATCAACGACCACCCGTACGCCCCGGTCTGCGGTCGGTGCACGCGGCTGGTGGTCGAGCAAGGTGACGCGACTCCGGTGGCCTGGAAGCACCGCCGCGATCGCTACGGCGAGAAGCTGGCGACGCCGGACACCAGCGTCGGTGACCTGATCGGCGACGTCGACCCGATCAAGGTCGCCGAGGGACGCACCCTCGGGGATCCCGAGACGGTCCACTACGGGCTGGTCCCCCGGACCAACCGCGGCATCTTCAGCGTCAACGAGCTGCCCGACCTGGCCGAGCGGATCCAGGTCGCCTTGCTGAACGTGCTGGAGGAGCGCGACATCCAGGTCCGCGGCTACACGCTTCGCCTGCCGCTGGACCTGCTGCTCGTCGCGAGTGCCAACCCGGAGGACTACACCAACCGCGGGCGCATCATCACCCCGCTCAAGGATCGGTTCGGCGCGGAGGTGCGCACGCACTATCCGCTGGCGCTCGCCGACGAGGTGGCTCTCATCTGGCAGGAGGCGGTGCTCGACTGGCCCGGCACGTCGGTGGTCGTGCCGGATCATGTGGTGCAGATCGTCGCCCGCTACACCCGCCTGGTGCGCGAGTCCCCTCAGGTCGACCAGCG
>JBBSKF010000072.1:0-17344 GCA_038256525.1 Mycobacteriales bacterium | reverse complement strand
CCGTCGACCGCCGGCGCGATGCCCGGGACGCCCAGCGCTACCGGACGGCCCCCGTAGCGCCGGTCCGGATCGCCGATGACCTGCCCCGAGCGCTCCGGCAGCTCGCGCCCACGCCGAAGAAGTCGGCCGCACCGGCTGCTCACGCGAAGGCCGCGCCGGCGCCGCGCAAGGCCGCCGCCAGCAAGACAGCGGCCGCCAAGCGGACAGCGGCCGCCAGCAAGACAGCGGCCAGCAAGACAGCGGCCGCCAAGCCGGCCGCTGCCAGGCGGACAGCGGCCGCCAAGCCGGTCGCTGCTGTTCCCAGGGCCGTGACGGCCGTCCCTGCCAAGCCGACGGCGAGGAACGTGCCGGCCAAGCCGCTGGCGAAGCCCGGCTCCGGCCGCCCGGCGAGGGGCGCGTCCGCGACCTCCGCACCCTCGGCCGCCCGCCCCGCGCCGGCCAAGCCGGTGCCCCCACGCCCGGTGCCCCCACGCCCGGTGGCCGCCCGCCCCGTGGCCGCCCGCCCCGTGCCGGCCAAGCCGGTGCCCCCACGCCCGGTGCCGGCCAAGCCGGTGCCCCCACGCCCGGTGCCCGCCAAGCCGGCTCGGGGCACGGCGGCGGCCTCGAGGTCAGCGTCCTCCCCGGCCGGGGCGAGGCCGTCCCGCTACCCCGGCGTGACCCCCAAGGCGCCCGACTTCACGGCCGTCAAGGTCTACCCCTCCAAGGCGGCGGGTGCCGGTCGGGCTCGCCCCTCCGCGGCAGCCCAGCCGCCTGCTGCCTACCGGGGTGCGCAGCAGACCCCCACCCGGGACCGGCTTTCCGCATCGGATCGGCGGGGACGGCTCGACGCCATGCCCATGGTGCCTGCACCCGACGTCGCGCTCGACGCTGCCGCCCCCCCACCCCGGTCCACCCGACCGGCGCCCGCTCGCTACGAGGAGCCCCCGGCCGAGACGAGCTGGGCCAGCCGTTCGTCGGCCACTGACGACGACGACAGCGAGGAGGACGTGAGCCTGCGCGCGCTGTTCCGCCGCCGACGTTCCTGAGGTCGATGCCGGGCCCGCCGCACCTGGCAAGATCTTCGCGGAGCTCACAGGGTGCTCACCCTGTGAACTCCCCGAAGATCGTGCCGCCCGCCGCACAAGGCGACTCGTTGCGCTTGTCGAGCCGGCATCTCGACCAGATCGGTGTCCGGCGGCGTCCTGGCCTGGTGTCCTTGTAGCTCGTCGGTGCTGGCGGAGCCACCCGTCACGTCCCGGTGACCGTGCTTCGAGGGCGGCTGGGTCGAGCCGGTCGGGACCGCCACGCCGGCTCGGCGTGCGGGTCGGCGAGCCGCGGAGTGGAGCAATAGCACCTGACGCCTTGACGGACGGGCAAGACACGCGTGTAATTACACCCGTGTCCTTCCCCCCGCCCAGCCAGCTCTCCGCTGCTCTGTCCGGCGACACCCACCACGGGCCAGCAATCGCGGGCCCGGACGTGATCTGGTCCGAGGAGACGAGATGAGCGAGCAACTGCACCTGGTCGCCGCCCTGGGTGATGCCGAGACGGGCGTGCTGTCGTGGCGGGAGCAGGCGCTGTGCGCGCAGACCGACCCGGAGGCGTTCTTCCCCGAGAAGGGCGGCTCCACCCGGGAGGCGAAGCGGATCTGCGTCGGCTGCGATGTGAAGGGCGAGTGCCTGGAATACGCGCTGGGGCAGGACGAGCGCTTCGGGATCTGGGGTGGGCTGTCCGAGCGGGAGCGGCGGCGGCTCAAGCGCGCCGTCGGCTGAGCCGGGCTCAGGCCGGCGGCGGGTCGACGTCGTCCGGGTCGAGCTGCAACAGCCTGGCGACCTGCTCCACGACGACCTCTCGCACGAGGTCGGCAAGGTCGGTGCGGTCGGCTGCCCGGGCCTCCAGTGGCCGCCGGTAGACAACCACCCTGGGGGCGGTCCGGCGTCCCTGCTCATCGATGCCGATCGGCAGCAGGCGTCCCAAAGGCACTGCTCCACCGCAGGTCTGGTCTGTCAGCACGTCCTCGTCGAGCACCGCGTCGTTGCGAAGCGGCACCGCGGGGACATCCTCGACAGCAAACTCCACTCCCTGCAGCTCCTGTCCCCAGCGCTGCTCCAGGTCCTCGACCGCGTCCAGGACCAGGTCGTCGAAGCGCTGGCCGCGGGTCTGCGAAGCCGGGACCGGGACGTCCCGACCGCCGATGCTCACGACCGGCGGGACGAGCGGGCCACGTAGCCCTCGGCCGTGTCGGTCGCGCCGGCGGCGACGGGTCAGGCGGGCGGTGTCCACGACGCGAAGGGTAGGCGAGCGGGCGGCCGTGGATGGGCAGGCGCGGCGCGTCGCTGGCCGGAAAGAGCGCGGACGGCTAGCGTCCGGGCCGTGAGCTCTGTCCGGCGTTGCTCCCGTACCGCCTGCGCCAGTCCTGCCGTCGCCACACTGACCTACGTCTACGCCGACCGGGCCGCCGTCGTCGGGCCACTTGCCGTGCAGGCTGAGCCGCACTGCTACGACCTGTGCGAGGACCACGCGCAGGGGTTGACCGCCCCTCGGGGATGGGAGGTCGTGCGGCACCAGCGCGACAGCGCCGAGGCCGCCCGGTCCCGAAGCAGTGACGACCTCGAGGCGCTGGCTGACGCGGTGCGCGAGGCCGCTCGTCCGCACGAGCCGCCCGGCGGGACGAGCCCGACCGGAGGTCCGGACCCCGGGACGGGGCGCCGCGGCCACCTGCGTGCACTCCCCACGCCAGGCTGACCGCGACCCGTCCGTTCCGTCCCGGAAACGCCGCTTTCTCAAGCCGAGTCGCCGGATCGACCGAAGCAGCGGTCACAGCGTTCCTCGACCGCCTTGGAGATCTGATGTCGCTCGTACTCGTCCCGGCCGGTTCGCGACCACTGTGCCGGACCTGCTCCAGCAATCGCGTCACCTCCATCGCGATGACACTCACCGACGGGTCGTCGGTCGACTTCGCCTCCTGCCACAGCTGCGAGAGCCGATCCTGGACGCAGGCCGGTCGCCGTCTCGACATCGCCACCGTGCTCGGAAAGGCCCAGAAGCACAAGGTCGCCTAGCGCCCTCTAGGGTCGCTTCTGTGACCCGCGACCTGTCGACCATCGTCAAGGCCTACGACGTACGCGGGCTGGTGCCCGCCGAGCTGGACGCCGACATCGCGCGCGCGCTCGGAGCGGCCTTCGCCCGCTTCGCCGCAGCCCCGAGGATCGTGACCGCCCGCGACATGCGGGAGTCGGGGGTGGGTCTGTCGGCCGCCTTCGCCGAGGGGGTGACCAGCCAGGGGGTCGACGTCGTCGAGGCCGGGCTCGGCTCGACCGATCTGCTGTACTACGCCGCCGGGACGATGGACATCCCGGGCGCGATGTTCACCGCCAGCCACAACCCGGCCCGCTACAACGGCATCAAGCTGTGCCTGTCGGGGGCCCGGCCGGTCGGCCAGGACAGCGGCCTCGCGCAGCTGCGCGAGGACGCCGAGTCCTACCTCGACGCGGGCCTTCCGGCGCACGACGGGCCGAGCGGATCCGTCACGCAGCAGGACGTGCTGGCCGGCTACGCCGCGTACATGAAAGAGCTGGTCCCCGGGATCGAGTCGATCCGCCGGCTCTCGGTCGTCGTGGACGCCGGCAACGGCATGGGCGGGCACACGGTGCCGGCCGTCTTCGACGGCCTGCCGCTCGACACGACGACCATGTACTTCGAGCTCGACGGGAGCTTCCCGAACCACGAGGCGAATCCGATCGACCCGGCGAACACCGCGGACCTGCAGGCGCGCGTGCTCGCCGAGGGTGCCGATGTCGGGCTCGCCTTCGACGGTGACGCCGACCGGTGCTTCGTCATCGACGAGCGGGGCAAGATCGTCAGCCCGTCGGTGCTCACCGCACTCATCGCCGCGCGGGAGTTGAAGAAGGTGCCCGGCGCGACGGTGATCCACAACCTCATCACGTCCAAGGCCGTGCCCGAGGTGGTGACCGAGAACGGCGGCATCCCGGTCCGCACCCGGGTGGGGCACTCCTTCATCAAGGCCGAGATGGCGCGTACCGGGGCCATCTTCGGCGGTGAGCACTCCGGTCACTTCTACTTCGCGGAGTTCTGGAACGCCGACTCGGGCATGCTCGCCGCGCTGCACACGCTGGCCGCGCTCGGCACCTACGACGGTCCGCTGTCGCAGCTGCTCACGTCCTACGACCGCTACGCCGCCAGCGGTGAGATCAACTCGACCGTCGACGACCAGGCAGGGCGAGTCGCGAAGATCTCGGAGCAGTACGCCGGGTTGGAGCTCGACGAGCTGGACGGGTTGACCGTGCAGTCGCCCGAGGGATGGTGGTTCAACGTGCGGGCCTCCAACACCGAGCCGTTGCTCCGGCTCAACGTCGAGGCGCCGGACGAGCCCACGATGGAGCGCGTCCGCGACGAGGTCCTGGGTCTCATCCGCGACTGAGAACGGCTGCCAGGACGCCGCCGAGCGTGCATAATCGGATCATGTCGCTGTTCAGTGCGCTCCGTTCCCTCGACGACCGCATGGTCCCGGACGAGGGCGAGGTGTCGGCCAGCGGACTGAGCGAGACCAAGATGCTGGGCATGGCTCTTGCGGGCGTGAACGTGCTCGTGCTCGGCCTCGCCTTGATCCCGCAGCCCTACAACGCCCCGCTGGGCCTGCTGCTGGGGCTGCCGTTGATCGGGCCCTACGCCAACCTCCGGTTGAACCGGTGGATGGACACGAACGGCAGCTGAGGCAGGTCCGGCGGGCTCGGCGCCCGGCGCCGATCGCTAGAGTGCGCCCATGAAGCTCGACGCCGCCCTGCTCGACATCCTGGCCTGCCCGGTCTGCATCAGCCCGCTCCGGGTGGACGAGGCGGCGCAGGAGCTGGTGTGCACCGGGTGCGGCCTGGCCTACCCGGTCCGTGACGACATCCCGGTGCTGCTCGCCGACGAAGCCCGCAAGCCCACGTGACCGCATTTCGGGGGGACGTGCTCGATGACGTCGCTTTGCTCGAGGCGGGCGACCCGGGCGCCATGCTGCCGGCGGTCGCCTCCGGCGCCGCTCAGGTGCGGGAAGCAGCCGTGCTGGCTGCCGAGGCGGGTGTGTCGTCGCTGGCCGCTGACGGCCGCCCGCGGGCGGTGGTCGTCTGCGGCATGGGGGGTTCCGGCATGGCCGGGGACATGCTCGCCGGCGTCGCCGGACTGGGCAGTCCGGTCCCGATCCTCACCCACCGGGGCTACGGCCTGCCCGCCTGGGTAGGCCCGGTCGACCTCGTCGTCGTCGTGTCGTGCTCGGGTGCGACCGAGGAGTCGCTGTCGGCCCTGGAGGAGGCGGTCCGGCGCGGCTGCCGGCTGCTGGTCGTCGGTCGGCCGGACTCCCCGCTCGACGATCTGGGCCAGCGCGGCCGAGCGGTGTTCGTACCCGTGACACAGGGACGCCAGCCGCGGGCGTCGGTCTGGGCTCTGACGACCCCGCTGATCGTCGCGGGTCACTGGCTCGGGCTGCTGCACGCGCCCGACGACGTGGTCGAATCCGCCGCCGTGACCCTCGAGCAGGTCGCCGGCCGATGTCGACCCGACGCCGACTCGATGGTCAACCCCGCGAAGCGGCTTGCCCTCGATCTGGACGGCGCCCTACCGGTCGTGTGGGGGGCCTCCCCGACGATGGCGACGGCGGCCTACCGCTTCGCCTGCCAGCTCAACGAGAACGCGAAGCTTCCGGCGGTGTGGGGGGTGCTTCCCGAGGCGAACCACAACCAGGTGGTCGCCTTCGACGGGCCGTTCGCGAGCCCCCGCGGCAGTGGGGACGAGGATTTCTTCGCCGATCGTGAGCAGGACGGGCCGGACACCACGCAGCTGGCACTGGTCCTGCTGCGCGACGCCGAGGAACACCCGCAGGTGGTTCGCCGGGCCGAGGTCACCGCTGATCTCGCGCGCGAGCGGGGCATCTCGGTGGTGCAGCTGCTGGCCGAAGGGGACAGCGCCTTGTCCCGGCTGGCCTCGTTGGTCGGACTGACCGACTACGCCACGACCTACCTGGCCCTGCTGCAAGGACTCGACCCGACTCCCGTCGATGCCATCACCGCACTGAAGCAGAGGATCGCCACCCCGCTGAGGACACGCCGATAAGCTCAGGGGGCGATAGGACCCCGCAGGCCTACCGACGGGCGTTCCGCAGCCGGCTGGGCGCCTGACAGCATGGCGGTGTGACCCTGCCGCCGCACGACGTCGCTGACCTCGCGCTCGCCGGGCAGGGCCGCCGCCGGGTGGAGTTCGCCGAGCGCGCGATGCCGGTGCTCGGCCTGCTGCGGGCGCGTTTGGGCCGCGAGCGGCCGCTGGCCGGTCTGCGGGTGGCGCTGTGCGCGCATGTGACACCCGAGACCGCTTGTCTGGCAAGGACTCTGACCGCCGGCGGGGCCGAGCTGCAGCTGGCCGCCTCCAACCCGCTGTCGACCCAGGACGATGTCGCCGCGGCGCTGGTCGTCGACGACTCGGTCGGTGTCCACGCCCGGCACGCCGTCGACCGGGCCGGTTATCTCGCGCACCTTTCCGGCGCGCTCGACAGCCGGCCGCAGCTGCTGCTCGACGACGGCTGCGACCTCGTCTCGGTGCTGCACACCACCCGCACCGACCTGCTCGAGCACGTGCGGGCCGGTGGCGAGCAGACCTCCACCGGCGTCCTGCGGCTGCGGCAGATGGCGACCGACGGGGCGCTGCGCCTGCCGATGGTCGCGGTCAACGACACCCCGATGCAGCTGCTGGTCGCGAACCGGCACGGCACCGGACAGTCGACCCTCGACGCCGTGATGCGGGCCACCGGCACGCTGCTCGCCGGGACGACCGTCGTCGTTGCCGGTTACGGCTGGTGCGGGAGCGGGATCGTGCGGCGGGCCGCCGGACTGGGAGCACACGTCGTCGTCACCGAGGTCGAGCCGAGCCGGGCCCTGGAGGCGGTCCTCGACGGTCACCGGGTGCTGCCCATGGCCGAGGCCGCCCAGCTCGGCGACGTCTTCGTCACGACCACCGGCAGCCGGGACGTCCTCACCGCGCGGCACTTCGCGGTCATGAAGGACGGCGCGATACTCGCCAACGCGGGTCACTTCGACGTGGAGGTCGATGTCGTCGGCCTTGCACGTGAGGCCGTTGCCGTGCACCGACGGGTGCGCCCGCATGTGGACGCCTACGAGATGGCGGACGGCCGGCGCCTGCTGCTGCTGGCCGAGGGTCGGCTGGTGAACCTCGCCGCGGGGGAGGGGCACCCGCCGTCCGTCATGGACATCTCCTTCGCCGTCCAGGCGCTGACGGTGGAGTGGCTCGCGGGCGCCGAGCTGGCGCCGGGGGTGCACCCGGTCCCGGCCGCGATCGACTCGGAGGTCGCCCGTACCAAGCTGGCCGCCCTTGGGACACGGCTCGACCTGCTCACTCCCGCGCAGGACCGCTACCTGTCCACCTGGCTTCCCTGACACGGCTGTGTCCGGTCTGGCCGATCCGGCCTGGACACTATGACATGATGTTGATAAGGTTGTCGCCGATGGCGACGCTGACGATCCACCAGGCCGCGACCACCACCGGGTGGTCGCCGCGCATGCTGCGCTACGTCGAGCAGCTGGGCCTGCTGGACGCACCCCGTTCGGCAGCCGGCTACCGGCTCTACGGCCCCGGGGAGCTGCAGCGCCTGCGCACCCTGCGCTCCCTGCTCGAGCGTCACGGCGTCGAGCTCGGCGACGTCGGCTTCGCCCTTCGGCTGCGTCGCGAGCCCGAGCTGGCCGAGGCGCTCGACCAGTGGTTCTCGGCCGAGCCGCGCCGACCGCGCGACGAGGCGGACGGCGCCGCATTGCTGGACGGCGCCTGGCTCGCCTTCGAACAGGACAAGCACTCCCAGCTCCTCTCACCCTCTCCCGGACAGGACACCTCATGACATCGGACACCGTTACTCCACAGGACTTCCGGGTCGCTGACCTCGGCCTCGCCGAGTTCGGCCGCAAGGAGATCCGGCTCGCCGAGCACGAGATGCCCGGCCTGATGGCCATGCGCGCGGAGTTCGGCGCGAGCAAGCCTTTGACCGGTGCCCGGATCGCCGGCTCGCTGCACATGACGGTCCAGACCGCGGTGCTCATCGAGACCCTTGTGGAGCTCGGCGCGCAGGTCCGCTGGGTCAGCTGCAACATCTTCTCCACCCAGGACCACGCCGCAGCGGCGGTTGCGGTCGGCCCGGAAGGCACTGTGCAGGAGCCCTCCGGCGTGCCCGTCTTCGCGTGGAAGGGTGAGACCCTCTCCGAGTACTGGTGGTGCACCGAGCAGGTCCTGCAGTGGCCGGACGGCATGGGCGGCCCGAACATGATCCTCGATGACGGTGGCGACGTGACGCTGCTGATCCACAAGGGTGCGCAGTTCGAGTCGACCGGCGTCGTGCCGACCGCCGACGAGAGCGACTCCGAGGAATACACCGTCATCCTGGATGTCCTGCGCCGCTCGCTGGCCGAGGATCCGTCCCGCTACACGACCATCGCGGCCGGGATCCGCGGCGTCACCGAGGAGACCACCACCGGTGTGATGAGGCTGTACGAGTTCCACCGCGCCGGCACGCTGCTGTTCCCCGCGATCAACGACAACGACTCGGTCACCAAGAGCAAGTTCGACAACCTCTACGGTGTGCGGCACTCCCTCGTCGACGGGATCAACCGGGCGACCGACGTCATGCTGGCCGGCAAGGTCGCCGTCGTCTGCGGGTTCGGTGACGTCGGCAAGGGCTCGGCCGAGTCGCTGCGCGCCCAGGGCGCCCGCGTCATCGTCACCGAGATCGACCCGATCTGCGCGTTGCAGGCGGCCATGCAGGGCTATCAGGTGGCCCGCCTCGACGACGTCGTCGAGACCGCCGATGTGTTCATCACCACCACGGGCAACAAGGACATCATTCTGGCCGCCGACATGGCCCGCATGAAGCACCAGGCGATCGTCGGCAACATCGGCCACTTCGACAACGAGATCGACATCGCCGGGCTCGCCCGGACGCCGGGCGTCACGCGGATCACCATCAAGCCGCAGGTTGACGAGTGGGTCTTCCCCCCGAGCGCGCACAGCCCCGACGGGCACTCGATCATCCTGCTGAGCGAGGGGCGGCTGCTGAACCTCGGCAATGCGACCGGCCACCCGAGCTTCGTGATGAGCAACAGCTTCACCAACCAGGTGATCGCCCAGATCGAGCTGTGGACCAAGGTGCACGACTACCCGCTGGGCGTCTACGTGCTGCCCAAGCACCTGGACGAGAAGGTCGCCCGGCTGCACCTCGACGCGCTCGGCGTCCGGCTCACGACGTTGCGCAAGGACCAGGCGGAATACATCGGCGTCGACGTCGAGGGACCGTACAAGTCCGAGATGTACCGCTACTGAGCCGGTCTCGCTAGCCTACGCCGGCCTGAGCCGCACGGATGTCCTGCGGGCTCCGCAGCCGCTGCATGTGCTCGACCCGCGCCTGGACGGCGATCGCCGTCCCGATGTCCTTGCGGTGCCTCACCGGGCCACCCACCTGCGAGGCGCCGTGCTCTGCCAGGCGCTCGGCCTCCTCGAGGCTGTCCGCGATCCCGACGAACGCGACGGCGCGGGAGTTGGTGAGCCAGGTCGTGCCGTCGCGAGTCTCCGAAGCGGCCCAGAAGTACTGCAGGCCGGGGATGTCGGCGAGCTCCTCGGGCACGACGAGGCGTTCGCCGTCGGCCCGGACGTCCGGGTATCCCTTCGGAACGACGTACTTGCACACCGTCGCCTGAGGCGCGAAGTCGACAGCGAGCCCGGCCAGCGTCCCGGTCGCGACGGCAAGGCAGACGTCGACGAAGTCGGTCGTGAGCAACGGGAGCACGTTCATCGCCTCGGGGTCCCCGAATCGCGCGTTGTACTCGATCAGGCGCACGCCGTCGGCCGTGGCCATGAAGCCGCCGTACAGGACCCCTTGGTACGGCAGCCCGGTCCGCGCCCGCAGAGCCTGCACCATCTGCTCGTTGATGAGCCGTGCCTGTGCGATGTCGGCGCCGCTCAGGAACGGCAGCGAGAAGTCGGCGCACGAGTAGGAGCCCATCCCGCCGGTGTTCGGCCCGGTGTCGCCGTCGTACGCGCGCTTGTGATCCTGGACCACCGGGCAGTGGACGACGGTCTCGCCGTCGGTCAGGGACATCAGGCTGAACTCCTGACCCTCGAGGCATTCCTCGATCAAGACGATCCCGTCCTGATCGAGTATCTCCGCCGCATAGTCATGCGCGGCCTCGACCGTCTGGAGCTGCTCGCCGAGAACCCGAACTCCCTTTCCGCCCGTGAGCCCGTCCGGCTTGACCACGAAGCGGGGGTAGGACGCGAGAACGTCGGCGAGCTGGTCGAGATCGTCGACGACCGAGAACGTGGGTGCCCCGTCGACTCCGTGCTCGGCCGCGAGGGTGCGGGTCCACGTCTTGCTCGTCTCGACGCGCGCCAGCGCTTCGCGCGGCCCGAAGCAGGGGATCCCCAGCTCCATGATCGCGTCCGCGAGCCCGGCGCCGAGCGGTCCTTCCGGCCCGATGATCACCAGATCCGGCCGGACGGACCGGGCGTACGCCACCATCGCGGCCAGCTCCGTCAGCGAGCCGTACTCGACGCCTCCGCTGCACTTGTCGATCAGGCCCGGGACGGAGATCTCCGAGTAGCCGAACAGCGTCGGGCGGTGGCGGCTCCGCAGGCACTGACCAGCGATCGCGTCAGTCCTCGCGTCCGTGCCGTAGACAAGGACCCTCATGAAGAGGGCACGCTACCCGACCGTCGCAACGACGTGACCCCCCTCAGGACGGGGCGACGAAGCCGCCCGGTCCGGTCGTGGGGGGTGTCGGGGCGGACGGCGACGCGGAGGGTGCCGGCTGAGGCGAAACCCAGATAGCCCGGCTTGCGGCGCCACGAAGTGGAAGAAATAGCGTTCGTGGACCTCCGGGCGCGAGAGGCGCACGTCGTACTCGGCACAACCGAGGTTCCTGAGCTCGGACTTCTCCTGAACCTCGCGCACGGCGGCTGCTTCCGGCGACTCATCGGCGCGCACGGTGCCAGCAGGCACCTGAACACCCACCTGCCGTAGAGGCAAGTCGCGATGTCTGAAGACCAACAGGTCGTCGCGGCGAGTCACATAGGCAAGCGCCTTCTACACACGGCGAGGCGGAGGCACCTACGAACGGTAACGCCGGCTGCAGTCGGGAGCATCTCATAGGCCCCTCGTCGGGAGGCCTCGATGCGTTCGTGTTCGAGGCTGAGTCGCCAGCGGGGCGAGTCGGGCTGGCTCGGGTGTTGTCGTGCTTCCTGTTGCGGGCACGCGCTGCCCCCGTCTCGCCGGGTGCAAGACGGGGACAGCTGCGATCTGGTGCGGCTACGTCGCCGTTACCGCCGCCGGAGCGTCGGGTGCGGGGTCGGTGGTGACGGCGGGCAGCTGCCCGGTGCCAGCTTTGCTGAACGGCGCGCCTGGTTGCTTGCTGCCTAGCCGGCGGAGCAGGGCGCCCAGGTCGACGCCGGTGAGGTCGCTGCCGATCTGCATGCCTTGCTCGACGTTGCGGGCGACGGTCTTGGTCAGGTCGCTCGCGCCGTCCGTGCTGATGATCGTCAGCTTGTCGACGTTGCTGAGCGGGGCGGAGGCCTCTCGGACGATGTCGGGCAGCACTTGCACGAGCAGGTCCAGGACGGCCGCGTCAGAGAATTGAGCGAACGCCTTGGCCTTGTCCTGCAGGGCCTGTGCCTGCGCGGCGCCCCGGGCCTGCGTGGCGGCGGCCTCGGCCTCGCCTTCGAGCCGCAGCGCCTTGGCCTGTGCGGTGCGTCGGGCGAGTTCGCCCTCACCTGCGAGCCGCTGCTGCTCACCGTGGGCCTGCGCCGCGGCGATGGTGGCCTGTCGCTGCGCCTCGGCGTTCGCGATCGCGGAGTTCTTCGCTGCCTCGGCCGCGGCCTCCACGCGGTAGCGCTCAGCGTCCGCCGGTCGCCGGACGCTGGTGTCGAGCTCACGCTCCCTGAGGGCTGCTTGCCGCTGGGCGACCTGCTCCTGGGCGGCGAGCACTTCCTGGTCGCGTGAGGCCGCAGCGAGCGGCCCGGCGGCGTCGGCGCGGGCCTGCGCGGCGTCGGTTTCGGCCTGGATCTCCGCGGTTTTGAGCGCGAAGGCGCGCTGCGCGACGGCGATGGCCTCCTCCGCGAGCAGCCGCTCCTGCTCCGCGGCCTGGCGGGCGCGGGCCTCAGCGATCGCGGCTTCCTTCTCCACCCGAGCGGACTCCGGACGCCCCAGGTCGGTCAGGTATTCACCCTCAGCCTGGATGTCTTGTAGCTGGAACGTGTCGAGCTGCAGCCCCTGGTTGGTCAGGCTGCTCTCGGCCTCCTCGGCGACCGCGCTCGCGAACGCCGCCCGGTCCTTGATGATCTCCTCGACGGTCAAACGGCCGACGATGCTGCGCAGCGAACCGGCGAGCGTCTCCTGGGTGCTCTGCTCGATCGTGCCCGCCGGGGCGTCCCGGAAGCGCTGGGCGGCGGCTCGGATCGCGTCCTCGCTGCCGGCGATCTTCACGATCGCGACGCCCTCAAGGTCGAGCTTGATGCCGGTGGCCGACACCGCACCACGGATCGCGACGTTCAGCCGTCGCGAGCTCAGGTCTAGTGCGGACAGTTTCTGCACGAACGGCAGCACGAACACCGAGCTGCCCATGACGATCTTTTGACCGGACAGATCCGTGGCGACCACCCCGGTCTCGGGGTTGGTGACCGGACGGCCCTTGCGGCCGGTGATGATGAACGCCTCGTTCGGGCCGGCGACTTTGATGCGGGTGATGACCGCGAGAACAGCCAGCACAACGAGCGCGAGCGCTGCGCCCAGCGCGATGAGCAGTGTGGTCATGTGACAGGTGCCTTTCAGACAGGCGACGCGGACAGCGCCACGAAACGAAGTGGGACCAGGGGTCCCGTGGACCTGTCCGGCGACATCGGCGGACGGCAGGTGGGGCGGGCCGGGGCCCGTGCGAGCTGCACCGGGCGCGGTGACCCGTGGTGCATGAAAAGGAGCGCCGCAATCAACAGGTTCTAGAGCAGGGCCCGCGGATCGGCGGGGGCGACCAGGACGCTGGTCTCGGACAGCACGTCCATGACGTACACCGCGGCGCCGGCGGGCAGCGGCTGCGCCGCGCGCGCGGACAGTTTTCGGCGGGTGCCGTGCACGACGATCGTCACCTCGCCGTAGCCCGCTGGCGGCACCGGCGTGATGACGGAGCCGAAGACCCCGTACAGGTCCGCCCGCGCCGGAGGAGCTGCGCCCTCCCCGACGACAACTCTACCAGCCGCGAAGGCGACGCCGCCGACGGCCACCGCGCCGACCGTCGCCAGGCTCAGCGCCAGCGCAGCGGGCAAGTCGGCGCTACGCAGGGCGAGCGCGCCACCAAAACCGAACGCCGACACTGCCGCACCCAGAGCCGGGGTAGCACCAGGGACGAACTCCCCGGGCACGACAACATCGACAGCGCCGTCGAGAAGCTCCCCAAGAAGCAGGCCCGCGAGGACAACCGCCAGACCAAGAACACCAAGGATGAGAAGGACTGTGAGCACGGGCGGCCTCCGCCGCACCCCGCCCCACCGGTCCGTCCGGTTCGCCCCTGCTGGTGACAACGTCACTGTACCGCGTCACGACGCTACCTGCGACGAGTCGGGAACGGCACATTCCTCTGGTGTCCCAAGCCACCTAAAAGCCGTTGGACGGGCGGCGGAGATGGCTCGTTGCGCGCCACATCCCGACGACGACAAGAAGGAGGACGAGCACCTTCCCGAACCTGGTTTCCCATGCCCCGACACCAACGCTGTAGCCCGTCGCGAGTAGGACCAGCGCGCCAAGCACCAGCACAACCGCTGCCGTCAGTCGCTCCACGACTCTTCCTCAGGGACGCGAGGACGACGACGATAGTGGCTGCTCTGTAGCGCCGGCTACACCTGTTGAGAACTTGTTCCCGCGGAAACGCGTAGCACTGACCACTCCTGCGGAGACCTCGCGGCAGTCGACCGGGAAGCGCCGACTATCCGTCGTCGTTGATGGGTGGCAGGGTGGTGCCGTCGGGGATGGCCGGTGGGATGGTTGTTTTGGGGCGGCGGTCGTAGACCCCGCCGCTCGGTGAGGTCCAGCGGATGGTGCCGTCGGTGAGCAGGCTGCTGTGCCAGCCGGTGTGTTTGGCGCGGTGCCAGCGGCGGCGCAGGTTCTGCAGGTTCTGCTCGCTGGTCGGGCCGAGCGGCCAGGGCAGCCGGTGGTCACGGTCGCAGGACTTGGCGGGGGTGCTGTCGCCGGGGAAGGTGCTGGTCACATCGCGCAGGTCGACCAGGCGGCCCAACGCCTCGGAGGGCACGTAGCCGTCGCAGGTCAGGTCGACCGTGGTGCCGCCGCTGGTCGCCATCTGCAGCAGGATGTCGCGTAGCGCCTGGGCCTGGTCGGAATTCCCGTCTTGCCAGGTCTTGGCCCGGACCGGCCGGTCAGCGGTCAGGACTTCACCGGTGGTGGCGTCGACGCAGGCTTTGAGCAGGTCGGCGGTCGGGAGCAACGCCCGGGCCTGGTCGGCGTCGATCGGGCCGTACCCGGCCAGCACCGCTGGGTGGTCGGACAGGCCCAGAGCGACCGCGACCGGCATCCGCACCCCAACCGTCCAGACCGGGGCGTGGGCGGCGGCGTGCACATCGACGGCCCGCTCGACCGGGCATTCCAGCACCGCCTGCACCCCGGTGCGGTCACACCCGATGGCGTGCAGGAACGCCGCGACCCGCTGCTGCCCGACGGTCAGGTCCTCACCGGTCTCAGGGTCAGGCTGGAAGCGGGAGCTGATCGCGGCGGCCCGGCCATCGATCGCGGCGACCGCGGTTGCCATCTGCACCGCGGTGCAGTCGATGACCACCTGGCCCATCCCGTCCGGCAACGGCCGGCCGTACACCCCCGCAGTCCGCTTCGCCGCCTCATGACGCTTGCGGGCAAGCGCCGGGTCGTGCAGCAAGATCGCCCGTTTCACCGTCGACCGGAGCTCACCGGGGGTCGCTTCCAACTCCACCGCCGGGTCGTCCCCGAGGACCGCCTCGAGCACCGCGCTGGCATGCTCGGCGTCCAGGTGCTCGATCTCGGCCAGCAACGCCCGGGCCTGCCCGACCGAGAGCTGCCCATAATCCAGCCCGGCGAGCAGCCGCGGTTGGGCGCAGATCGCCAGCGCTGTCCCGACCCGGCTGATCGCGGTCGCCGGCGCGATGTGCAGCACACAACCGACCTCACCGGCCACGAACTCCTGCTGTGCCGTCTCGGCCGCCTCGAACATCGCCGTGATCGCCCGGCACTCCGCCGAGAACGCCACCGCAGCCACCCTGGCCGCAGCGCGCAACCACCCCCGCAACGGCGGCGGCGACGGAAACAACAGATCTCTCACAACACAAACGATAGGGCGAGCCTCCGACAAAACCGGAAGCCGAAAGACCCGTGGAGAACGCCGATCCCGTTGGTGGTGTAGACGAGCGGCACGTCGAGCCGGGTGGCGGACTCGATGCCCTGCTTGGGGGCCTTGGGTCGCCGAGGCGTACACCCGCTCGGCCTCGATGACGGCGACCGGCAGGCCGGTGAAGGCGTGCAGGACGTAGTCGGCGGGACCGTTTCGTGACGGTACGGAAGCCAGCTCGGCTGCTCACGGCGACGACGGGGCCCTCGGTGCGGACCAAATTGTCCGGCCACCCCGAAGCGCGAAGCCGGGGGAGCACGTGGTCGCGGCAGGTGTCCGTCTCGTCCGGAGCCCGACGGCACACGACTCGTGACCCTACGTCCTGACCCGGCTCAGGACGGGGCGACGAAACCTCTCAGGACGGGGCGACGAAGCCGCCCGGTCCGGTCGTGGGGGGTGTCGGGGCGGGCGGCGGCGCGGGGGGTGCCGGCGACGGCTGCGGCTGGTAGCCCCCCGCGGGCTGAGGCGGAACCGCATAGCCCGGATGTGCCTGGTAGGCGACCGCCGGCGGAGGTCCGGGCGGCGGAGGTCCGGGCGGCGGAGGTCCGGGCGGGGCGTACGCCCCGTTTCCCAGGCGCAGGCTCTCGCGGCGGTGCCGCTCGGCCAGGACGGCCGACAGCACCGCCCAGCCGGGCGTGCCGGGGGGCGGTGCGCCGACGACGTCGGTCACCGCGCGCACCAGCTTCCCGCCGAGCTCCTCGCGGGCCGCGTCGGTGAGCTCGTCTGCCCGGGAGATGAACTGGCGGACAGCAAGGGCAAGTGCGTCCGGGACACCTGACAGGTCCAGGCCCGCGGCCCAGCCGGCGAGTGGCGGAGGCATCCCGGCGACCTGCCCGCCGCGTACCGAGACCCGCTCGCGCAGGACCACCGTCCCGGCCAGCAGGTCGCCGAGCCGCTTGCCCTGCTCGTTGAGCAGTGAGGTCACGACGGCGAGCGTGAACAGGCTCAGCCCCGGCCGTTCGAGGAAGGCGCCCGTCAGCCCGCGCACCAGTGCCTGCCGGAAGCCGATCGGGCCGCCGTCGTCGCGCACGACCCGCAGTCCCATGGCCGCCTTGCCGGGGGTGCGCCCGCGCATCAGCGTCTCGAAGGTCACCGGGTAGATGATCAGCACGGCGACGATCACGAGCAGGCCGAGCGTCTCGACCGCCGCCTCCGACAGGCTCAGCGACACTGCGGTGGCCAGCGAGCCGAGGACGACGAGCACGAGGAACTGCAGCAGCGCATCGAGCAAGCCGGCGAGCAGCCGGGACGGCAGGGCGGCCGGGCGCAGGTCGAGCGCGACCGCCTCGCCGGTCACGAGCTGGGACACCGCACCTCCGGGTAGCTCAGGACCGGTGGAGCGCCGGCGCCGCACCCAGTCTGCCCCCACCCAGTCTGCCCCCACCCAGTCTTCCCCCACCTAGTCTTCGGGGTGTGGACCTCGACGCGTACGTCGCCGCACACCGGCACGAGTGGGCGCGCCTGGAATCCTTGCTCGGCCGGGGGTCCTCGCCTCGCAAGCTCACCGGCGCCCAGGTCGACGAGCTGGTCGATCTCTACCAGCGCACGGCGACCCATCTGTCTGTCGTGCAGAGTGCCGGTCGCGACGAGGTGCTCGTGGGTCGGCTGTCCTCGTTGGTCGCCCGGGCGCGGGGCGTGGTGGCCGGCGGGCGCCGGGCGGTGTGGTCCGACGTGGCACGCTTCCTGCGGGTGGACTTCCCGGCCGTCTGCTATCGGACCCGCTGGTGGTGGCTCGGGGCGGCGGCCGGCTTCCTGATCGTGGCCTTCGGGATCGGTGGCTTCATCGCGACCAGCCCGGAGGCGCAGCTCGCGGTCGCACCGCCAGAGGTCGTCCAGAAGCTGGTCGAGGAGGACTTCGAGAACTACTACAGCTCCGCGCCGGCGCAGGACTTCGCCGCCCGCGT
>JBBSKF010000071.1:0-17557 GCA_038256525.1 Mycobacteriales bacterium | reverse complement strand
GCCGGTCGCCGCTACGCCACCGCCGAGCACCTGCGAGAGCTGTTCCGCTCCTACGAAGCCCATCGCCCGACGATGCTGGTCGACTGGGCCATCGGTGCCGACACCGACGGCGCCGGCCAGGATCTCGAGCCCGACCTGTGCTGGCAGGCCGAGCTGTGGCGCCGGCTGCGCCAGGAGCTCGCCGCGGACAGTCCGGCCGAGCGGCTGGACAGCACCTGTGCGCGACTGCGCGACGCCCCGCAGCTCAGCGAGCTTCCCTTGCGGCTGAGTCTTTTCGGGGCGACCCGCCTGACGACGGCTCAGCTCGCGGTGCTCACCGCGCTGGCCGAGCACCGTGACGTACATCTGTGGCTGCCGCACCCCAGCCCGGCGCTCTGGACGACGCTTTCCGGAAAGCCCCGACCGCAGCGCCGCCGGCAGGACCGGACCGCGCTCGAGGTCGGCCATCCGCTCACGGCCAGCCTGTCCCGGGACGTCCGCGAGCTGCAGCTGCTGCTCGGCGATGTCGACAGCGTCCACCATCCGGCCGAGCACGACGCCGGCACCCTGCTCGCGCAGGTGCAGGCCGCGATCCGCGACGACCGGCCGCCGACGCGGGCTGTGACGCCCGACGGGACCGTGCAGGTGCACGCCTGTCACGGACCGCCCCGCCAGGTCGAGGTGCTGCGCGAGGCGCTGCTGCACCTGTTCCAGCAGGACCGCAGCCTCGAGCCCCGCGACGTGCTGGTGATGTGTCCCGACGTCGAGACCTACGCCCCGCTCGTGCGGGCCGCGTTCGGCCAGCTGCACGGGCCGGGTTCTCCGGGACACCGCCATCCTGGACATTCCTTGCGCGTACGCCTCGCCGACCGCTCCCTGCGCCAGACGAACCCGCTGCTGGACACCTTGTCCGGCCTGCTGGAGCTCGCCGGTGGCCGGGTCACCGCGAGTCAGGTGCTCGACCTGGCGGCGAGCGCCCCCGTACGCCGCCGGTTCGCCTTTCGCAGTGACGACCTCGAGCGGCTCCGGCACTGGGCGGTGGAGGCGAACGTGCGGTGGGGGCTCGGCGCGGAGCAGCGGGCGGCGTACGGCCTGGGGCGGGTGCCGCAGAACACCTGGCAGACCGGGCTCGACCGGATCCTGCTCGGAGTCGCCGCGGACGAGAGCGAGCTCGCCTGGCTCGGGCTCGCACTCCCGCTCGACGACGTCGACAGCAGCGACATCGACCTCGCCGGCCGGCTCGCCGAGCTGGTGGACCGGCTCGGGCAGGTGCTGCACGGGCTTCGCGGGCCGCAGCCGCTGCGGGCGTGGGTGCAGGCGTTGACCGACGGGCTCGACCTGCTGACCGACGTCAGCGAGGCCGACGCCTGGCAGCTCGCGCAGGCGCGACGTGAGCTGGCCGAGGCCGCCGAGCACGGGCTGGACGCGACGCTGCGGCTGGCCGACGTGCGGGTGCTGCTCGCCGGCCGGCTCGCGGGCCGGCCGACCCGGGCGAACTTCCGCACCGGCGAGCTCACCGTCTGCACGATGGTGCCGATGCGGTCGGTCCCGCACCGCGTCATCGCCCTGCTCGGTCTCGACGACGGCGTCTTCCCGCGCGGCGGCGGGGTCGACGGTGACGACGTCCTGCAGCGCGACCCGTGCATCGGCGAGCGCGACCCGCGCAGCGAGGACCGGCAGCTGCTGCTCGACGCGGTCATGGCGGCGCGGGACCACCTGCTGCTGCTCTACACCGGGGCCGACCCGGTGACCGGAGCGAGCCGTCCACCGGCGGTGCCGCTCGGTGAGCTGCTCGACGTCCTGCACGTCACCGTGGGCGGGCAGCAGGTGGTGACCGGTCACCCGTTGCATCCCTTCGACGCCCGCAACTTCTCCGGCCCCGCTCCCTTCAGCTTCGACGCCGGCGCGCTCGACGGCGCCCGTGCGGCCACCCGGGACCGGCTGCCTGCGCCGGTCTTCCTGGCCCGGCCGCTCGCCGCCCGCACCGGTCACGTGGCGCTGGCGGACCTGGTTGCCTTCCTGGTTCACCCGACCCGTGCCTTCCTGCGGAACCGGCTCGGTGTACGGGTCCCCGACCGCGAGGAGTCGGTGACCGACGCTCTGGACGCCGAGCTCGACGGGTTGCAGAAGTGGGACGTCGGCGACCGGATGCTCGCCGCCCGGCTGGCCGGTGTCGGCACCGCCGAGTTCCGCCAGGCGGAGTGGCGGCGCGGCACGCTGCCACCGGGGCCGCTGGCGCCCCGCCTGCTCGCCGAACTGGAGATCGCCGTCGAGCAGCTCGCCGGGGTGTCGCTGCCGGTGCACCACGGGATGCCGGAGACGCTCGACGTCACGGTGGACCTCGGGAGCGGGCGGCTGCTGCAGGGGACCGTCGGCGGCATCTACCGGGCCGACGGCGGCTTCGTGCTCGCGAGCACGTCGTACTCCACCCTTGCGCCCAAGCATCGCCTGCCGGCCTGGGTGAAGCTGCTTGCCGCGGCCGCTACCGGTGAGCTCGGCCCCACCCGGGCGGTGACGACCGGGCGCGGGCCGTACCGCAAGCCCACTTGGCGTTCGACGATCTCGTTGCCCCCCGAGCCGAGGAATGTCCTGCGCGACCTCGTCGCGCTCTACGACGAGGGCATGCGCGAGCCGCTGCCGATCGCCACGGGCGCCTCGCACGTCTACGCGGCCCGGCGGGCGGAGAGGGGCTCGGTCGCTGATGCACTCGATGCGGCCGCGGCGGACTGGGGATCAAGATTCGGCGACGGCACCGACCGCCACCTGGCCTACGTGCTCGGGATGCCACCGAGCTTCGAGCGGCTCACCGCGGCGACGGACAGCGGCGCCGAGGGGACCCGTTTCGGCGCGCTCGCCAGGCGGCTGTGGGCGCCGCTGCTCGCCGTCGAGAGCCTGGGTCCGCCGTGAGCTTCGACCTGTACGGTCCGTTGCCGACCGGCACCGCCGTGCTCGAGGCCAGCGCCGGGACCGGCAAGACCTACGCCATCGCCGCTCTCGCGACCCGGTACGTCGCCGAGGGGGTTGCCGACCTGTCCGAGCTGCTGCTCGCGACCTTCAGCCGCTCCGCGACGCAGGAGCTGCGGGAGCGGGTCAGGGAGCGGCTCGCGGCGACCGTGCGGGGTCTGGCCCAGACGAACAAGCAAGGCAACACCTGCGACGACGACCTCGTCCGGCACCTGTCGCGCGGGACCGCGGCCGAGGTGGCGTCGCGCCGGCAGCGTCTCGTCCGCGCCGCGTCGGAGTTCGACGCCGCCACCATCGCGACGACGCACAGCTTCTGCCAGCAGATGCTCGACGGGCTCGGGATGTCGGGCAACTCCGAACCCGGTGTGACGATGGTCGAGTCCGTCGACGACCTGCTGCGCGAGGTGGTCGACGACCTCTACCTCCGCAAGTACGCGAGCAGTGACGCCGATCCGCCGGCGCTCACCCTGAAGCAGGCGCTGGACGTCGCGCGTGCAGCGGTCGGCGACCGATCGTCCCGGCTCGAACCGGTCGGTGCCGATCCGGCGTTGGCACCCGGTCAGCGGGCCGGTCTCGCCCGCGCCGCCCGGGCCGAGCTCGAGCGGCGCAAGCGTGCCCTGGGCGTGCGCGACTTCGACGACCTGCTGCTGCTGCTGCGTGACGTGCTGGCCGACCCGGTTGGCGGCGAAGCGGCGAGTCGCCGGTTGCGCAGCCGCTTTCGCATCGTGCTCGTCGACGAGTTCCAGGACACCGACCCGGTGCAGTGGGAGATCCTGCGGCGGGCCTTCCACGGGCACGCCACGCTGGTGCTCATCGGCGACCCGAAGCAGGCGGTCTACGCCTTCCGGGGTGCGGAGGTGCTGAGCTATCTCGAAGCCGTGCGCGAAGCCGACCAGGCCCAGACGCTCGGCATCAACTGGCGCAGCGACGCCGGCCTGCTGCGCGCCCTGCACCACCTCTACGGCGGCGCCTCGCTCGGCCACCCGCAGATCGTGGTCCGCGCGGTCGACGCGGCACTGCCGGAGCTGCGACTGTCGAGCGGTCGGCCGTTCCGTCTGCGGGTCGTGCAGCGCGCCGCGGCCGGACCCCCGGGGTCGAACGGGCAGCCGGCGCTGGGCGCCCTGCGCGCGACGGTCGCCCGGGACGTCGCAGCCGACATCGTGCGCCTGCTCGACGGCGGGGCTTCGCTGAGGATCGGCGGGAGCGACAGGCTTGTGCAACCGGGGGATGTCGCGGTGCTGGTCCGCAAGCACTCGCAGGTCGAACTCGTGCAGCAGGCGCTCGACGCTGCGGGCGTCCCGGCCGTCGTGTCCAGCAGCACGAGTGTCTTTCGCACGCCCAGCGCGCGTGACTGGCTGTGGGTGCTCCAGGCGATGGAGCAACCGCACTTCGCCGGCCGGGTCCGGCTGGCCGCCCTGACCCCGCTGCTGGGTTGGACGGCGGGCCGGCTCGACGCCGCGGGTGACCAGCTGCTCGACGAGGTCGGTGGCGCGCTGCGCGATGCAGCCCGCCGTTTCGAGGACGCCGGGCTGGCAGCGGCCTTCGACCGGCTCGCGGCCGAGACGTCGCTGGAGGGCCGGCTGCTGGGGGTGCCGGGCGGTGAACGGCAGCTGACCGACCTGCGCCACCTCGGGCAGGTGCTCCATCGCGCCGCTGTCGAGCAGTCGCTCGGCCTTTCCGCGCTGGTCGCCTGGCTGACCGAGCGGGTCGAGGAGCCCGATGCGAGCGGCCAGTCCGAGCGCAGCCGGCGGCTCGAGAGCGATGCGGCAGCCGTCCAGATCGTCACCGTGCACGCCAGCAAGGGTCTGGAGTTCCCGATCGTCTACCTGCCGTACGGCTGGGACGGCGCGAAGTGGTCGGACCCACCGACGCTCCGGCTGCACGACAGCGACGGCAGCCGGGTGCTTGACGTGGGCGGGAAGGGCGGCCCGGGGTGGGCGGCCCACCAGAAGGCCGCGGACACCGAGGACGCCGGTGAGGAGCTGCGCCTGCTCTACGTCGCCTGCACCCGCGCCATGTGTCAGGTCGTCGCGTGGTGGGCGCCGTCGCGGGACGCCGCGGTCTCACCGCTGCACCGGATGCTGTTCGGACGGACTGCCGATGTCGCCGAACCAGCCCGTCGGGCCCCGGTCCCGGAAGATGCTGCCGCCCTGGCTCGCCTGACCGCGTGGGGCTGGCCCGACGAGATCACCGTCGAGCCGGTGACCTCGGTGACGCCGGCCCGGTGGTCACCGCCGGCGGGCGAGGAACAGTCGCTCACGGCGGCCCGGTTCGACCGGGTTGTCGACAACCTGTGGCGGCGTACGTCCTACTCCGCGCTGACCTCGGCGGCCCACGACATGTCCCCTTCGAGCAGCGAGCCCGAGCAGCCGCAGAAGACCGACGAACCGGCCGAGCCCCCGGCGTACGACCTTCGGCTCGACGGTCCGGCGTCGACGATGAACGACCTGCCCGCCGGTGCGGCCTTCGGCACGCTCGTGCACGAGGTGCTCGAGAACGTCCACACAGAAGGTGATCTGGAGTCGGAGCTGCTGCGTCGCTGTTGGGAGGCGGTCGCTCGGCGGCTCGCGCCGGTGGCCCCGGCCGCTCTGGCGGCGGCGCTCGTCCCGGTGATGCGCACACCGCTCGGCATCGGGACACTCGCGGACGTCGCGACCGCGGACCGGCGAACTGAGCTGGACTTCGAGCTGCCGCTAGGCGGCGGCGACACGCCGACGGGCGTCGAGGTGCTGCTGCGCGCGGTCGCGGACCTGCTGCGCAAACACCTTCCGTCCGACGATGCACTGTCCGGTTACGCCGACCTGCTCGCGGACCTCGACGCACCGGCGCTGCGCGGCTATCTCACCGGCAGCATCGACGCGGTGCTGCGGGTGGCTGGTCCGGCGTACGTCGTCGTCGACTACAAGACCAACCGGCTCGGGCGCGGGGACCTCACCGCGCTGCATTACACGCGCGAGGCGATGGCGGCCGAGATGCTGCGCGCGCACTACCCGCTGCAGGCGTTGCTCTACTGCGTCGCACTGCACCGCTACCTGAGGTGGCGGCAGCCGGGCTACGAGCCGCAGCTGCACCTGGGCGGCGTGCAGTACCTGTTCGTGCGCGGCATGGTCGGGCCGTCGACGCCACCCGGCTGTGGCGTCTTCGACTGGAAACCGCCCGCACCGCTGGTCGTCGCGCTGTCCGAACTGCTGGCCGGTGTGCCGTGACCGACGTCCAACTGGTCTGCCGGACGGCAGGCCTGCTGCAGGTCTTCAACCAGGCCGGTGTGCTGGCCCCAGCCGATGTGCACGTCGCGCAGCGCCTCGGGGTGCTCGGGCGGGAGAGCGCCGAACCGGTGCTGCTGGCGGTGGCGCTGGCGGTCCGCGCGGTCCGCCTCGGTGCGGTCTGCGTCGACCTGCAGGCGCTTCGCGACATCAGCATCGAGGACGTCGACGTGTCGGCGCTGCCCTGGCCGGAGCACAGCGAGCTGGTGGCTGCCCTACGCCGCAGTCCGCTGGTGGCCGGTTCGGCCGCCGGAGCGCTCCGGCCGCTCAGGTTGCTGGACACCGACCGCGGGGAGCTGCTCTACCTGGAGCGCTACTGGCGTCAGGAGCAGACGATCCGCCAGGTGCTGGACGACCGGGCGAGAACCCGCCCGCCGTACGACGGGGATCTGCTCGTCGCCGCCCTCGGTGCGCGGTTCGGCGCCGCCCCGGACCGGCAGCGCATCGCCGCCGCACTGGCCGTGACGCGCTGGACCAGCATCGTCGCGGGAGGCCCGGGGACGGGCAAGACCCATACGGTGGCGCGGATCCTTTTGCTGCTGAGAGAGCAGCAGCCGGATCTGCGCATCGCTCTGGCGGCGCCGACCGGGAAGGCGGCGGCGCGGCTGCAGGAGCAGGTGAACGAGCAGGGAGTCGACCTGTCCGCGATGACACTCCACCGCCTGCTGGGTTGGCGGCCGGACAGCCGGACCCGCTTCCGGCACGATGCGGGAAACCGCCTGCCGTACGACGTCGTCGTGGTCGACGAGACCTCGATGGTGTCGCTGACGATGATGGCGCGGTTGCTCGAGGCGTTGCGCCCCGACACGCGGTTGGTCCTCGTCGGCGACCCCGACCAGCTCGCGTCGGTGGACGCGGGGGCGGTGCTCGCCGACCTGGTCGCCCAGCCGGTGCCTGCCGTCCCGGATCCGGCTCTGGAGCGGCTGGTCGCCGCCGATCTCGAGGCGGTCGACGACCCGGCGGAGGCGGCCCTGAGCTGGGGCGAGCGGGAGCGGCTGCGCAACGGGGTGGTGCGGCTCAGTCGCGGCCGGCGCTTCGGGGGCGCGATCGCGAGCCTCGCCGTCGCGGTGCGGGACGGCGACGCCGACGGGGCGATGGCCGTGCTGACCCGCGGCGCGCCGGAGGTGTCCTTCGTCGGGCTCGCCGATCTCGACGGGCTGCACGACGACGTCGTGACGTCGGCGAAGGCGGTCACTGTCGCGGCGCGGGACGGTGACATCCCCGGCGCGCTGGCCGGGCTCGAGCGGCACCGGCTGCTGTGCGCGCACCGCACCGGCTCGGCCGGTGTCCGCGAGTGGGACCGCCAGGCTCGGGAGTGGGTCGAGGCCGCGCTCGGCGAGCGGCTGGACTCGAGCCGCTTCTTCGCCGGGCAACCGCTGCTGGTGACCGCGAACGACCACGAGGCGAAGATCTACAACGGTGACACGGGGGTCGTCGTCGCGCGCCCCGACGGCACCCTGGTCGCGGCCTTCGCGCGCGCCGGAGACCCGGTGCTGCGCCATCCGGGCGCGCTCGCTGCGGCGCAGACCGTCTATGCGATGACGATCCACCGCAGCCAGGGCAGCCAGTACCGGACCGTGTCGGTGTTGCTTCCCCCCACCGCTTCGGCGTTGTTGACCCGTGAGCTGCTCTACACCGCGATCACCCGTGCGCAGCAGCACGTCCGGGTCATCGGGACGGAGGAGTCGGTGCGCGCCGGCATCGGACGGCAGGTGCTGCGGGCCAGCGGATTACGTCGGATCATCAACGCCTAGTAGTGCGTCGCGCCGGCTGGGTCAGCCGCAGCAACCGCCGCCGCAGCAGCCGCCGGACCCCGCCGGTGCGGCGGGAGCGGACGCCGCGCCGCCGACGGCCACGGCCGTGAAGATGCGGGAGGTGGCGCCATGTCCCCTCGGGCAGTCCACCGGCACCTCCGCCTCGTCCACACCTCGCCGCACCTCGAAGCGGGTGTCGCACGTCCGGCAGCGGTAGTCGTAGGCGGGCATGGTCTGCAGCCTACGAGGCGAGGGGCCCCGACGCCCGTACGCTTCGCGGGTGGACGACTTCGTCATCGCCCGCAACCCCGACCCGGATTCTGCCCTGCCCTACCTGCTGCGGCTCCCGCTGCATCGCCCGGTGGTGCTCAAGGCGCGCGAGACCTGGCCCCGGACGGCGAAGGTCTACTGCCACCGCGCCGAGGGCTGGCCGGCCGACGCCGAGATCGTCGAGCGGGTGCCCGTCAAGAGATGCGTCGCCCGTGGGCCGGCGGTCGACCTCGTTTTGGACCGCGGCCGCGAGAACCGCAGCCAGCTCGTCTTCACCCGGCTCAAGAGCGGCCGCGAGGCGATCTTCTGGCAGAGCGCCCGGACGGCGAAGAAGGCCCGCCCCGGCGTGCGCACGCCGACCGCACGCGCCAGCGGGCTTCCCGATCTCGAGATCGTCGTCGACACGCGAGAGCGGTACGCCTATCGCTTCGCCTCGCAGCAGGCGAGCACCGTGAAGGGCGCCTTGCGCTGCGGTGATTACGGCGTACGACGCGATGGAGACCTGGTGGCGGTCGTCGAGCGCAAGTCGCTCGAGGATCTGGCGCGCAGCCTGGTCGACGGCCGGCTGGCGGCGCAGCTGGGCGAGCTGGCGTCTGTCGGGCATGCAGCCGTCGTGGTCGAGGAGCGGTACTCCAAGCTGTTCACCCTGCCGTTCGTCCGGCCGGGTTGGGTCGCCGACCTGCTGGCGCAGGTCCAGGTGCGATGGACCTCTGTGCCGGTGTTCTTCGCCGAGACCCGCCCACTGGCCGAGGAGTGGACCTACCGGTTCCTTGCCGCAGCGGCCGCCGAGGGGGTCGCCGACGGTCGGTCGGCGGAGCGGCTGGCCGCGCTGGTCTCGCCCGGCCCGCTGGCAGCGGCACCGGCGACGGTCGGACAGATGCGCTCCTGGGCGGTCGAGCAGGGGCTGGCGGTCTCGGATCGGGGGCGGCTGCGGGCATCGGTGCTCGCGGCTTACCGGGCTGCCCATCCCTGAGTCCAGGGGCCGCGGTCGCTGACCTCGCCGTCCGCGCGCCCCAGTCCTCGCTGATCATGCAGTTGTTGCCCGCCTGCTGAGCGTGAGGGGTGGGCACTGACTCCATGATCGGCGCGGGGTCGGGGGCGGGCAAGGAATCCCGTCGGTGCCAGCACTGCCCAACGGGCCCTGAGCAGGGCCGGCCGCACATCCGTTCGCCGCGAAGCCGCGTCGTTCCGTCGCAGAGTCGTCGTGGACATGTGGGGCGAGAAGGCGCAGACTGCGACGTCATGGGCGCCGCACGCTGGGTGACACACCGTTGCTGAGCGTGGGCGCAGGTCTGGAGCTGCATTGAACGCCGCTGACATGACGGACCGCATCGAGCTCCCAGGCGCCGCCGCAGACCCGCATCAGCGGGCCGAGGCGGCGCTGAAAGATCCTGAGCACGGCTCCCACGCTGCCGTGGCTTGGTGCTCTGCTCATCTGTGCGCCGCCGACAGCGTGCTCTACGCGGCCGCGCAGCGGCGGTTGCCCGACGGCCGCAGGCAGGTGGCCGCCCTCCGCGTCATCGACCACCAGCTGCAGCAGGCGCTCTGCCTGCTGGACCGTCGCGTCACCGGCGACGCGCACCTCGCGGGCGGCACCATCGAGAGCTACGCGGAGGCAGTGCGACGGCGGCTGCGGGCGCATGCCGAAGCCGAGTCCCGACTGGTCGAGGAGCTGACCGCCGACCTCACGGCGCAGGACCAGCAGGAGCTCTGTGACCGGCTTGGCAAGGCCATGCAGCATGCCCCGACGCGGCCCCACCCGTACACCCGACACACTCCGCTGTCCCGGTTGATCGCCCGGTTGGATGCGACGGTCGACCGGGTCCGGGACGTGCTGGACAACCGGGTGGTGCCGACCCCGCAACGGCCGCGAACGCCGTGCGTGCCGGGTCGATGGGGCGCCTATCTCATGGCACAGCCCTACCCCTCGTCCACGCAGCAGCCGGGCGTCACAGATACTGGCCTACGGCCATCGGCGGCAGTCGGCTCTCGACCGGCGCCGCCGTCATGACCTCTGCGAGCGTCATCGCCCGGTCGACCGGTCGTCCGAGCAACCCCGCAGCCTGACCGGCCGGCAGCCGCCCGAACTCCACCTCTGCCAGGCATCGACCGGGCCGGACGATCGCCGGGTGGATCGCCCCGAGCGGCTCGTTGGTCGTGAGAAGGAACAGACAGCGAAGTCCCTGGCCGAGCAGGCCGTCCGCCAGGTTGAGCAGCCTGCCCATGGCCGAGCCGCCGGTTTCTTTGTGCAACAGCGCCTCGGCGTCCTCGAGCACGAACAACGTCCAGCGTTCGTCGTCGTCGGAATCGAGCAGGATGCGTCGCAGATATCGGCCGTCCTTCAGCAGGGCATCCGGGTCGGTGACCACGACCGTGTCGGCCCAGGTGCGCCAGGCGTGTACGAGTGCCCGTACGGCTGAGGTCTTTCCCGTTCCCGGCTCGCCGTGCCACAGGATCAGTCGGCGACCGCCATCGAGCTGCGGCACATGTCCGGTCAGGACGTCCAGGGCGTCGCGGACGCCGGCCGGGTAGCGGGAGCGAGCCTCGTTCCAGGGACACACATCGATCGACAGGGTTCGCGAGCCGGTGTGCGCATCCGAGAACTCCACGTCCACGCGTCGCTCGTCGACGTGCCTTGGAACCCGACCTTGGATCTCGTCCGCGATCGCCGTGCCGATCACCTCGTCGTCGGCACTCACCCAGATGTGCGCATCGGACTTCCATGTCTGCAAGACCACGAGAGCGTTGTCCACCTCGGCAAGCACGTGCCGGTTCGCATTCCCTTGGACAGTGCGTACGACGAGAGCCCGCTCGGGTAGGACCGAGTCAGCGGCGTGCCGATCCAGCTCGCGCAGCACCACATGCTTGTGGCCGCGCTCGAGCAGTGCGCTCAGATGCAGGAAGGTGGGCAGCTCGCAATACTGCTCCAACACGAAGTTGGACAGCAGGCG
The DNA here is from genome assembly GCA_038256525.1 of Mycobacteriales bacterium. Taxonomy (GTDB): domain Bacteria; phylum Actinomycetota; class Actinomycetes; order Mycobacteriales; family SCTD01; genus SCTD01. The sequence goes on along the minus strand of JBBSKF010000071.1, from coordinate 6,376 downwards.
CAGGTCGTTCGGGGCGGTCATCGCGGGTCTCCGGCAGTAGAGGAGTGCCCGCGGCAACTGCGATCAGCGCAGCACGGACACCGGAGCGGGGTCGTGTTGCTCGATCATCAGTGGACTCCTCGAAGGCAGGTGCGGGCGGTAGGACTGTGCCATCCGCCCGCATGCCTGTCGACGTCGTTCCGCCTCGCCTACACGCCGAGCTTGTCCGAGGCGAGCTTGACGCCCTGCTCGCGCGCGGTGATCTTCTGGAATGCGATGTCACGCGCGAAGTCCGGCGAACCGTGCTTGGGCTTGACGTCGATGCTGAACGGGCTGAAGCCGCAGTCGTCGGTGGCACCGAGCTGATCGGTCGGGATGTGCTTCGCGGCCGTGATCAGGTCGTCGGCCACCTGCTCGGCCGTCTCGACCGTCGGGTTCAGCGGGTCGATGACGCCGATGAACGCGACCTGCTTCACGCCGTTCGCGTCGGCCCGGATGTTCTCGCCGATGAGCTTGTAGACCCGCTCCTTGTCGGCCTCGCTGGCCAGCTGGATGAGGAAGTAGCCGGCATTCATCTGGAACATCGACGGCAGCAGCTCGGCGTAGTCGACGTCCGCGCTGTGCACCGAGTCGCAGTCGCCGCCGGGGCAGGTGTGGATGCCGATGTCCTTGCGCTCCTCGGGCGTGAAGCGGTCGATGACCCGGTTGTTGAGGTCGATGAACGTCTGCAGCAGGTTCTCGCCGGTCCAGGGGTTGCGCGCGTCCCGCTTGTTTGCCAGGCGCCCCTCGGTGAAGTCGATCGAGACCCGCTCGGCGCCGGCCGCAAAGGCCTTGCGGATGTCCTTCTCCGCCTCGTCGCATAGGTCGTCGAGGAACTGCTCGCGGCTGTAGCCCTCGAGCTCCTCCTTGAGCGGGTAGAGCAGGTAGAGCATCGACGGAGCGATGACGGCCTGCTTCATCGGCTTGGTGGCGTAGGGCTTGGACTGCTCGAACAGATCCGCCGCGTAGGTCTTGTAGCGGAACGGGCCGCCGGTCAGGCGAGGCAGCTGGCGGTGATGACCGTCGTCGAAGATGGCGAAGAACTGACCGTCGCCCGCGAGGTTGTCCGCGAGTCCCGTGCCGGCGAGAGTGTCGGTGATCGGGTACGTCGCGAAGCTCGACGCCCGCTGTTCGCCGTCCGAGACGATCGGCGTACCGGTCGCCTCCATCCGCTCGATGGAGTCCTTGGCAGCCGCGTCCTGCTCGGCGGTGAGCTGCTCCTTGGTGATCTCGCCCTTGTCGTAGGCCGCGATCGCCTCCTGCAGCTTCATCGGTCGTGGCAGCGAGCCGACGTTCTCGGTGGGGATGGGCATGGGCGCTCCTGGGGTCGATGGGTCTACGGGTGCTGGATCGGCGACTGGGCGTGGGCCCGTCTGGTAGCCGACCACAAGGCGTCTGGGGGACGCAAGCGGGTGGCTGTGGACAACTGCGGCGATCAGTAGGTCGGTGTGGATAGGTTGCGCCGGTGTCCGCCTTAGCCGCCGACCCGACGAGCTCTTTGAGCTGGGGCGGGAGCTCGCCGGCAGTTCCGCGCAGCTGCGCGACGCGGTGGACACCTACGACCAGGGCTTCGCGGCGATCGGCGAGCAGCTCACCCACCCGGTGGCGCTCTCGGCGTACGAAGACTTCTTCGGCTCCTGGTCCCTGCGCCTGCACCGGGTCGTCGAGGTGCTCGACGCGACGGCGGGCACGGTGGGCCAGGCGGGCGAGCGCTATGCGCAGTGGGAGCGCTTCGTTGACGGGTTGAGCCGGTGACGGTGATCGACGGTACGGGCGGGCTGCTGCTTGTGGAGGAGGAGCTCGCCCGGCAGGCGCGGCTGTTGGACCGGGTGCGCCAGGGCAGCGCGTCCTGGCAGGGCCGGGCGGCCGACGAGGCCCGTGAGCTCTGGCGGCAGCAGGCCGGCCATCTGGATCGGGCGGCCGGGACGATGCGGGAAGCGCAGCGTGCGCTGCGCGACTTCGTCGAGCAGGCACTCGAGGCGACTGCCCGGAGAGCTACGGCCGAGCGTGTCCTTGATCAGACCCCGGCGGTCGCGGAGCTGTTCGACCCGAACGGCTCGGCGCGCGAGCGCGCGCAGGCAGCCCGCGGCGACGTCGTCCGGTCGCAGCTCGCGCTGGACGAGGTGGCAGCGCGACTCGCGGTGCGCCTGGCCGCGCTGGAGGACCTCGCGGCACTGCCTCCGCCGGCCCCCGGTCCGTGCGCGCCACCGCCGCCGCCGGCACCGCTGACCGGGTGGGCGCGGGTGGGCGAGGTGATCTTCGGCCCTGGTGGCGACTCGGGTCTCTACGATCACCTGACCTGCCAGCCCATCCCGCTGCTGGAGGCCGGCTCCGGCGGCTTCCTGCGGGGGTTGGCGAGGACGCAGGCTGAGGCGACCGCCAAGGAGCATCGCATCGCCAGCAAGGCAGCTGATCTGCTTGCAGACAAGGAATCTGCCCACGCCTTCAGCCACTCCGACATGCTGTTCGGCCGACCGATCATGAACCGGGCCGAGCGAGAAGTGTGGGCGCGGCTCATCGCGGCTGGACTCCAGAGCAGCAAGACGTTCACCTACACCGGCCCGAAGCTCAAGGGGGTGGGTCGCCTGCACACCGAGCACGGACACAGGTGGGTGATTCTCTCTGACCCGGCTACCGGGTCGGTCATGTCGGTCTTCATCCCGAACAACAGGCAGTACGCGTTCATCCTGCGGCAGTTGGCGAAGGGAGGCTGAGATGGCCTGGGAGTTCTACGATCCTCGACGGCCGGCGGCGATTCTCAAGAAGGAAGTGGCCAATGTCCTGCGCGAGACCGGCTTCACCGACGCCCAGGACATCCTCGACCCTGACGTCGTCCTCGAGTCCGGCAGTATCGCTGCTTCCGACGATGTCGACAGGGTCGTCGTGCACTCGTGGCCGCTTCCCGCCGTTGAGTACGAGCATGAGGATCTGGTGCCATCGCTTCAACTGTGGAGGCGATGGCGGGTCTTCTTCGACGCGGCGGTGGCCCAGTGCCAGCCGCTGTGGGCGGCCCGTGTCAGTGGCAACCTGCCGCCGACACTGACCGAGCTGAGAGATCCGGAGATCGCCGAGTACAGGGAGTTGAACGATCTGTGGGTCTGTGCGGAGCTGGTCCCTGCGCTGCGCGACCTTCCCTACCGGGCCTGCACCGCCGAGCCCCTCGCCGGCGGCCTGTGGGTCTCCAGCTGCGAGACGGTGCTGGCAGGACGCTGGCCGACGATGGAGGACTTCGAGCACGACCACGACATGATCCGGGAGGCGCTGCTCCGGGCAACCGACCGTCTGCTCCCGGCGCGCGACGCCCCGCCGCCACCGCCACCGAAGCTCCAGCCCACGCCCTTCACCGACGTGGCCGTGCATGTCCAGCTGTGGCGAGCCGGGACACCGCCGCAGGAGCTGTATCGCGATCTCGGCTACGTCCTGGTCGAGCGAGGTGGGCAACCCGTGGACGCCACCAGCTGGGAGGGTGTTCTGCCGCTGGAAGATGGCGACGCTGTGGACGTGACCTTCCCCACCGGAATGCCGGAGCTGCTGCAGGTCGACGGGCTATCCGAGATCATTGGCCAGGATGATGGTGAGGGGATGGCGGGAAAGGAGGCACTGCACATCTGGCTGGCCGAAGTCGTCGCTGCCTGCGGCGCGTCGTACGCCGCCTTGTGCTTCGACGACCTCGTTCCTCCGCCGGTCTTCTTCATGAAGCAGTTCGACGGCGCGGTCCTCGAAGGGCCGGAGTCGTTCGCTGTCGACCGGACCTGGCTCGGCGAGGAGTCCTTTACCAAGCTCGAGCAGCTGCTCGAGGGATCCTGGCGGCGCGATGTCGGGACAGTCAGCGCGTGGTGGGTGCGCAGAGGTGACCGGCTCGACCTGGGCTGGTTCGACCAGACGCTCGAGGCGGCACAGCTGGTCGCGGCGCGGGCACGCCGGTCCGACCAGCCCGGCTCAGCCGAAGGGCGGTGAGCCGGTCGAGACCGGCACCGGCTCCTTGCGCGAGCCGTCGATCACCTGGCGCCCGGCCAGCGCATTCGTCAACGCGACGCGCACGAGCTTGGCCTGGTAGTCGGACGTGCAGACCAGGTCTGCGGCCATCGGCACGCGGCTGAGGACGACGATGATGCGTTCAGGCTCCTCGACAACGCTGTGCTGCACCGCCTCGCTCGGGCAGCTGCCTGAGTCGCCGTACCGGACGACGAGCACCGTTGGCTCGGAGTCGGCGTAGGCCCCGTCGAAGCTGAACATCTCGCGATCCTCGGGGGTGGTCGGCGAGCCCGGGTCGGGCTCGCTCGGCTTTCTGCCAGGATCGATCACGCCAGGGTCAGGCTCGCCCAGGAAGCGGTCCGCCACTGCCAGGGCTACGAGCGGCACGGGCGAGCCCTCCACGTCGAACAGCCAGGACGGCACCAGGGCAGCACCCTGTTCCAGGGCCACCCGGCTCAGACCGAGCCGGCCACCGGTGACAGCCGGTCCTGCGGGGCAGCCGGCGGCGGAGTCGCAGGGCGCCCCGAGCGTGATGACCGGCAGCTCGTCCAGGGCCTGCTGGGCGGTCCGCAACGGATATGTCTCGCCCTTCACGCCCATCGACAGCCACCCGGTGGCGCTCACGAGTCGACTCTCGGCCGACAGCTGGAGCCGGCTCGACATCCCGCTCGTGGGCAGGTCGTCCACCACGGGGTCCACGAGCAGATACGGCCCCTCGACGCGCGCCTGGCCGCTGTCGAGCTCCAGGGCTTCGCGGACCGCCGCCGTAGCGGCGAGCGCCTCCCGCTCGTCGACGACCACCTCGGGCGCCGGCAGCGGTGCAGGCAGGTCGACGGCCGGGAGGTCACCGGGCGGCGCGGGAGGAACCGACTGCACGGTGCCCGACGCACAGCTCTCCGCCACCTTGCCGTCCGAGGAGACGGCCGTCTCCGGAGCGCAGACCTGCCCCCAGGTCCACGGGTTGCCCGGGTCATCGCTGACTCGCAGATCCCCTGCTGCCCAGCTGTTCTCGAGGCGTACGGGCGTAGCGGTCTCACCCAGGGCCGTGGCCAGCGCTCGAACCCTTCCGACGGGGGCGGCTGCTGCCGCCAGGTCCTGGACAGCGGCCTCCGAGGGCCCGGTGGGCAGGTCCCCGACGAGCCGGTACGCGCCGCTCCCCGAAGCAGCAGTCGCGGCAAGGTCCTCGCTTTCGGCTCCCGCGATCCGGAGCACCGGCGGCGCAGCGGGGGGCCGGTCGGTGGACAACAGCGAGGCGACGGCGACGACCGCGAGAGTTGCCGCGACGGCGCCGACGGGGGCCCACGCGTTGCGCTTCATGTCGTTGGGACGCCAGCCGGCACCGGGTGGTTCCGCCGAGAAGCAAGAATCTCAGAGCTCGCCGGTGGCCTCGGCATCGGCTATCCCCGCTGCCTCCCGGTAGTGCGCGGCGGCCAGCGCGGTATGGCTCTGCGGACCCGTCGCACGATCGAGGAGCGCGGTGGCCGGCGTGCCCGGCGGAAGGGACGAGTCGGTCGTTCTGACGCGCGACAGCCCGTCCGCGATCGCCCTGCCTGCGGCCTGCCACATCTGTGCCAGGGCCGCGGTCCACTCCGGCATCACGATGACCACCCCGTCCGGAGCCGTCGCACCCGGGTCGCCGTGCGGGCGCTGCACGGGCCACGACATCGGCGGCGGGGGGACGTCCGGGACGGCCGAGGCCAGCTCGGCCAGATGGTCAGCCAGCGCGCGAAGCTCGTCTGCTCCGGTGCGGGCATAACCGTCGGCCTGCGCCCAGTGGTCGCGTGCACGGTCGGCTGCCGGTGACACCCATGGAGTCTCGAGGCTGTTCGTCATCGCCACCAGTCGCTGCGCGTCGACAGCAGTCGCAAGATCATGCAGCAACGTGGCCAAGGTGGAGAGGGTCTGCGGGTCGGGCGAGGGCGGCGCGGTCACCCGGGCACCGATGGCCTAGGCCACGAGCGGTGTGTGGTCGGCAGGCACCGTCTCGGCCGGCGACGGCGCAGGTGGTGGCGTGCCGTCGCCGAACGGCCGGCCGCCGAGGCTCTCGCGTCCGTGCGGCGTGACCCAGCCGGACAGCTCCGGGCCGGCGGGCACGATGCCGGTCGGATTGATGTCGCGGTGCACCTCGTAGTAGTGCCGTTTGATGTGGTCGAAGTCGGTCGTGTCGCCGAAGCCCGGTGTCTGGAACAGGTCACGAGCGTAGGCCCACAGCACCGGCAGCTCGCTGAGCTTGTGCCGGTTGCACTTGGAGCGTCCGCGAGCCCGTCGCCGCTTAGTACCTGACCTGCACACTTACGCTCCTGCCGCCGATGGTGAAACCTCTGCCGATGCCCACCCCGACGTTAGCCGCCCACCTCAACCACCTACGGATGCGCGACCTCGT
>JBBSKF010000070.1:0-17752 GCA_038256525.1 Mycobacteriales bacterium | reverse complement strand
CGCCGGAGGCGTTGCGGGACCTGTCGGTTTCGCTGGACAACGCTGCCCGGGTCGCTCAGGCGGCGGGGGACTGGGCGGCCGCGGGGGCGTTGTACGACGAGTCGTTGCGGCTCAGTCGGGATCTGGCCGAGCGGCTCGGGACGCCGGAGGCGTTGCGGGACCTGTCGGTCTCGCTGAACAACGCTGCCCGGGTCGCTCAGGCGGCGGGGGACTGGGCGGCCGCGGGGGCGTTGTACGACGAGTCGTTGCGGCTCAGCCGGGATCTGGCCGAGCGGCTCGCGACGCCGGAGGCGCTTCGTGACCTGTCGGTCTCGTTGAACAACGCCGCCCGGGTCGCTGCCCACGAGGGCAATCCGCAGGTAGCCCTGGATCTCGTCAATCAGGGTCTGGTGGTACTTCAGCGGGTGCTGACGGTGGCGTCGACCGGGCTGAACCAGGCGACGCTGCAAGCGCTTCAGGACACCGCGAACGCTGTGGCGGCTGCCGCCCCATCACCGGAGTGAGCCCGAACCGACCTTCAGACCATCTTGGCGAACACCACGATGTTGTCGCGATAGCTGCCACGCCCCCGGTCGAACGACCCGCCACAGGTGATGAGGCGCAGCTCGGGGGCTGAGGTCGGCCCGTAGACGGCGTCGGTCGGGAAGGCGTTCTTGGGGTGCTGCTCGACCTTGGTGACGACAAAGCGCACCGGTGTCCCGTCCGGCCGCACCGTCAGGATCTCCTGGCCGGGGCGCATCGTGGACAGCTTCGAGAACACGCCGTCGCGACCGTTGAGGTTGATGTGGCCCGCGAAGACAGCCGGTCCCACGGCCCCGGGCAGGTAACCGTCGCGGTACCAGCCGACGCCGCTGGCGGTCTTCGGCACCTCGAGCGCGTTGTTCCTGTCGGTGCCCAGCGCCAGGGTGTCGGTGTCGACACCGAGCGCGGGCACGGTCAGCCGCAGCTGACCCTGCTTCTGCTGCCGGGCGGTCGCTGCCGTCACGGGTGCCGGCGCCGGTGCGGGGGGTGAGGCCGAGGGTGACGGCTCCGGCGACGGCTCCGGTGGGGGCGACGGCGAGGGCGAGGGGGACGGAGAGGCGGACGGCGACGGGGTGGAGGCGACGGCCAGGTCCTGCGCTGCCGGCGCCGCCGGCGATGAGGAGGAGAAGGCGCCGGACAGGAGCAGGACGGCTGTCCCGCTCACGATCAGCAGCCCGGCGACGACCACGGCCAGCACCGCCGGGGCGAGTCCGCGCTCGCCCCGGGGGAGCCGTCCGGTGGACCGGTCAGCGATGGGACACCGCACTGCGCCGGGCGACCGTCAGCGCGACCCCGGCGGCGACGAACGCGGCCAGCGCGACGCCCATCGGGGCGACGGGGACACTGCCGCCGTCGGTCCGGCCACCGGTGGCGACACCGCCGACCGGCGACCCCCAGGTGATGCGCACCGTCGACTTCTGCTCCGCGTTGGCGCAACCGTCACCCTCGGGGTCGGCGCAGAAGTCGACGGTCTGCGATCCGGCGGTCCCGGACACGACCCGCACGTGGTATTCGCTGTTGGCCGCCTCGAAGTTGGACAGCACGCAGCTGCTGCCGACCTTCATCGACGTCTGCGGACCCTCCTTGTCGGGGTCGGGGCACCCGGAGATGACGCCGACGCCGGAGACGGTGAAGGCCGCGCGGGTGTCGACCCGCATGTTCGCCGCGTCGAACAGGCAGGCGTCGACATGGACGTTGCCCTTGCCGTCGGCCTCGGTGCCCAGCGGCTGGGTGTCCGTCTGGATCGGCGTCTCGCACTCCGACGTCGCTGCGACGTTGGGGTTCTCGGTCGGCATGCCCTTGTCCGGGTTGATGTAGGCGGCGGGGCGCTCGCCCGCGGCGGAGGCGGGGGCCGCAAGAAGCAGCAGCGGGCCGGCCGCAAGGGCCACAGCCAGCAGCAGTCGGGCGGGGCGACGGGTGGACATGAGACCTCCGGGGGGGCGGCGGCGCCGGGACCACCCGGCAAGACGGCGCGCGGTCGCGTTCGTCTGTCAGTTCATACGGCTGGGCCCGATCTGCGGTTCAGATCGGACCCGGCGGCCGCCAGGCTATCCGGTCTTGGGCGTGACCTCGACCGCGGTGATCTGCACCGGCAGTGTCGGCGCGGTGCCTGTCGTCCCGCCGGCGGCGACTTTCTCGAGCACGTCGAGGCCGGCGGTGATGGTGCCGAACGGCGTGTAGTCGGGCGCCAGGGTGGTGTCGGCGTAGACGAGGAAGAACTGGCTGCCATTGGTGCCGGGTCCGGCGTTGGCCATCGCCACCGTCCCCTTCGGGTAGGTCGCCCCCTCGAGGTTCTCGTCGGCGAACTCATAACCCGGCCCCCCACTCCCACTGCCGCTGGGATCCCCGCACTGCAGGACCTGAATCCCGGAGGTGACGAGCCGGTGGCAGGGCGTGTCGGTGAAGTAGCCGGCCTGCGCGAGCGACACGAAGCTGTTGACGGTGCAGGGGGCCGCGGCACTGTCGAGCTCCAGCACGATCGGGCCCTGGCTCGTCGCCACAGTGGCCGTGAACACCTGGGTGTCCTCGACGTCCTGCGCCGGTGGCAGCGGAGCCGGCTTGCTGGCCGCATCGGCGGTGGGTGTGTAGAGACAGCTGCCGGGCGGCAGCGGCGAGGCGTCCGGGGAGGGTTCGGCGCTCGGACCGGCGCTCAGATTCGCGTCCGGAGCCGCCAGCTCGTCGTCCCCGCCCGACTGGGTGGCGACCGCGAGGCCGATCGCCGCGCCGGCGACCAGGACGACGGCGAGCACACTGGCCAGCACGGCGTTGCGCTGCCTGCGCCGGGCGGCGGCAGCCGCACGGCGGGCCGCCTGCCGCTCGGCCCGTTGCCGGGCGAGCTCCTTCTCGCGCTTGCTGCTCGCCACGCCGTCTTCCTCCTGGAGCTCCGCGTCGGGGGTCCGGCGCAGTGTAGGGATCTCGGTCGGCCACCGGTCGCGCCGCCGGTAGGGTCGAGGCGCCGGCGCGGTGTCGTTGCGCAGCCCGGATCGCACCGCCCCAGCTGCAGGGGCCTGATCGAGAGGACGTCCGTGCTCGTCCGTGGGTTCCCGGCACAGGCCTTCGGCACGAACTGCTATGTCGTGGCACCCGGACCGGGTGAGCAGTGCGTCGTCGTCGACCCGGGTCTGGGCGTGCAGGACGAGCTCGACGAGCTGCTGCGCGAGCACGACCTGCAGCCGGTTGCGGTCCTGCTCACGCACGGGCACCTCGATCACACCTTCTCGGTCACGCCGGTGTGTGGGGCCCGGGGGATCGCGGCCTACATCCACCCCGCCGACCGGGACCAGCTCGCCGACCCCGTGCGCTACCTGTCGGAGGGGACGGCCCAGCTGTTCGGCGGGCGCCTCGAGTGGAGCGAGCCCGACGACGTGCGCCTGCTCGACCCGACCGAGCCACTCGCGCTCGCCGGACTCCGTATCGGCATCGACCTCGCGCCCGGGCACACCCCTGGCTCGGTCGTCTTCCGACTGCCCGGCGACGAGGTCGACGGTGAGGCCGGCGCCCCGGTGCTGCTGTCGGGCGACGTGCTGTTCGCGGGCTCGATCGGACGCACCGACCTGCCGGGTGGCAGCTGGCCCCAGATGCAGCACTCGCTGTCCACCGTCGTGCTGCCGATGGCCGACGAGACCGTCGTGCTGCCCGGCCACGGACCGGCGACGACGATCGGCCGCGAACGCGCCGACAACCCGTTCCTGCAGGACCTGCCGCCGGTACCGCCGTCACGGGGTCTGTGACCCGATGGGAAAGCCCACCTCGCTCAGCGGCTTCCCGGAGCTCCTCCCGGCCGAGCGGGTCGTCGAGCAGGAGGTGCTGGCGACGCTCGCCCGCACCTTCGAGCTGCACGGGTTCGCCAACGTTGAGACCCGGGCGGTGGAGCCGCTCGACCAGTTGCTGCGCAAGGGTGAGACCTCCAAGGAGGTCTACGTCCTGCGCCGCCTGCAGGAGGACTCGGCCGAGGGGCACACCGGGCTCGGGCTGCACTTCGACCTGACCATCCCGTTCGCGCGCTACGTGCTGGAGAACGCGGGCAGGCTGGAGTTCCCCTTCCGGCGCTACCAGATCCAGAAGGTCTGGCGGGGGGAGCGGCCGCAGGAAGGCCGCTTCCGCGAGTTCACTCAGGCTGACATCGACGTCGTCGGCCGCGACGAGCTGGGCTTCCACCACGACGTGGAGATCGCCCGGGTGATGCTGGATGCGTTGAGTCGCCTCGACTTCCTGCCCGGGCTGCGGCTCCAGGTGAACAACCGCAAGCTCATCCAGGGCTTCTACGCGGGTCTGGGAGCGGGCGAGGTCGACGAGGTCATGCGGCTGGTCGACAAGCTTGACAAGCTCACCGAGAAGCAGGTGGACAAGCTCCTGCAAACCGAGGCCGGGCTGACCGAGGAGCAGGCCGGGCAGTGCCTCGCGCTGGCCCGCATCCACGGCGCCGACGAGTCTTTCGTGGAGCAGGTGCGCGCGCTGGGCGTCACCCATGACCTGCTCGACCAGGGCCTGGCCGAGCTCTCCGCGGTGCTGCGCGGCTGCGCGGCCCTGGTCACCGAGCGCGTCCGCATCGAGGTGGACCTGAAGATCGCCCGCGGCCTCGACTACTACACCGGCACGGTGTTCGAGACGCGCCTGGACGGCTTCGAGTCGCTCGGCTCGATCTGCTCCGGCGGCCGCTACGACGCCCTCGCCGGCGACGGACGTACGACGTACCCGGGTGTCGGCATCTCCCTGGGCGTCAGCCGCCTGCTCGTGCCGCTGGTGCAGAAGGGCGTCGTCGTCGGGAGCCGCAGCGTGCCGAGCGCCGTGCTGGTGGCCCTGGTCGATGAGCAGGGCCGCGCGGCCAGCGACGAGCTTGCCGGCGTGCTGCGCGGCAACGGGATCCCGGCCGAGGTGGCTGCGACCCCGCAGAAGTTCGGCAAGCAGATCCGGTATGCCGAGCGCCGCGGCATCCCTTACGTCCTGTTTCCGGGCGAGCAGGTCCAGGTCAAGGACATCCGCAGCGGCGAGCAGGTCACCGTGGATCCGGCCACCTGGAAGCCTCCCGCGGCAGATCTGCGTCCGCAGGTGGTGTCGAAGAGCAGGACCGACGAGAGAGAGCGACCGCAGTGATGCGCACCCACGAGGCCGGGACGCTGCGGCCGGAGCACGCCGGCGGCACCGTCACCTTGGCCGGCTGGGTGGCTCGGCGCCGCGACCACGGCGGCGTCGCCTTCCTGGATCTGCGCGACCGCAGCGGCGTCGCGCAGGTCGTCGTGCGGGACGAGGCGGTCGCGTCCGGATTGCGCAGCGAGTTCTGCCTGCGGGTGACGGGTGAGGTGCGGCTGCGCCCGGAGGGAAACGCCAACGACGCGCTGTCGACCGGGCAGGTCGAGCTGGTCGCGACCGAGGTCGAGATCCTCAGCGAGTCGGCACCGCTGCCCTTCCCGATCGACGACCACGTGGAGGTGGGGGAGGAGGCGCGGCTGCGGCACCGCTACCTGGACCTGCGCCGCAGCGGGCCGGCCGCCGCGATGCGCCTGCGCAGCGAGGTCAACCGCGCGGCGCGCGAGGTGCTGCACGCCGACGGGTTCGTCGAGGTGGAGACGCCGACCCTGACCCGGTCCACCCCGGAGGGGGCGCGGGACTTTCTGGTGCCGGTGCGCCTGCAGCCCGGGGCGTGGTACGCCCTGCCGCAGTCCCCGCAGCTGTTCAAGCAGCTGCTCATGGTCGGCGGACTGGAGCGCTACTACCAGATCGCGCGCTGCTACCGCGACGAGGACTTCCGGGCCGACCGGCAGCCGGAGTTCACCCAGCTCGACATCGAGATGAGCTTTGTCGAGCAGGACGACGTGATCGCCGTCGCCGAACGGGTCGTCGCCGCCCTCTGGGCGCTGATCGGGGCGAGTGTCCCGCTGCCGATCCCGCGGCTCACCTATGCGGAGTCGATGCGCCGGTTCGGCAACGACAAGCCCGACCTGCGCTTCGAGCTCGAGCTCGTGGAGTGCGCCGACTTCTTCGCCGGCACGCCCTTCCGGGTCTTCCAGGCGCCGTACGTCGGGGCGGTCGTCATGCCCGGTGGCGCAGCTCAGCCGCGCAAGCAGCTCGATGCCTGGCAGGAGTGGGCCAAGCAGCGTGGGGCGCGCGGGCTCGCGTACGTGCTCGTGCAGGCGGACGGGACGCTGACCGGCCCGGTCGCCAAGAACCTCTCGGTCGACGAGCTGGCCGGTATCGCCGGCCACGTCGGCGCCGCCCCCGGCGACTGCGTCTTCTTCGCCGCGGGGGAGCCGACCTCGTCCCGGGCGCTGCTGGCGGCGGCCCGGCTGGAGATCGGTCGGCGCTGCGATCTCATCGACGAGAGTCGCTGGGAGTTCGTCTGGATCGTCGACGCGCCGCTGTTCGAGCCGGCCGGCTCGAGCGGTGACGTGGCCGTCGGCGCGGGCGCCTGGACGGCGGTGCACCACGCCTTCACCTCCCCGAAGCCCGAGTGGATCGACCGCTTCGAGCAGGCCCCCGACCAGGCGCTGGCGTACGCGTACGACATCGTCTGCAACGGCAACGAGATCGGTGGCGGATCGATCCGCATCCACCGCAGGGACGTCCAACAGCGCGTCTTCGACCTGATGGGCATCGGTCCCGAGGCGGCCCAGGAGAAGTTCGGCTTCCTGCTCGACGCCTTCGCCTTCGGCCCGCCACCGCACGGCGGGGTGGCCTTCGGCTGGGACCGCGTCGTGATGCTGCTGGCCGGCGCCGACTCGTTGCGCGAGGTCATCGCCTTCCCCAAGACCGGGGCCGGCTTCGATCCGCTCACCGGGGCGCCGACCGCCATCACCGGGCAGCAGCGCAGGGAGGCCGGGATCGACGCGGAGCCGGCCGCCGGCTGATCCGACACGGGCGCCAAGGACCGGAGTCAAAAGGGGATTTGTCGGTTACGTTGGGTAAGGAGAGGGCAGCCACCCGGCTCGACGAGGGAGAATCATGCGGCGTTGCATCGTGGGCCTGTCAGCGGCGCTGCTGATGGGCCTGACCGGCGCCACCGCAGCCGCCAGCCCGAGCCTGATCCCGCCGTTGCTCAATCCCCGACCCGCGCCGCAACCACCGGCGCCGGCGCCGCAGCCGCCGCCACCGCCGCCGACGACGGCGGCCCCCGAGGATCGCTGGGCGTTGATCATCGGTGTGACGGACTACGCCGGCAAGGTCAAGAGCACTGTCGGCAGCGCCAACGACGCCCGGCTGGTGCGGGAGGTCCTGTTGCGCAACGGCTGGCGCGAAGACCGGATCCGGATGCTGGTCGACAGCCAGGCCACCGGCCGGGCCGTCGCGGAGGGCATGAGCTGGCTGCAGGCCAACAGCAGCCCGACGACGTTCTCGTTCTTCCAGTTCTCCGGGCACGTGAAGCAGCGCGACGGACGCGAGTTCCTCTGGCCGTACGACAGCGCATTTCTCGCCGACACCGACGTCGTGCGGGCGCTGCAGGGGATCCGGGGGACGGCGTGGAGCAACTTCAGCGGCTGCGAGGGGGCCGGCTTCGACGACGGTCTGTCCTCACCCCGCCATCTCGTGACGGCCTCCAGCCAGGTGGACGAGAAGTCCTACGAGGACCCGCAGACCGGCTACAGCGTCTGGACCGGGATGCTGTTCGACGAGGGGTTCCGGCAGCGGCGCGGTGACGCCGACCGGGACGGGGTGGTCCACGTGGGCGAGGCCTTCGACTACGCCGCACCGAAGGCAGCGGCCTTCACCAGTGACCAGAAGCCGTTCGGCCCGCAGACTCCCTACCGTGCCGGCGGATCCGGCTCGTTGCGCCTGGACAGCCCGCGCATCTGAGCGCCGGCCCCGTAGGGTGCCGAGCGTGACCGGCGACTCCCTGTTCGACGCTGCCGAGCGGGAAGCAGCCGACCGGGTGGCCCCGCTCGCCGTGCGGATGCGGCCCCGCACGCTGGACGAGGTCGTCGGCCAGCGACACCTGCTCGGCCCCGGTGCGCCGCTGCGCCGGCTGGTCGAGGGAGACGCCCCCCTGAGCGTCGTCCTGTGGGGACCGCCCGGCACGGGCAAGACGACGCTGGCGAAGGTGATCGCCAGCTCCACCCGCCGGCGCTTCCGGGAGCTGTCGGCGGTCACGGCCGGCGTCAAGGACGTCCGGCAGGTGGTGGAGGACGCCAAGCGGGCGCTGGGGGAGACCGGTGCGCAGACGGTCCTGTTCGTGGACGAGGTGCACCGCTTCTCCAAGACCCAGCAGGACGCACTGCTACCGAGCGTGGAGAACCGCTGGGTGACCCTGGTCGCCGCGACGACGGAGAACCCGTTCTTCAGCGTCATCTCGCCCCTGCTCTCACGCTCCCTGCTGCTCACCCTCGAGCCGTTGACCGACGCCGACATCCGGGTCGTGGTCGAGCGGGCGCTGAGCGAGGAGCGCGGGCTGTCCGGCCTGGTGAGCGTGGACGACGCCGCTGTCGACCACCTCGTCCGGCTCTCCGGAGGCGACGCCCGCCGGGCGCTGACGGCCCTGGAGGCGGCTGCGGGTGCCTCTGACGAGGTGACGCTCGCACTGCTCGAGCAGGTCGTCGACAAGGCAGCGGTGCGCTACGACCGCGACGGGGACCAGCACTACGACGTCATCAGCGGCTTCATCAAGTCGATCCGCGGCTCGGACGTCGACGCGGCTCTGCACTACCTGGCGCGGATGTTCGAGGCCGGCGAGGATCCGCGTTTCCTCGCCCGGCGGCTGGTCGTGCTGGCGAGCGAGGACATCGGGCTCGCCGACCCGTCGGCGCTGCAGACCGCCGTGGCCGCGGCTCAGGCGCTGGAGCTGATCGGCATGCCCGAGGCTCGGCTCAACCTGGCTCAGGCAACCATTCACCTCGCCCTCGCCCCGAAGAGCAACGCCGTGCTGGCCGCGGTCGACAGCGCGCTCGCCGACGTCCGCGCCGGCCGTACGGCATCGGTGCCCTTGCACCTTCGCGACGGGCACTACCCAGGTGCCAGCAAGCTCGGGGTCGCGGGTTACCGATACCCTCACGACTTCCCGGGAAAGGTCGTGGCGCAGCAGTACGCGCCCGACCCGGTCGTCGGGCGGGAATACTTCTCGCCAGGCGGCCTGGGAGTCGAGCGCGTCGCCTCGCAGCGGCTCGCGGGACTGCGTGAAGTGCTGCGCGGGGACCGTGGAGTCGTGCCCGAGGACGCAGCGACCGGCTTTCGGCCCAGGTGCCGGCCCGCACCACCCACCGACGAGGAGCTCGCAGCCCTCGCTCTCCAGTCGAAGGACACGCCTAGATGATCAGCATCGGCCAGGTCGCAGCCCTCATCGCCGCCATCGGGTTCGCCATCTTGATGCTCGTGCTGAGCTACGTCGTCGCCAAGCTCGCCAAGACCGTCGAGGAGACCCAGCGGCTCGTCGCGGGGATCACCGACAAGACGGTCCCGCTGCTCGGTGAGGTTACGACGACGGTCACGCACGTCAACGAGGAGCTCGTCCGGGTCGACGCGATCACCGCGAACGTGCAGTCGATGACCGGCAACGTATCCGCGTTGACCTCGCTGTTCGCCGCGACGCTCGGCAGTCCGATCATCAAGGTGGCTGCCTTCTCCTACGGCGTGCGCTCGATCGCCAGCAAGCGTCAGGAGAAGGACGTCAACAAGCGGGTGCGTGAGGAGCTCAAGAGCTCGAAGAGAGGCCGTCGATGAGCCGGCGCCTGATCTACATCGCCTTCGGTGCGGTGGCCGGCGTGCTGGCGGTACGCAAGACCGCGTCGGCGGCGCGGCGGTTCACCCCGGTCGGGGTGCAGGAGTCGCTCGCCGGTGCCTTCGGAGGGCTCACGGAGTCGATCCGCGACTTCACCGCTGAGCTGCGCGAGATCATGGCCGAGCGCGAGCAGGAGCTGCGCGTCACGCTCGGGCTCGACGGCAGCCACGACGTCGTCGACACACCCGGCCAGACCGGCGGCTTGGAGCCCGACATCAGATGAGGTCCGACGAGATCCGCCGGCGCTTCCTCGAGCACTTCGAGACGCGCGGGCACACCGTCGTCCCCTCGGCGTCCCTGATCGCCGACGATCCCACCCTGCTCCTGGTCAACGCCGGCATGGTGCCGTTCAAGCCGTACTTCCTCGGCGAGTCGCCCGCGCCCTACCGGCGCGCCACGAGCGTCCAGAAGTGCGTGCGCACCCTCGACATCGAGGAGGTCGGCAAGACCACCCGGCACGGCTCGTTCTTCCAGATGGCCGGCAACTTCTCCTTCGGCGACTACTTCAAGGAAGGCGCCATCCCGCTGGCCTGGGAGCTGCTGACCCGGAGCCAGGCGGACGGCGGCTACGGGCTTCCGGAACAACGCCTGTGGCCGACCGTCTACCTCGACGACGACGAGGCGTACGGGCTGTGGAGCCGCTACGTCCCGGTGAAGCGCATCCAGCGGCGCGACAAGGCCGACAACTACTGGCACATGGGGGTGCCGGGCCCGGGTGGCCCGTGCAGCGAGATCTACTTCGACCGCGGCCCGGCGTACGGCCGCGAGGGCGGGCCGATCGTCGACGAGGAGCGCTATCTCGAGGTGTGGAACCTCGTGTTCATGCAGTACCAGCTCAGCGAGGTCCGGAGCAAGGTCGACTTCGACATCGCGGGGGACCTGCCGGCGCAGAACATCGACACCGGCATGGGCCTCGAACGGATGGCGACGGTCCTGCAGGGTGTCGACAACCTGTACGAGATCGACACCTCCAGGCAGATCCTGGACCGTGCGGCCGCCCTGTCGGGCGTGGTCTACGGCGCCGACCCGGCGGCCGACGTGCGGCTGCGCGTGGTGGCCGACCATGCACGTACGGCGGTGATGCTCATCGGCGACGGGGTCACCCCCTCCAACGAGGGACGCGGCTACGTGCTGCGCCGGATCCTGCGCCGCACCGTGCGCGCGATGCGGCTGCTGGGGTCCCCGGACCGGACGATGTCCTCACTCGTCGAGGCGTCGATCCTGGCGATGGGCCCGCAGTACTCCGAGCTGGTCTCGGACGCGGGCCGCATCGACACGGTGGCGGTCGCCGAGGAGGGCAGCTTCCTCGAGACGTTGACCAAGGGGGCGAGCGTCTTCGACACGGCGGTGCCTGCGGCCCGGGCGGCTGGCGGCGTCCTGCCGGGCACGGTGGCCTTCGCGCTGCACGACACCAACGGCTTCCCGTTCGACCTCACCCTCGAGATGGCGGCCGAGCAGGGGCTGAAGGTCGACGAGGAGGGCTTCCGGGCGCTGATGGCCGAGCAGCGCGAGCGCGCCAAGAGCGACGCGCGGGGCAAGCGGACGGCCGGGGTGGACAGCTCGGCCTACCGGGCGCTGCTCGAGGTGGCCGGCAGCACGGAGTTCACCGGTTACGCCGAGATCGTGTCCGAAGCGGTGCTGCGCGGGCTGCTCGTCGACGGCGCGGTGACCTCGGCGGCGGGGGTGGGCGCGAGCGTCGAGGTCGTGCTGAACCGCAGCCCGTTCTACGCCGAGGCCGGGGGGCAGGTGGCGGACGGCGGCCGCATCGTGCTGGCCGACGGCGCGGTGGTCGAGGTGGACGACGTCCAGCGGGTGCTGCCGGACCTCACCGTCCATCGCGGCCGCGTCGTGTCCGGTGAGGCACGGGCCGGAGCGAAGGTGCTGGCCTCGGTCGACGTCGAGCGCCGCCGGGCCATCTCCCGGGCCCATACCGCCACCCACCTGGTGCACGCCGCGATGCGCGCCGCACTGGGCGAGCACGCCACCCAGGCGGGCTCGGAGAACCGGCCCGGCCGGTTCCGTTTCGACTTCGCCTCGCCAGCAGCCGTTCCGGCCTCGGTGCTGGCCGACGTGGAGCAGGAGATCAACGAGATCGCGCTCGCCGACCTCGAGGTGCGGGCCTTCGTCACGACGCAGGACGAGGCGCGCCGGATCGGCGCCATGGCGCTGTTCGGGGAGAAGTACGGCGATGCCGTACGCGTCGTCGAGGTCGGTGACTACGCCCGCGAGCTCTGCGGCGGCACCCATGCGGCGCGGTCCAGCCAGCTCGGCATGGTCAAGCTGCTGTCCGAGGCCTCCATCGGCTCCGGGGTACGCCGGGTGGAGGGGCTGGTCGGCCTCGACGCCTTCTCCTACCTCGCCCGTGAGCACGTCCTGCTCGGTCAGCTCGCCGCGTCGTTCAAGGTGCCGGTCGAGCAGGTCCCGGACCGGGTCGCGGCCACCGTCGCCCGGCTGCGGGAGGTCGAGAAGGAGCTCTCGTCGCTGCGCGCCGCGGGCGTCCTGCACCAGGCCGGTGCCTACGCGGCCGCGGCGCGGGACATCGCCGGCGTGGCGTTCGTCGGGATCGAGGCTCCCGCCGGCATCCCCGCCGACCTGGTCCGCCAGCTCGCGCTCGACATCCGCGGCCGCCTGGCGCCGGAACGCCCGGGTGCGGTCCTGGTCGCCGCCGGGGGTCCGCGGGTCGCGCTGGTTGCCGCGGTGAACGACACCGGGCGAGCCTTCGGGCTGTCAGCGGACTCGCTGTTGCGCTCCGCGGCCGCGGCCGTCGACGGCAAGGGCGGTGGCCGGGACGACGTCGCACAGGGCGGTGGCTCGAACCCGGCCGGCATCGGTGAGGCGCTGCGCCGAGCCGAGCACCACATCGGCGAGGTCGCGACAGGCGGGACGTGAGCCTGCCCGGGGTCGTGCTGGCCGTCGATGTCGGGACCGTCCGCATCGGGGTGGCCTCGAGTGACCCACACCGGATCCTGGCCTTCCCGCTCGAGACGGTGCCTGCCCCCGGTCACGCCCGGGTGGTCGAGCTGGTGGCCGAGCGCGAGGCCGTCCTTGTCGTCGTGGGACTGCCGACCTCGTTGTCCGGGCAGGCGCGCAGCGCCTCGGCGGAGATGGCGCGCGCCTGGGTCGCGGCGTTCGGGCCGATGGTCTCACCGGTCGAGGTGCGGCTGGTCGACGAGCGGCTCACCACCGTCGCCGCGACGGCCGCGCTGCGCGCCGCTGGACGCTCGGCGAAGGCCAGCCGCGCCGTCGTCGACCAGGCCGCTGCCGTCGCGTTGCTTCAGACCGTGCTGGACGGATCTTGATCGACCGATAGGGTCGAGGCGATGACTGACCTGCTGGATCTGCGCGACGAGCGCCAGCCGCCGCGCGGGCACAAGAAGAGCAGCGCAGGCCGCTGGCTGGCGGTGGCCTTCGTCCTGCTGCTGCTCGTCGGCCTGCTCGCCGGCGGCGCCCTTGGCGTGCGCAAGCTCCTCGGCTCGGCTCCCGAGGACTACGCCGGCGAGGGAACCGGCGAGGCGGTCGTCCAGATCGAGCCGGGTGACACCGCTGGTGACATCGCCGACGAGCTTGTCGCGAAGGACGTGGTCAAGAGCCGCCGCGCCTTCTTCGAGGTCGCCTCGAAGGACCCCCGGGCGTTGCGCTTCCAGCCCGGCTTCTACCGCGTCTCGGCGCAGATGAGCGCCGCCGCAGCCCTGAACCGGTTGGCCGACCCGGCCTCCCGGCTGGTCGGGCAGGTGACCGTCCCGGAGGGTCTGACGGTCGCGCAGACGCTGCAGACCCTTGCCGAGAAGACCGAGATCCCGCTGGAGCAATTCCAGTCCGCGGCCGCGAACCCCGCTGCGCTCGGGCTCCCCGACTACGCGCAGAACCGCCTCGAGGGATTCCTGTTCCCGGCCACCTACGAGGTCGAGCCGGGCAGCACGGCCGTCGAGGTGCTGACCCAGCTGGTGCAGCGCTTCGAGCAGGCGGCGCAGACCACCGATCTGGTCGCCGGCGCCGAGGAGCTCGGCCTCACCCCGTACGAAGTGGTCATCGTGGCCAGCCTGATCGAGCGCGAGGTGAAGTTCGACGACGAGTACGGCCAGGTGGCCCGCGTCGTCTACAACCGGCTCGACAAGAAGATCCCCCTCGGGATCGACGCAGCGATCCTGTTCGGCGTCGGCAAGACCGCAGGCGGTGAGCTGACGAAGTCGGACCTCGCCAGGGACACGCCGTATGAGAACCGGCGCAAGCTGGGGCTGCCGCCGACCCCGATCGCCTCCCCCGGCGAGGCCACCATCCTGGGGGCGTTGAACCCGGTCGACGGCGACATCCTGTTCTACGTGCTGGCCACCAAGGAGGGCCGCACGTTCTTCACCAACAGCAATGACGCCTTCCTGCGGCAGCGCGACAAGTCGCGCGCAGAAGGCGTCTTCTAACCGGTGCGGGCCGCAGTCCTCGGTCGGCCGGTCGCGCACTCGCTGTCCCCTCGGTTGCACCGGGCCGCCTACGCCGCGCTGGGCCTGGACTGGACGTACGACGCGGTCGAGCTCGACGCAGCCGGGTTGCCCGCGTTCCTCGCCGGTCTCTCGGACCAGTGGGCCGGGCTGTCGCTGACGATGCCGCTCAAGCAGGCGGTGTTGCCGCTGCTGGACACCTGCTCGGAGCTCGCTCGCGCCGTCGCGGCGGCCAACACGGTGGTCCTGTCAGCCGGTCGGCGACACGGGCACAACACCGACGTCGGCGGCATCGTGGCCGCGCTCGGTGAGGTCGGGGTCTCGGGCGTTACACGACCGGTGGTGCTGGGTGGCGGCGCCACTGCCCGTTCGGCGCTGGCCGCGCTGGCTCTGCTGGGCTGCCGTGAGCCGGTCCTGGTCGTGCGATCGGAACCACTGGAGACGCTGGCCGCCGCGGCCCGGCTGGGCGTGCAGCCCACCGTCGTCGCCTTCGGCCCGGAGGTCTTCGAGGGTACCGACCTGGTGATCAGCACGTTGCCGGCCTTCGCCGCGGATGGCATGGCGGCGTACGTCGGTGATGTCCCGGCGCTGCTGGACGTCGTCTACGACCCCTGGCCCACCGCGCTCGCCGGGGCGTGCTCCGGCGTCGTGGCCAGTGGTGCGCAGATGCTGCTGCACCAGGCGGCGGCCCAGGTCGAGCTCATGACCGGCCGGCCCGCGCCCCTCGAGCAGATGCGGGCCTGCCTCAAGGCAGAAGCCGGGCCGGCCGATGGGACTGCGAAGGCGCCCGACCGCCACCCGAAGGAGTCTCATGACCGACCTGCACCGCGTCCCCGGGGCCGCGGGCCTGAACCGTGCTGACCAACTGGACCGGGCGATCCACGCGCTGCTGTCGCACACCCCCGAGATCGAGGCGGTGGCCGTCGTCTCCTTCGACGGACTGCCCATGGCCGCGGCGTTGCCCCCGTCGATGGACGAGGACCGGGTTGCGGCCATGAGCGCCGCGCTGCTCTCGCTCGGGGAGCGCGCCGCGCAGGGCCTGGGTCGCGGCGAGCTCTCGCAGGTCTACATCGAGGGCACCGACGGGACCGTCTTCCTCGTCTCGGCCGACGACGAGGCCGTCCTGGTTGCCGTCGCCGCCAAGGGCGCCAAGGTGGGCATGATGCTGTACGAGGTCCGCCGGGCCGCTGCCGTCGTGGCCGGGATCCTGTCGGCGCCGGACGAGCCGGAGCCGGACGCCTCGCTGAGCGCGCCGTACGTCCCGGCGCCCTCCCGCTCGGAGCCGGACCTGCCGGCGCCCGACGCGTTGCCGATGTATGCCGGCGCCGCGCCGGCGCCGCGTGTCACCGCGCCTGACAGCACGTGGACGCCGTCCTACCTCCCGACCAGCAACACGGTCGTCCCGCCGCCGTCGGCCTGGTCCTGATCGCTCCCGTCCATCCGCACCGCCGACCGACGGGACCGCTGTGAGACTCGAAGGAACCCTGGATGCGTTCAGCCTCCCGGACATCTTCCAGCTGCTCAGCTTCACGCAGAAGACCGGCACGCTCCACCTGCGTCGTGAGGGGGCACACGGCGCGGTGCACCTGCGAGCCGGTTCGGTCACCGGGGGGCGCGCCGACATGTCGCGTCAGGAGCTCGGACGTCGACTGCTCGGAACCGGTCTGGTGGACGACGAGGTGCTTGCCGCCGCGGCCGAGGAGCTGGCGGGGGACGCCACACTGAGCCTTGCCCAGCTGCTCGCCGAGAAGGGTCGACTCGACGTCGACACGGTCCGCGACCTCGCCGCAGAGCAGGCCAACGACGCGGTGTTCAGCCTGCTGCGCTGGCCGGACGGTGAGTTCGCCTTCGTCGTCGACGAGTCCGATCCGGATGACCTCGGTGCGTTGCTGCCGGTCGATCAGGTGGTGGCGGAGGGCGAGCGGCGGATGGCCGCCTGGGGCGCGCTGGTCGAGTCGGTGCCCGCCCCCGACGTCGTCGTCGTCGTCAACGCCTCGCCGGACACCGATCCGACGCTGAGCCGCGGCGAGTGGGCGCTGCTCTCGCTCGTCGACGGCCGTCGTACCGTCGCCGATCTCGTGGCGTTGTCGGGGCGTGGGGAGTACGCCGTGGTCTCCGCGCTCGCCGGGCTGGTCAGCCGGCGGCTGCTGGTGGTCCGGGCCGGGGCCGAGCAGGACCGGCTCGTCGGTCGGCAGCGCCTGTTGGCCGCCCTCGAAGGCGAGGTGGGCGAGGTGGTCGAGGTGGTCGGGGTGGTCGAGGTCCCGACGCCGGCTGCTCCTGGGCCGTACTCCGAACCTGCCAGCAGTCAGCCGGTCAGGTCCCAGCAACCCGATCAGCGCCAGGCCGCAGCTGCCGACCCGGCACGGGACGTCATCGAGCCGGCCCCGGCCTTCGCCCGCGTGACCACACCGACAACCGCGTTCGTCCGGCCAGCGGGCGGGGGTTCCCACGGCTCGGTGGAAGGGGCGACAGCGCTCGCGCCGGACCTGTCCGCAGCCGCCGACCCGACGGCGATCGAACGCGACCCGAGTCTGAATCGCAGCCTGCTGCTGCGACTCATCGCCGGTGTGCGGGGTCTGTGATGACGACGCGAAGCGCCAGTCGCCGCCGGCACGGCGGGACCGCGGTCAAGATCGTGGTCACCGGCCCGTTCTCCGCCGGCAAGACCACCCTCATCCGCACCATCAGCGAGATCACCGTCCTGTCGACCGAGACCGACATCACCGACGCCACCCGTTCGCGGAAGGCCGAGACGACGGTCGCGATGGACTTCGGTCGCATCACGATCG
This sequence comes from Mycobacteriales bacterium, assembly GCA_038256525.1. GTDB lineage: Bacteria > Actinomycetota > Actinomycetes > Mycobacteriales > SCTD01 > SCTD01. The sequence continues at coordinate 806 of JBBSKF010000070.1, read as the reverse complement.
ACCGCGACCTCGTGCTCTACCTGTTCGGCACTCCCGGCCAGGAGCGCTTCGACTTCATGTGGGAGATCCTCGGCGAGGGCATGCTCGGCTACATCCTGCTGATCGACGCCAGCCGCGAGGACTCACTCGAGCAGGCCGTCGGCATCCTGGCGGCGTTCCGCAAGATGGCGCGGGTGCCTTTCGTCGTCGCGCTCAACCACGCGGACGGCCTCGACCCGCTCGAGGAGGACCGGGTCCGCGAGGTCCTCGAGCTGGCGGAGGACACCCCCGTCGTGCCCTGCGACGCGACCGACCGCGAGTCGGTCAAGTCCGTGCTCCTGGCCCTGCTCTACTGCGTCGTCGATTCGATCGATTCCCCTGCCGCTGCTCGGGCCTGACCGTGTGGCCCTTCCGGCGCCAGCGCCCTGGTAGGGGTCGGCACGCGGCTGGTGCGCCGCGGGCCGCGGCGCGGGAAGCGGCGACTCCGGGCCAGCCCGGTGTTGCGCTGCTGGGGCCGTCGCCGGTCACGCCGCGGGTCCAGCTGGGCTTCCGGGACGGCTCGTCGGCAACGCTCGACCCGATGTCAGCGCAGTCCCTGGCTCTCGAGCAGCTGGCGAAGGCGCTGACCGCCCGCAACTGACGCTCCCCCCGGCCTTCGCCCCGTCACCGACGATCTTCGCCTCGTGGTGGCCGACACGCCGCCGCGGAGCACCATTCGCCGAAGATTGTCGCCATCTTGTCGCTCCCAGCCCGTGCCCGCCGCCGATCTTCGCCTCGTGGTGGGGTCTTCCTGGCGGTGGCTGGGCGTTGTCCACAGGCCGGACGGG
>JBBSKF010000069.1:0-17980 GCA_038256525.1 Mycobacteriales bacterium | reverse complement strand
GTAGGTGTCACCCAGGCCCCTGCGTGTCAGCCGAGCTTGCCCTGAACGCCCTACGCCTGGAACAGCGACGCGAGTCTCCCGGCCGCACGGCCGACCACCCGACCGCCGTCGTTCACAGGCCGAAGTCGGCGCGGAACGACGCCACCCGCTCGGCCGCAACTAGCTCGGCCCGCCACCGGGCCTCACGCAGGAACCGGCCCGAATCGATCGGGCCGACCCGCAACACCTCGAGCAGGTCCAGCCGCTGCTGGCCGACCTCGATCGAGACCTCCCGGAAGGCGTACTTGCGGGCCTGCGCATCCGGAGCCTGCGCCCAGCCCGGCCGACGATCGTCCAGCACCTGCTCCGACCACCGCTCCACATCAGCCAACACAAGGCTCGCCGCGAAACCCGCATGCTTGTCGTCGCTGCTGGACACGTACTTCCAGCAACGCCAGCCCGCAGCAACGAACGCGTCGAGCGGCCCGAGCGTTCGGGTGTGGACATCCGCATCGCCGGGTCGCGTCAACCGCTCACGGATCTGCTGCAGGCCCCCCATGTGTCGCATGATCTGCGCACCCCAGCCACCGGCACCGGTATCGAGCACCACCCACAGCGCATCGAGCGCCGCATCCAGCACCTCCCGCTCGGACGCCGACACCGCACCCACCAGCGCTACCGGCCTGTGACGCGCCATCGCCGCCACCCCCAAAGCGAGCCGCAACGCCGGGACCGCCGCCGCGATCTCCGTCGGCGACGGCTCCACGCCGCACTCGCTAGGCACAACCACCCCGCCCCAACCCAGACCGGTCCCTCCGACACGACCGGCACGCCCCAAGACCAGCACAGTGCGGCAGAGGTTTCGCACGGGGCTGGGCCGTGGAGCCACTGCCCCGCCTGCTGGGCTGCGGCAGCCAAACTCCACCGCCACGTCGCGCCCTCACCCCCCAATCACCACCCGTCTGCCCGCAGCTCACAGGCCATTGTCGGCGCGGAACGACACCAGCCGCTCGGCCGCGACCAACTCGGCCCGCCACCGGGCCTCGCGCAAGAACCGGCCCGGATTTCCCGAGCCGACCCGGACCGCCTCGGCCAGATCCAACCGCTGCTGACCCGCCTCGATCGACACCTCGCGAAAGGCGAACTTGCGAGCCAAGCCATCCGACGCGAACTCCCACTCAGGCCGCCGATCGTGCAACAAGGACTCCGACCAGCCCTCCACGTTCTCCAGCACGGTCCCGGCGGCGAAGCCGATGTGCACCTCGTCACCGGTCAAGACGTAATCCCAACAACACAAGCCAGCTTGGATGAAGCAAGCCAACGGGGCTGTAGGGTAGTGATCCGGCTGCGTAAACCCCCCGAGCTGGGCGTCAATCTGGACAAGGTCAGCGCAGTGCCCCATCGCTTCTTCGCGATCACAATGCTCAGCGCCGGACGTCAGTAGCGTCCACAACCTATCGACACCAGCGTCCAGCACCGAGTGCTCGGCCTTGGACACCGAACCTGGTAGGGCCACCTGCCGATGCCGCTCCACTGCAGCCACTCCAACGACCAGCCGCAGCGATGAGGCCACGGCAGCAAGCTCTTCGTTGGACGGCTCTAAGCCCAGGTCGCTGGACACCGGCTACCGAGGCCACACGGCGGACCGATCATCGACCAAGGTGGCGCCCTCCGCGATCAGGTAACCGGTGCAGTCCGCTGCCCTCGGACCCGTCGTGCCGCAGAACGGCCGGCTCGCCGCGATTGCCAGCCGTTCGGTGCCCGTCAACGAAGGATCATACTTCCACGTCTCGACGGTCACCTTCTCGGCGTGCTCGTCCTTGAAGCTAGCAACCACCTCGTTCGGCAGGTAGGGGATCCTGGCACTTCGCCTGGACGGCAACTGCTCGCCGGAACCACCAAGTATGTCGATGCATAGGCCGGTGGCCGGTCGCTCGACCCGCAGCACGGCGACCGCCTTACCGTTGAAAGACCTTTGGCTGAAGGTGCCCGCGAGGTTGGTCGCCCATTGCGTGTGTACCGTGGACGCCCGGTTCTTCAGGTAGGGCAGGTCGGCCTCGCACCGCCGGTCCTGCTCGTCGCTGTCCGGTGGGGAGGGCAACCGGTCCGGCAGCGGACCGGGCAGCGGTCGCGGACCGGGCACCGGAGCTGGGGGCGCCTGCGGGTCGTCACCGGGCCGGACCGGTCGCGGCGCCGTACACACCTGCAAGCGCACACACGCGCCGCCCACCGTCGCCAGCGCGGTCGCGGCCTGCGTCAGCCGCAGCCGCAGCGCCGTCCCCAGCCCAGCGGCCCCGACCGTCGTGGTCGGGGCGGTGCGCTGGGTGACGAGCGCGTACTCCCCTGTCGCGAACGCACCGGTCGGGTCGGTCCAGGTGCTCGGGTTGTTCGCCACATAGGAGTACGGGTTGAACCCACCGACCCCCGGAGCACCGGGTCGCACCGGGTCGCGGCCCAGGAACACCCCGGCCGCCGGATCCAGATAACGGGCCCGCAGGTGCAGCAGACCTGTCGGGTCCTGCCACTGCCCGGTGAACCCGAACACCGACCCCGACCCGGACGCCGACCGCACCCCGAACACGTCATAGGACGCCGACCCGACAACCTCCCCGGCTGCGTCGGTCACCGCCCGCACCGACCCCAACGCATCGGCCAGCGGGAACGTCGTCGCCGCCGGCCCGGACTGGGCCAGCACCCCGGCCGGGCCGTGCACGAACCCCGTCCCAGCGGCCTGCACCACCTCGGGCAGTTCACCGGTCCGGTCCCACAGCACCGGCTCCCCGTCCACCCCGACCCGCAAGTCCGCACCGTCATAGACGAACCGCGACACCGCACCGGCACCGGACGGCGAGCTGTCAGCCACCGCCGTCAGGCGGCCCCGCCAGTCCCAGCTGAAGTCACGCGAACCATCGGACAGCACATTCCCGGCCTGGTCGTAGCTCAACGACCGCCCGCCCTCGCTGATCCGCTGCGAGGCGTCGTCATAGCCGTAGCTCACCGTCGGCGCGCCCGGCATCGACGCTGACGTCCGGTTGCCCGCGGGGTCATAGCCGTAGTCCACCCGCACGCCACCGGGGTAGGACACGCCGGTCAGCCGGTCCGCCGCGTCGATGTCATAACTCTCCAACCCCAGGCCAGAGGTCACCGACACCCGGTTGCCGTCCTTGTCCAACTCATAGGCGAACGCCTCCAGCACAACGCCGTCCCGACGATGGTTCGCCCCGGTCAGCCGGCCAGCAGTGTCGTAACCATGCTCGGTGCGCACCCCGTTCGGGCGCTGGACCGACGTCAGCTTCCCGTCATCGTCGTAACCGAACGCGGTCACTGCCCCAGAAAGATCCGACACCGACGACATACGGCCTGCCATGTCGTAGCCGTAGTCGACCACGGCGCCACCCGGCCGCGTCATCGAAGTGCGCCGGCCGGCGTCGTCATAACCGTAGGTCAACGTCCCGGCAGGCGAGGACACGCGCTCCATCCGACCGCGGCTGTCGAAGTCCGTCGCCGTGAGACCGGTCCGGTCGGTCATCGACGTCTGCCGACCGCGTTCGTCGTAGCCGAAGCCGACCGTCTCCTGCGCCGAGGCGGTCTGGGTGAGCCGCCCCGCATCGTCATAGGTGTGCTCAACCAGGACGCCACGAGCATCGGTCTGCAAGGTCAGGAGCCCGGCTCGGTCGTAGGTCCAAGACGTGACCCGCCCCAGCGGGTCGGTCTCGGTCGCTGGCCCGCCCAACGGTGAATACGACGTCGCCCACACCTTCCCACGCCCATCCGTGACCGAGGTCCGCCGCCCCCCGGCGTCGTACCCGAACACGACCTTCTGGTTCAAGGCATCGGTCATCGACGTGGTCCGACCGACCCGGTCGAGCCCATAACGGGTCGTGTGACCCCGGGCATTGGTCTGCTCGGTGACCCGCCCGGCATCGTCGTACTTCGTCGACCGCGTGTTGCTCAGAGCGTCGCTGACCGAGGTCTGCAGCCCACGCCGGTCGTAGCCGAACGAGGTCACCACCCCCTCCGGGCTGGTCATCAACGCCAGCCTTCCCGCGTCGTCGTAGGCATGGGTGGTCACCGCCCCTGCCGGGTCGACCGTTTCTGCGACCCGGCCCAACTCGTCATGGTTCCACCGGGAGATCCGGCCCGTCGGGTCGGTCACCGCGTTACGGTTGCCGGCCAGGTCGTAGCCGATCAGGGTCCTCAGCCCAGCCTCGTCGACGGTTTCGCGGAGCCGACCGGCTGGGTCGTACAACCACCGACTGGTTGTGTCGTCAGGATGACGAGTGCTGTCCAGCCGGCCGTCAGCACCATAATCATGGTCGGTGACCGCGCCCAACGGATCGGTCTCGGTGTCCACCCGGCCCAACGCTGTCCACGTGCGGCGCGACGTCTTGCCCCGGGGGTCGGTCTGGCTGAGGACCCGGCCGTTGCGGTCATGGGTGTAGGACGTGGTGCCACCCGCCGGGTTGGTCACCGACACCAGCCGGTCGCCCTGGTCATAGCCGTAGGCGGTCTCCAGGTCGTTCGCATCGACCTCCGCGTCGAGCCGCCCAAAACCGTCGTAGCTCCACGACATGACACCGCCGTCGGCCGCCTCCTGAGCCAACACCCGGCCGGCGGGGTCGTAGCGGAACCGGGTGACCTCCAGCATCGGGTCGGTCACGGAGACCGCGCGCCCAGCACCGTCGTACGCGTAGGAAGTGATCTTGCTTTCGGCGTCCGTCTGCTGCACGAGCTGTCCGCGTACGTCATACCCCCAGGACATGACCTGGTTCAGCGGGTCGGTCTCGGTCAGCAGATTGCCGACCTCGTCGTAGGTCCACCGGGTGGTCTTCAAACGGGCGTCGGTCCTGGACAGCAGCCGGCCGGCGGCGTCGTAACCGAAGCTGCTGGTGAACCCGCGCGGTTCGGTCTCGGTGACCGGGCGTCCCGCAGCGTCATAGGTCCAGGACCAAGTCCGATCGGTCCGGTCGGTCTGCGTCAACCGGTTCCCCGCCCCGTCATAGGTGTAGGTCTCGACCAAGCCGAGCGGATCGGTCACCGACGCCAGCGTGCCGTTGGCATTCCACGCGTAGCGCGTGATCTCCCCCACTGCGTCGGTCCAGGTCAGCGGAGCGCCGTTGCTGTCGTAGGTGACACGGGTACCCGCGCCTTCTGGGTCGGTCATCGACGTGAGCAGACCACGCGAGTCATAGGTCGCCAACATCGTGTTGCCAAGCGGGTCCACACGCGAGATCACCCGGTCGGCCTCGTCGTAGGTGAACTTCGTGCTGCGCGACACCCCGTCAGCAATCTCCGTGACCCGGATCAGGTTGCCCTGCTCATCGAAGGACGACACCGACGTCAGACGACCGGTGGCATCGGTGGTCGTCTCCTGTCGGGCGGGCAGGTCGACGGTGACCTCGACAGTGTTGCCCTCCCCGTCTACGACTGCGGTGATCCGGCCGGCGGCGTCGTAGCGCATCGTGCTCAACGGCCGATCCAACGGGTCGACGACCGACATCAGGTAGTGGCCGGGGCCGTAGCCATAGGTCACCTCCTGCTCCCGCTGGTCAGTGACGGACACCAGATCGCCCAGCGCGTCGTAGCCGTAGCTCAGGTCCGCACCGTCCGGCCCGACCACCCGGGTGATGCGCCCGAGACTGTCGCGCTCGAAGGTGACCGACGGCCCCCGGCTGGACACGATCCCGTCGCGCCCGATCGTGACGACGTTGCCGGTCCGGTCCTGCATCCGCGACAGTCCCTTGCCGACCTCGAGCAGGTACGTCGTGCCGTACCGGTCGGTGAGCCGGAACTGCTGCGGGTCATACACGCCGGCAGAGCCGAAGAACCCGCCCAGCAGGTCGCCGTTGGCGAAGAACAGGCCGCTGTCGAGCGCCTCCAGCTTCGAGGTCGCGCCCGGACGGCCGGTGAAGGCCGCCGACGTGATGCCGCTGAAGAACGTCGAGCCCTTGGTCGGCGTGAGGTCGAAGACCTCGTTGCGCCCGTCCGGCCAGGTGACCGTCACGGCGTGCGGACGGTCGGAGGTGAAGCACAGCGGGACGAAGATCAGTCCGCCGCCGCAGGCCTGCATGGTCCAGCCGCCGGCACCGAGCGGCCCGTTGTCCGAGACCTGGAAGTCCGCGACATCCAGCGACCAGCCGACCCCGAAGTCACCGACGGTCTTGTCGAAGCTGTCGTAGGTGCGCTGAACCTGCACCGGCAACCCGGCCACGCCGGTGGACAGGTCGGTGACGGTCGTGACGTAACGCCCGAGCTTCATCGCCCCGTCGACCACCACGGTGATCCGGCTCGTCGCCACACCACCGGAGTCCGAGCTCGCGCCGACCTCCACCACGTAGGTCCCGTTCGGCATCCGGGTCGGGTCCAGCGTCGCTCGCACATCGGTTCCCGTACCGCTGCCGATCCCGGTCGGCGCCGAGGTGGTGTCGTCGGCCAGCCGGTAGGTCACGGTCCAGCCGCTGACGGTCCCACCCGCGGGCGGGAGGAGGGTGGCGGTGACGTCGACCGGCTCGGTGACGACCAGGCCGTCGGCCGGGGTGAGCGCCGACACCGTCGGCGCCGGGCGCTCCGGGTCACTGGTCTCGTCGCCGATCGGCAGCCGGGTGACGTCGCCGACGTCGAAGGTCGACGGGTCATCGGTACGCAGCGGCTCGAGCTCGGCCGAGGTCACCGTCCCGAAGGCGCTGATGCTCGTCACACCGGCCGGCAACGGGTTCGCCACCAGCAGCCGGAAACCGGTCGTGTGGTTCTCCAACGGCTCGAGACGCGCGACCCGGACCTCGACCGCCTCGCCGGCGATCACACTGCCCGCGCTGGTCTGCACCGATCCGGGTACCAGGGATGTTCCCGGCGGCGGGGCCACCGTGACACCGACACCGGTGACAGCCTGGGTTCCGACGGAGCTGGTCAGGAACTCGTAGGCCAGGGTGTCACCTGGGGTCAGATCACCTGAGCCGTCGGCGTCGACCGCCAGCATCCCGGTCAGGTAGGCCGCCAGCGCCGGACGCGGCACGATCACGCCGGTGCGGGTCGGGTCTGTCGCGCCGGGCAGCGCCACGTCGTCGGTGGCCCGGGCCGGGAAGCCATCGGCGCTCACCGTGCCCTGGACCTGCAGCCGGGCAACACCGGTGGGGAAGGGGTCGGCGACCACGACGTCGACGGTCAGGACCGCCTCGCCGCCGCCGGGGATCTCGGCCACGTCGGCCTCGACCATCGTGTCGGCGCGGGTGATCACACCGCCGCCGGTCACCGCCGCCGAGCCGGGCACCAGGGCGGTCAGCCCGTCGAGCGGCAACGCGACGTGCACCCTGGTCAGCGGCACCCCGCCGCCGTTGCGCACCGTCAGCTGGTAGCGGACCGTGTCGCCCGGTGAGACGACCTGGTCGGCGGCAATGTCGACCAGCAGGCTGTCGGCCAGGGTGGCCTGCAGGGTGGCCGGGGCCAGCTCCTCGGCGTCCAGGGTCGAGCCGGTCGGGCCGTAGAGATTGCCGGCGCTGTCGGTCCAGCGCGACTCCGACCGCACGGCCAGCGGGCCACCGGCCGACGTGGCCGGAGCGGCGTACGAGGTGGACGCCGAACCCAGCTCCCCGGCGACGAGGCTGCCCGGCGCGCCGGCAACCGCGAGCTCCTCGCCGGCCGCCGTCGCCGAGACCTGCAGGGCGCCGGCGGCGCTGGAGCCGAGGTTGGCCAGCCTCACCGCGTAGTCGGCGGTCGTGCCGGCCGGGACCGTCGCCGGGCCGGTCGTCGAGACGCCGACCACGGGCAGGTGCTCGGTCGTCGCGACGGTGCTCGCCGGCGCAGCCACCCGCCCGACGCCACCGGCGCCCTGTCCGAAGGCCGCCGCCCGCAGCGGCGTGCCGTCTGCCGACAGCAGCCGGCTCAGGTAGCCCGCGTCGGTCTCGCCGGGCCCCCGCTGCGCGGGCACCGGCACGTCGAAGGCGCGCTGGAAGGTGGCCGACTCGCCGGGCGCCAGACCGGCCAGCGCCGGATCGGCGGCGGCGTCCAGCCGGACCGGGTCGCCCTCGGGCAGGAGCAGGGTGACGGCCGGGTCGGCAACGTCACCCGAAAGGGCCCGCAGCGCGCCGATGAAGTCGTTGCCGTAGGTATAGAGCCGGCGCGCCTGCACACCGGCCGGGGTGAGGGTGAAGTCGACTTTCGTACGAATGCCGCCGGTGCGGGCCGGGTCCAGCAGCTCCAGCACCCTCGCCGGCGTCAGGTCCAGCACGCCCTGCAGCCCCCAGGTCGCCCAGCCGCCTGGCGCGACGGTCGTGCCCGCGACACCGTTCGTGGGATAGACCACCCCCGGGAAGGCGTTCGGACGCAGGTCGACCCGGAAGCCCTCGTCGCCGACCCGCGCGACCGGGACCCACATCCCAGCGGCCACATCGAGCCGTTCCAGCGCCAGCTCGTAGCCGCCGACGGTCGCCGGCTGGCTGTCGACGTTCTCCAGGCCGATCAGAGCGGGCACGACCAGCGTCGCGCCGTCGTTGCCGACCCGTACGGTGTAGTCGAGCTGCTGCCCGGGCAGCGTGTCGGCCCGGTCGACGCCGAGATCCACCGACAGGTCGGGCACCAGCAGCGGCCCGGAGACGGTGGAGTCCGGCCGGCCACAACTGGCGCCGCGGATCACCGTGTCGCCGCCGGTCAGATCGACCCGGTCGCCGAGGATGCCGCAGAAGAACCGGTTGGACGAGCCGGAGATGTCGATCTCACCCCGGCCTGCAAACAGCACGCCGAGGAACTTCGAGCTCGACGCCGCCAGATCGATCGCCTTGTCACCGGAACCCCCCGCCAGGAAGAGCAGGCCGTCCAGGAACGGCTCGAACTCCGGCCGGGAGCCGCTGACCTGCACGCGCCCCTCGGACACCAGCGTGATCCGGCCGCCGATCTGCGAGCCGTTGAGCTGCACGTCGCAGGCGGCGTAGTAGACGCCCGGGGCGAGCACCTCCTGGACCTCGTGCCAGACGCCGTTCACGCACCTCGACGACATGTCGCGGTAGGCCGCGCCGACCTCCCGGGCCACCCGCTGCCCCGGCCGGTAGTCGGCCACCTCGTACCGGTAGGGGAAGGGCTGCACCGGGGCCGCGACCGGCTTCGGCACGAAGATGTTCCGTTCGGTGTCGGCAGCCAGGCGGCCCGCGTACGTCGTGGGACCGTCGACGGACTTCGACTGGCCGACGAAACGCAGCTCACCGTTGGTGTGCACCCGACCCTCGATGGAGCCAGAGGCGCCCGACCAGTCCAGCGCCCGGCTCAGCGTCGAGGAGTTGGCCCACACCGCCACCGGGGACTGCACCCGCAGCTGCGCAACCACCTCCTCGTCCCGGCCGCCGTCGTCGTCGCGCAGCACGACCGAGACGGTGTACGTCCCGGGCTCGGCGTAGACGTGCGAGCCGAAGAAGGTGCCCCAACCCGACCCCTGCGCGGTGACCGTCACCTCGTCGGTCACGCCGTCGCCCCAGGTGACGGTTGCGTCGTGGGTGTCCCGCCAGCCGACGTCGGTGAAGGAGGCGTTGACCAGCGTGACGCCGCCGGCGAAAGCCTCACCGGGCTGGATCGTCAGCGCCGGGGCGACGTTGCCGACGACGACCGTCACCCGGTCGGAGGCGGTCGCGCCCGACCCGTCGGTGACGGTCAGCTCGAACTCATAGGTCCCGTCGTCGTCCGCGACGAAGGACGGGGTCGCCGAGGCGCGCGAGGACAGGAAGACCGGCGGACCGGTCGAGGACACCGTCTCCCAGCGGTAGGAGACGGGGCCGCTGACGGCGACCAGGTCGGAGCAGGTGGTCACCGAGTCGGTGCCACCGGAGTCCTCCCCGGTGACCGTGAGGCAGATCTCGTGCGCCCCGGCCGGGAGGTCACCCGGCAGCAGGACAGCGACGTCGACCGTCTGCGGCCCCTCGACCGGCAGGGACAGCTGGGACGACAGGTCGACGGCCGCGCCGCCGTCGATCGTGTACGAGGCGTTGACGATCCTGGACCGCAGCACCGACGGCAGGATGTCGGGCAGGTCGCCGATGTTCGGCACGTTGGTGCAGTCGCCGCCGCTGAGTCTGGCGAGGTCGCTCAACCGGGCTCCGGCAGCCCCGAGGGTGCAGTTGCTGCCGGTCCCGACCGCGAACGTCTGGAACTCCACCGGCGGCGTGCACGGGACGACTCCGGTCAGCCCCCCGCCGACCGTCGCCTGCCCGTCGGACAAGAAGGCCGACAGCAGCTGCGGCGACCCGGAGCCGGCCAGCAGGCCGCAGGCGGCGCTGGCCGCGGCGCGGAAGTTGGTCCCTCCTCCGGCGCGCAATCCACGCAGCGCCTGCTCGAGGTCGAGAACGCCGTTGTTGTCGGCGTCCGCGGTCGGCGACACCAACGTTGCCCGCAACCCCGTCGGGTCCAGGTCCACCGCCTGGGCGGCGGAGCTGAAGGTGACGAGCCCGACCTTGGCCACCGTCCCGGCAGCGACGACGCTGGCGTGCAGCTCCAGCGCGGCCGCGATCTCGCAGTCGAGGATCGTATTGCTCCGCCGGTCGGCGTTCATGTCGCCGGCACAGCCGCCCCCGAAGTTGGCGCTGCCGGAGACGTCGATGACGTACGCCAGGCTGGTGTTCTGCGCCGGTGGGCCCTCCCCGATGTCCACCGACCCGAGCATGCGCAGGCTGTCCGGTGTCGACGGGTCGAGCCCGGCGATGGTCGCGCCCAACGACGTGCCGCCGGGCAGCGTGCCGTCCCGCTCCGAGGCCTCGAGGGCCGGTCGGGTGCTCGCCGTCGACGCCGACCCGTCGAGCGTCACGGTCGAGCCCTCGAGCACGGCCTGGTCCGCGCCGGCGTTCGCGGTCGGAGGGACGAAGGGGGTCGGCTCCGGCGGCTCCACCGGGTCGGGCACCTGGGGCGCGATGCCCCCGCAGAAGCGGAACCGGTTGTCGTCGTAGTCGCGGTCACCGCCACCGAAAAGGTCCTCGAAGCCGACGATCGCGCAGCCGTCGGTGCCGAAGTCGACGACGGCGTGTTCGATGCCGTCCGGGTTCCTGGTCGCCGGGCCCATCCGGTACTCCTGGCCGTTGCTCACCCGGATCCCGAACAGCAGCTCTTCACCCGCTGCGTAGGGTCCGATGCTGACCTTCAGGCCGATGTCCCGGTTCGTCGCAAGCCGCTTCTCCTCGGGCTCGAACAGGAACAGCGTCGAGGTCAGGCCCGCGGTGGCCGAGAGCACCTCCAACTCCACGACACCCCCGGTGGAGTAGAGCTGCCCACCGAGTACCGGCGCGGGATCCGGCTGGTCCTGCGCGCCCGCCGGGCTGGTCAGCGAGACCAGCGACGCCAGCAAGGCCACGATGACCGGCAGAACAGCACGTTTCATCGCAGGCCCCCCAGGGCATACCGTCGCATTCCTATGCGAGTAGGGGGAAAGTAGCCGCCGCGACCGCCTGCCGTCCGGCGAATGCGCGAACAACCCGGTTGTTCACCCTCAGGACTTCATCCGGCCACCTCGCGTCATCCCAGCCGCAACTCCTCCCGACGCGCGCAGAGGTCAGCCGAAGACCAACCCAACCAGCGCGGTGAGCACACTGATCACGAGCACGACACCGGCGGCCAGCCCCAACCGCTGCCCGCGCGAGAGCCGGGTCAGGTCGCCGACAACCGGGATCTCGAGCAGCGGCCCCTCGGCCTCCCGCACCGCCGCGAGGAAGGCAGTGCCACACACCAGACAGACCGAGACGCTGTACGGGTTCGCGCTCTCACACGCCGTACACGGCCACGAGGTCGCCGCCGACTGCGGAGCGGCTTCCGACGCCGGAAGGCCGAGCGCCTCAGCCGGCGCGGTGAGCGGGTCGACGTCCACCGCGGCGTACGCGGTGGTGCGCGCCACGACGGGCTCGGGCTCCGCAGCGGCGGCCGGCCGCAGGTCGGCGTAGCAGAGCGTGCACCACGGCGCCCCCGGCCGCAGCGCCGCCGAACACGCGGGACAGCGCGACACGGCAGCCGGACTCAGCAGGTCGGCGTACGGGTCCTCCACGCCTCCGGGATCGGCACGAACGGACGCGTCCTTGACCACCGGGGCGACACGACTCCGCCCGCGCACATGCGCGCGCCGCGCTAAGATGTCCGCATGTCCATGACACTCCCGGAGGTGCTGCGCGAGCACGGCATCGACGTCACCGAGCAGGAGATCGCACAAGCGACCGAAACCGGACTTCGCTGGGTCCTGACCGCACCTGGGACGACGGCCCTGCCCAAGGACGAGGCCACGGTCCTGGACGCAGCCGGCTTGCCGGACCAGCCGGGCGCCTACGCGCATGCCGCCGCCACGGCGACCGGTGCCTACGCGGCCCTGGTGAGCACGGCGCTCACGGTCAGCGAAGCGGCCAGGCTGCTGGGCGTCACCGAAGGCCGGGTCCGCCATCGGATCGCCCGCCGCGATCTGTATGCGCTTGCGTCCGGTCGACGACGCCTGCCTCGCTGGCAGTTCACCGACGGCGGTGTCCTGCCGGGGCTGCACGTTGTGCTTCGCGGATTCGCCCAGGACGAGCACCCGCTCGCAGCTCTCGCGTTCATGACCACCGGGCAACCTGAGCTCGTCCTCGACGACAGCCCGGTCTCGCCTGAGCAGTGGCTCCGGGCGGGCGGCGACCCGGCGCCGGTTGCGGCACTCGCGGCCGCCCGCCCGTAGCGGGTGGCGAAGCTCCCGCACCCACCGCCTCTCGAGTTCCTCCGCGACCAGGTCGGCATCCGGGAGCAGGACTGGCACACCTGCCCACCGAGCATCACCCTGTGGCGCATCCACCGGACCGCCGGTCCGCACCTGGTCGCCTGGAACGAGCTCCGGCACGTCGGGCCGGTGGCGACCTGCCGATACGACCCGCACGAGCCACCGCCCGGACCGGACAAAGCGGACGGGGTCAGCTATCTCGCGGTGACAGCACAGACCGCACTCGCCGAGGCCTTCCAGACCCGCCGCATGATCGACCGGCACGCCGGCGCGCCACAGCTTGTCGGGTTGAAGCTCACCCGAGCGGTGCGGCTGCTCGACATGGCGGGAAGCTGGCCCACCCGCGCGGGCGCCAGCCAGGCCGTCAACTCCGGTCGCCGCGACGTCGCCCGCGCCTGGGCGCGCACGATCCGCAGCGCCTTCCCGACCCTGGACGGGCTGTGGCATCCGTCCGCCATGGACGGTGGCAGCGGATGCCTGACGCTCTGGACACCGGCCGCGGACGCGTTCCCGACGAGGCCGATCCTGTCCCGCCCGCTGTCCGACCCCTCGCTGGCGAACCGGCTGGCCGCCGCGGCAGACCGGCTCGGCTACCGGCTGCTCTGACCCACCCCCCAACCTCTCCCTGATCATCTGGCGAATTCCGCGCGCGACACGCCGGTGCCTCACGCCACATGATCAGGGAGGCGCTCCAGGCAGGGATGCGCACCAGGCTGCTCTGACCTCCGGCAACCCCCCTGCGCGGTAGCCTCGACCAGCCGGCAGCGGTCCCCGCCGGCCTCCCTCGTCGAGGAGCCAAAGGTGCAGGAGTACTCCACCCCTCAGGCCGTCGAGCTGCCGAAGACCGCGGCGCTCACCGACACGATCCGCGAGCGCGCCGCCTCCTCGCCGGATGCCGTCGTGTTCACCCGCAAGGTCGAGGGCCGCTGGTCGCCGGTGACCGCCAAGGAGTTCGACACCGAGGTCCGGGCGCTGGCCGCGGGCCTGATCGCCTCCGGCGTGGGCGCCGGTGACCGGGTCGGTCTGATGAGCAAGACACGGTACGAGTGGACGCTGTGCGACTACGCCATCTGGTCGGCGGGCGCCGTCACCGTACCGATCTATGAGACGTCCTCGGCCGAGCAGGTGCAGTGGAACCTCGGGGACTCCGGCGCCGTCGCGGTGATCCTGGAGTCCGCCGCCCACCAGGCGAGCTTCGAGGAGGTCCGCGGCGAGCTGACCGGCGTCACGGGCATGTGGCAGATCGACGCCGGCGGGCTCGCCGAGCTGACCGCGGCCGGCCGGGAGGTCCCGGAGACCGAGCTCGAGGCCCGCCGGGCCACCGTCACGACCGACAGCCTCGCGACGATCATCTACACCTCTGGCACGACCGGCCGGCCCAAGGGCTGCGAGCTGACCGTCGGCAACCTGCTGGGCACCGGGCGCAGCGCCGGGGTGGTGCTGCCGGAGGTGTTCAACGCCGAGGGCTCGACGCTGCTGTTCCTGCCGCTGGCGCACGTGTTCGCCCGGCTGATCCAGACCGCCTGCGTCGAGGCCGGCGCCCGGATGGGGCACACCGCCGACATCAAGGCGCTGCTGCCGGACTTCGCGAGCTTCCAGCCGACGTTCATCCTGTCGGTGCCGCGGGTGTTCGAGAAGGTCTACAACACCGCGAAGCAGAAGGCCCACGCCGACGGCAAGGGCAAGATCTTCGACAAGGCCGAGGGCGTCGCGATCGCCTACTCCGAGGCCCTGGACAAGCGCGGCGCCTCGCTGCCGCTGAAGCTCCAGCACGGGGTGTTCGACAAGCTCGTCTACTCCAAGCTGCGGGCGGCGCTGGGCGGGAAGGTCGCCTGGGCGGTGTCCGGTGGGGCGCCGCTCGGTGCCCGCCTCGGCCACTTCTACCGCGGTACGGGCCTGACGATCCTGGAGGGCTGGGGCCTGACCGAGACGACCGCCGCCGGCAGCGTCAACACCCCGGCCGACCTGCGGATCGGCACCGTCGGCCGGCCCTCCCCGGGCGTGACGATCCGGATCGCCGACGACGGCGAGATCCTCATGTCCGGGGACAGCGTGTTCTCCGCCTACTGGCACAACGAGACGGCCACGAGCGAGACGCTGGTCGACGGCTGGCTGCAGACCGGCGACATCGGCGAGCTCGACGCCGACGGCTACCTGAAGATCACCGGCCGCAAGAAGGAGATCATCGTCACCGCCGGCGGCAAGAACGTCGCGCCGGCCGTGCTCGAGGACCGCATCCGGGCCCACCCGCTGGTCAGCCAGTGCCTGGTCGTCGGCGACCAGAAGCCGTTCATCGCCTGCCTCATCACCCTCGACCCCGAGGCCGTCGGGCCGTGGGCCGAGCGCAACGGCAAGCCGGCGAACACGACCGCCGCCGACCTGGTCGACGACCCGACCCTCCGGGCCGAGCTCCAGGGCGCGGTCGACAGCGCGAACAAGGCGGTGTCCAAGGCCGAGGCGATCCGCAAGTTCGCCGTCCTGGCGGAGGACTGGACCGAGGAGGGCGGGCAGATGACGCCCTCGCTCAAGCTCAAGCGGGCCGTGGTCATGAAGGAGCAGGTCGGTGAGGTCGAGAAGCTCTACGCCGGCGCGCGGGAGTAGCGCCGATCCCGGCTTCCTGCCCGCACCCTCCGAGGTTGATCATCCGCAGGATCACCGTGCTCAGCATGGGTCCCCCACCCTGAGCGCGGCGATGCTGCGGTGGATCTTCACCGTAGCCACAGCACGTCCAGGATTGGTAGTCGACAGCGTCCTCACTTGGTAGTGTGGCCTGCATGGCCCGCGAAGATCCGTCATATCGTGGACGACTGGCCGATCACCACCTCAGGGGGCTGTTAGCGGACTTCCCGGCCGTGCTGCTGACCGGGGCCAGGGCTACCGGCAAGACGACGACCGCGCTCCAGCGGGTCTCGCAAGCAGACAGACTTGACGTCCCCGGGGTCGCGGCTGCGTACCGGGCCGATCCGGACGCGGCGCTGCGACGCGCATCGCGACCTCTGCTGCTTGATGAATGGCAGGAGGTTCCCGAGGTCCTTGCGGCAGTCAAGCGCGTCGTGGACACCGACGCCACGCCAGGACAGTTCCTCCTGACCGGCAGCGTACGAGCCGAACTCGCCCACGAGATGTGGGCCGGCACCGGGCGGGTCGTCCAGTTGGCCATCCATGGGCTGACCGAGCGCGAGCTCCACCATCATCTCGACGTGACGCAGCCCGCGTTCCTCACTCGCCTCGCGACAACCGGCCTCACCGATCTGCGCCTGCCGGAGCAAGTCCCGGACATTGATGCGTACGTCCGACTGGGGATGCGCAGCGGCTTCCCTGAGGTGGCCTACCGCAACCGCACCGTGCAGGGCGCCGGCATCTGGCTCGACAGCTATCTCGACGATCTGGTGACCAGGGACGCCGCTGCACTCGAGCAACCGAAGAACCCGGCGAAGCTCCGCCGCTACCTGCAAGTCCTCGCGCTTCACAACGCCGGCATCCCGACCGACGCCACCCTGTACGACACGGCAACGATCAATGCACGGACAGCCGCGAGCTACGACCAGCTGCTGCAGAACCTCTACGTCCTCGACAAGGTCCCTGCCTGGAGCGCGAACCGGCTGCGCTCACTCGTGAAGGCGCCGAAGCGCTACCTGATCGACCCGGGACTTGCTGCCACCGCCGCCGGCCTCACCGCCATCGACATCCTCCATGACCCGAACCTGCTGGGGCGCTTCTTCGACGCCTTCGGAACAGCGCAGCTGCGGCCCGAGATCGCGCTGATGCACCCTCGGCCCACCCTCTACCACCTGCGCGAGACGCATGGACGCAAGGAGATCGATCTGGTCATCGACATGGGAGCCGGCCGCGTCATCGGCCTCGAGTTCAAGGCAGGCGCCGCGCCCACCAGGAGCGACGCCAAGCACCTGCTGTGGCTCCGCGATCAACTGGGCAAGGACTTTCTCGCCGGCGCCGTTCTGCACAGCGGGGCACACGTTCATGAGATCGACGACCGGGTCTTCGCCGTTCCCCTCTGCGCCCTCTGGGGCTGACCGCAGAAGCAAGTACGACGGTTGAGCGCAAGAGTCCAGCACGGTCGGTGTGTCACCTGACACGCTCGGTGCTACGTTTGGCGGGTGCCCACCACCCGACCGCGTCACTTCGTGACCGAGACCGACGACCTGGCCGCCGTGCTGGATGCGGCCGCCAGACGTTGGCCCGGGATCAGCCGCCCACAACTGCTGGTACGCCTGGCCCTCGAGGGGCACCAGGCTGCGCAACAGGCTCAGGCCGAACGGCGCCGACGCCGCGTCGAGGCGGTGCGGCGCAGCAGCGGAATGCTCACCGGCGCGTACGGACCGGACTATCTGTGCACGCTCCGCAAGGACTGGCCGCAGTGATCGTCCTGGACGCGAGCGTCCTCATCGCCCACCTGGACGGCGAGGACGCTCACCACGAGGCGGCGAACGGTCTGCTCGTGGCCGCGGACGACGAATTCGGCGCCAGTGCGATCACGTTGGCGGAGGTGTTCGTGACGCCGGCGCGAAGCGGACACCTTGAGCTGGTGCAGACCGCCCTGGAGCAGCTCGGCGTCAACGAGTTGCCCTTCCCGGTCAACACCTCGGTCCAACTCGCCCGGCTGCGCGCGGAGACCGGCCTGAAGCTGCCGGATTGCTGCGTCCTGCTCGCCGCCGAGAGCACCGGAGCGACGGTGGCGACCTTCGACGAGCGACTGGCGGCAGCGGCTGCCCGGCGCAACCTGTCAGTCCTGAGCGGCTGACCGGATGCCTCATCACACTTCCACCGGGGAGTTCGAGCTGAGCCTGGTGGGCCCCCGACGGTCTTGCCACTCAGCCCGTACACGGGCCACGCACCGCCGCTCCGCCGCACCACAAGATCAACGCCGCACTTCGTGCGGTTTCGGCTCAGGCAACCGTCGGAAGTCCGGCGTTGATCTTGGGGGGCTGCCGGGGACGTCGCCAGAGCGCCGGCGAAAATTGCGGACCGAGTCCGGCTCAGGGGCCGAGCAGTCCGAGCGGCAGCACCGCGATGCCGTCGCGCCAACGGTAGGCCTGAAGACCCGTGGACAGGACTACCGCGTCGACGAGCTGGTCGCCGACGACATCGCGCAACCACAGCAGATGCTTGACGTCTTCGTCGCGGACAGCCGAGCCGAGCTTGACCTCGATCGTCAGGATGTGGCCGTCGGCGCGTTCGACGATCAGGTCGACCTCGTGCCGACCGTCCTCGATGCGCAGGTGCGCGACAGTGGCCTCGTTCGCTTGTGCGAGGACTCGCACGGTCAGCGTCGCCAGCGACTCG